>DAOUAY010000729.1:0-5648 GCA_034432995.1 Anaerolineae bacterium | reverse complement strand
AATGGCGAATGGCAGATTACTGATGGCTGACGGCTGAAAGCTGATAGCTGATAGCTGATAGCTGATAGCTGATAGCTGAAAACTATTCCAGGAGGTTAATCTATGCATAGAATTGCTGTTTTGACAAGTGGGGGCGATGGCCCGGCGCTCAATGCGTGCATTCGCGCGGTCACACGTGAAGCGCTTCGTCATGACGTGAAAGTATACGGTGTGCGTTGGGGCTACAAGGGTCTGATCAATGGAGAAATCGATGAACTCACCAGCCGGGACGTTGGCGGCATTCTAAATCGCGGCGGGACGTTCCTGGGGACGGCGCGCTGCCCGGAGTTCAGAGAGATCCAGGTGCGACGCACTGCGCTGCGCCAAATGAACCAGGAGGGCATCGAAGGGTTGGTGGTGATTGGGGGCAATGGCTCGCTGGCGGGGGCGCTGGCCTTGCACGAGATGGGCTTTCCAACGTTCGGCGTTCCCGCGTCCATCGATAACGACATCAACGGCACGGACATGGCCGTTGGCGTGGACACGACATTGAACACGATCCTGGATGCCATCGACCGCATCAAAGATACGGCGGCCTCGCACCAGCGCGCCTTCCTTATCGAAGTGATGGGACGTGATTGCGGTTACCTGGCCCTGGCGAGCGGCCTTGCCGGGGGCGCCGAGATGATTCTGGTGCCAGAGCACGAAGGTCCGCCTCTCGAGGAAATCGCCAACACTGTGGTTGATGCTTACACGCGGGGGAAAACGCACTGCATTCTGGTGATCGCCGAAGGTTGGAAACCCGGAACCCAGGCCGTGGCCGATTATCTCAGCGCGCGTAAAGACGAGCTTGGTTTCGATGTTCGCGTGACCGTGCTGGGTCACGTGCAGCGCGGCGGGCGGCCTTCCGCGTATGATCGTCTCCTGGCGACACGGCTGGGAGCGTATGCCGCCGATCATCTGATTGCCGGTGAGAGTGGCATGATGGCTGCCATGCGCGGCAATGTGTTGGAATCCTTCCCACTCGCAGAGGCCGTAAAGACGCTGAAGCCGTTGAATCTGACGTTACTTGGTCTGTCCGAAGTGATGGACTGATTCTCAGGAAGCGCGGCCCGCAAGTTGTTCGGTCAGCGCGTAGAGCGCAGCTTGTGCTTCGCCGGTCCCTGCAGAACGAGCCAGCGCCGCGAGTGCGGCCCGATGGTGTTCGAGGGCCTGCGTGCGGGTGTATTCCTGGCTGCCCGCTGCTTCCATCAGGATCAATCCTGCGGTCACTTGCGCGTCGTCGAGGGGGGCATCGCTGGCTACAAGTGCCTGAAACTCTGCGCTGTGTGCCATCCCGTGGAGGATGGGCAGCGTCTTCTTGCGGTTGCGCAGATCGGACCCCACCGGCTTGCCCGTTTGTGCGGAACTGCCCCACAGTCCGAGCCAATCATCCTGCATCTGAAAAGCCAGGCCGAGTTCCACACCAAATTCGCCCTGCGCCGCCAGACGCGATTCTGCCGCGCCAGCGAGTATCCCACCCAGCTCACAGGCCAGACCGAGCAGTGCTGCCGTTTTTCCCCGGATCATCGTCAGGTAAGTAGCCTCGTCAACCTGCCTCTCGGTTTCGAAGGAGAGGTCGAGATGTTGCCCCTCGGTGATGTGTAGGATCGCATCGGTGTAGCGGCTGACGGCGCGCAGCACCGTCTCCGGCGGAACATGCGTCTTTTGCAGATCGAACAGGCTGCGGTACGCGAGCGCGAAGAGCGCATCGCCGGCATTGATGGCCTGTGGTTCGCCCCACACCGCCCACAGCGTTGGACGCCCACGGCGGGTGCGGTCGCGGTCTTCGATGTCATCGTGGATGAGCGTGAAGTTGTGCAGCAGTTCGATGGCTGCCGCCGCCGGAAGGGCCTGTTGCCAATTCCCGCCCTGGGCCTCGCAGGCCAGGAGCAGGAAGACGGGGCGCAGCCGTTTCCCAGCCTTGTCTACCGTGGGTTGAAACGCCTTGTCAACCCAGCCGAGGTGATAGCGCAGCATCCCATAGAGCGCCGCGGGTTCTGTATCGGGGATGGCCTGGCGCATCGTGGCTTCGAGCGCCGGTAAATAACGCGTAAAGGGGTCCATAATCACACCTCCCAATGATGAAGACTACAGAAGTCTCAGCGCGTACTGTGCCTTGCAGACTCAGTAGATCGAAAAATGGCAAAGACTACAAAAGTCTCAGCATGTACTTCAGCTTGTAGACTGCGCGTTTAGTGCAGGTATTTGCTAGACCAGGCGCTTCGTGAGACTTTTGTAGTCTGTCTGGCTCCGGCTAGACTGTTTCCAAAGGCGTCTGCTTGAGTCGCGCGATCGTCGGCGCGCCGGCTGCAAACATCGTGATGGTCAATTGGCGGCGAATGATCTCGATTCGCTCGTAGAGAGCCTGCGGCGAATCCACTGCCTGGAGCAGTACCGCCGCCATCGTCGCGACGTCTGCCCCGAGCGCCAGAGCCTTGGCCACGTCTACACCTGTGCGCAGTCCACCGCTGGCGATCAGCGGGATGGTCGGTGCAATGTGACGCACGTCTCGAATGGCCTGCGCTGTGGGAATCCCCCAGTTGCGGAAAGCCGCTGCCACCTCGCGCTGCACCGTATTCTGCCCGCGGTGCATCTCTACCTGGCTCCAGGAAGTGCCTCCGGCCCCTGCGACATCCAGCACTGCCACGCCCGCCTCAATCAGCATCCGTGCAGCCTCCGCAGACAATCCCCATCCCACTTCCTTGACGATGACCGGTACTTCGAGCGCGCGGCACACGGCCTCGATCTGCCGCACAAGCCCGCTGAAGCGCGTATCGCCTTCGGGTTGGAGGGCCTCTTGCAAGGGGTTGAGGTGCAGGAAGAGGCCATCGGCTTCGACCAGATCAACGAGGCGGCGACAGGCATCGGGGCCGTACCCGTAGTTCAGTTGCACCGCGCCGAGGTTTGCCAGCAGCAGAATGTCAGGGGCGTAACGGCGGACCTGGAAGGTCATCAGGGCTTCCGGGTCTTCCAAAGCCACCCGCATCGATCCCAATCCCATGCCGATGCCCAAGGTTTGGGCAGCTTCGGCGAGCATACGGTTGATCGTGCCCGTCCGCTGTGTGCCGCCGGTCATCGATGCAATCAACACCGGGAAGGCCAGGGGGTGATCGAGGAAGCGGGTTGTGGTATCCACGTCGCTCAGGTCACATTCCGGCAACGCCTGGTGGATGAACCGGTAGCGTTCCAGGCCACTCGTCACCTGGTCGAAAGACACGTCTTCTTCCAGGTTGATACGGATATGCTCATCCTTGCGCGTGCTGGTTTGCGAATCGCTCATAGTGTGATTCTCGTTTGGCTTGCCGCCACTATACCGTAAAACCGCCATCGTGCAATATGCCATTCTTGACTTTTGCCCTGCTGTGGATAAAATACAGCCAGAGTTGAAAACTGCATCCATACCAATCATGCCATAATTTTGAGGAGGTTAGTCCGATGAGTGATGTATTTGATCGCGTGAAGAACATTATTGTTGAGATCCTGGCAACTGAGCCGGACAAAGTGATACCAGAAGCAAGCTTCCGAGACGATCTGAAAGCAGATTCTTTGGATCTGGTGGAACTGATCATGGCATTCGAAGATGAGTTCGGTGGCCGCATTTCCGATGATGATGCGCGCAGCATCACCACCGTGCAAGCGGCGGTCGACTACGTTGAAAAGCGGATGGCTGCCGGGTAATCATCTCTTCTTTGTGTTTTCGGAAAGGCCACCGGGAGACGGTGGCCTTTTGATATGCGTATCGGTTTACTCGCGGACACGCACGTCCCCTATCGAGCGGATGGTATTCCCGCGCCTGTGGTAGATGCGCTGCGGGGCGTCGATCTGATCCTGCACGCGGGCGACGTCGATGAACCCTGGGCGCTGGATACGCTGCGTGAACTCGCGCCAGTGTATGCGGTGCGCGGCAATTATCACCTCTTTGATGCTTCTTCCGGCGGCGCGTCGCTGCCGGAAACAGTCGAACTCGAAATCGCCGGTTTTCATATTGGTGTCATCCACGGGCACCGCATGGGGCTGGCGACCTGGTTTTGGAAATTCTACTTGCTGTGGGAAAATATGCGCGGGCGTTGGTCGGTGCCGGCGTATGACCGCGCCACAGCGCGGGTGCTGATGCGCCGCTTTCCCCAGGCCGACATCATTGTTTTTGGACATACCCACCGCTTTTATCAAGCCTATTGGGGCAAGACCCTGCTCATCAATCCCGGAGCGGCGCTGCGCACGGCGTACTTCGATGCCCCTCACACTCCCTCGCTGGCCCACCTGATCCTCGAACCAGGCCAGTCCCCGGAAGTCCACAAAATCCAAATCTGACAAGATCTGACAGGTTTTCTGAAACCTGTCAGGTCTGAATTGCGTTAGTGCGTGGTTAAAAAAGAGAGGAATTTATACAAAATCCTTGACGTGAAGGGTGAGCTGTGATATAATTGCACTATTGACGGGATAACGGAGGAACCCGTGCGATGATAAAGGTCAACCTTATTGCACTCATCCATGCCAAACCCGGCGCTCGCGAAACGGTCGTTCTGGACACAAGCAGTGTTATCGTCGATGATTTGGATCTAGGCTATCTCAAAGGTACACTTCACTTTACGCGCGTTGCTTATGGGATTTTGGTTGAAGGAACACTCGATGCCCAGGTTAAAACTGAGTGTACCCGTTGTTTGACACCTTTTTACCAATCTGTCGTTATCGAGCTAGAAGATACCATCAGCCTCCCTGGAGCAGATTTAACCCCGGAACGTCCTGTGCGTATTGCCGAGGATGGTTGGATCGATTTGTCTCCGCTTATCCGCGAAAATGCCTGGGTCGCCGTACCCGTCAAGCCAGTTTGCTCGCCAGATTGTCAGGGAATTTGCCCGAACTGTGGTGGAAACATCAACCTGGGTGAGTGTACGTGCGACAAAAACACCGCCATCGATCCGCGTTGGGGCGCATTACAAGCTTTGTTAGAAACAACCGGGTAGTTTTTACTGATCCGGAAAAACGGACGTCTGTTTTGGACGAGTCCGTTAACAACAACTTGGGTTACACATTTTGCAGAACTCAAGGAGGCCTATGGACATTGTCAATGAATTATTGGAAAAGGCAGAATCCCAGGGATATTTGGCAATAGAGGATGTTTTGGACTCCTTGGGCGTGGTCGAGGAAGATGAGCCGCTGAATACCGTCTTAGGGGAGTTGCGGCAGGCGGGTGTCGATGTCGAGACGGCGGACGATGATGAGGATGAGGTCGACGACCTGGAGCCTTCACTGGATGACATCGTCAATGAGGAAGTCGAGGTTTGGGATGAGGAGATGTACGACCTCGATGGGATTGGGGTCGATGACACGGTCGCGCTCTATTTGCGGGAGATGGCCCGTGTCCCCCTGCTCTCTAACGACGAAGAAGTCACCATAGCGAAGAAGATCGAACATGGCCGCGAGGCCAAGCGTTTGCTGCAAAATAACGGCCATCACACTACGGACGAGCGCGCGTGCCTGGAGACCGTATTGCACGAGGGCGTCGAAGCGCGCGACCACCTGATCCGCGCCAACACCCGTCTCGTCGTGAGCATCGCCAAAAAGTACATCGGGCGCGGTGTCCCGTTCCTGGATTTGATCCAGGAGGGCAATCTGGGGCTGATGAA
>DAOUAY010000728.1:0-5402 GCA_034432995.1 Anaerolineae bacterium | reverse complement strand
GCCTTCATCCCGCAGTACGTGGCGATGATGGCCGCGGTCAACAACGATGCGCTCACGCTCGCGCTGTTATGGTTGTGGCTGTGGTTGGCGCTGCGCTATCTGCGCGGCGCGGCGTCGCCTTGGGTGTTGGGCGGTGTGCTGGGTCTGCTGCTGCTCACCAAATCCACGGGATATGGCGCGGTGGTGCTGGCAGTTCTGGCGATTGCGCTGCGCGCCCGGCGCACGGGACATTCGCTGCGCTGGAGCGCGCGTGAAGTGCTCATTGTCCTTGGCCCTGCGCTGGTGCTGGGAGCTTTGTGGTGGACGCGCAACGTCGTCGTCTACGGATGGCCGGATGTGATGGGCCTGATCCACCACGACGCGGTTGTCACCGGGCAGCCGCGCACAATGGACTGGATCGCCCGTGACGGCCTGTTCCCCTTCCTCGGCGGCGCGCTGCGCACGACGTTCCGTTCGTTCTGGGGGCAGTTCGGTTGGATGGGTGTGGTGCTGGATGCGCGCATTTATCTGGGACTCGGAATCTTCTCCGGCCTACTCGCCTGGGGCGCAGTGTGGCGCTTGGCGACAGGACTGCATACGGGCTTGGAAGCCCGGCAGCGCGACGGCTTGCTCCTGCTTGGCGCATCGGCATTGATCACGGCCGCGCTATTCGTGGGTTACAACCTGACGTTCGTGCAGCATCAAGGGCGTTATCTCTTCACGGCTCTGCCGCTCATTGGATTGGCCGCCGCTGCCGGACTCGAGCGGCTCCTCGATCACAAGCTGGCTGTGATCACCGCGCTGTGCATGCTGCTCGCATTGATCGTGGTGGGGGTTGTGGGCCTCTTGGCCGGCGACCTGCCGCTCTGGTCGATGGCACTGTTCGGCGCTGCGATGATTGCGTTGCCGGTCGCCGCTTTCCTCCCCAAAACCTGGCGTGGATTCCTCGGCGGTGGACTATTGCTCGCGTTGGCTGCCCTGGATGTGTGGTGCCTGTTCGGCTTCATCGTCCCCATTCTGGCGCGGTAATTGTAATTGGTAACTGGTAATCAGTGATTGGGAAATCGGGACTGAAAACTTGCTCATTCACTCATTCGCCGATTCGCTGATTCGCTGATTTGCTGATTCGCTGATTCGCTGATTCGCTGATTCTTATTCGCAGGAGTCTGTATGCTCATCGAAACTGGATTGACCAACGAAATCACGCACATTGTCGCCGAAAGCGATACGGCCACCGTCTATGGCAGCGGTCTGGCCCCGGTGTTGAGCACGCCGCACCTCATCGCGTTGATGGAGGGCGCGGCGCAGACTTCGCTCACACCCTATCTGGAGCCAGGGCAAAGCTCGGTGGGCACGGGCATCGATATTCGTCACCTGGCGGCCACGCCGGTTGGGATGGCTGTCCGCGTGTGTGCGGAAGTGATCGAGGTGGCGCTGCCGCGCGTGTGCTTCCGCGTGGAAGCCTGGGACGCCGTGGAGAAGGTCGGCGCGGGCGAACACGAACGGTTCATCGTGGACACCGCGCGCTTCATGGCCCGCGTGGCGCGCAAGCAAGGAGTGTAGCCGATGGTCTTGTCTGTATGTGACAGCGACGAGTTCCCGCAACAGATTTACCGGCAGATGTTTGAAGCGATTTACACGCACCTCGAAGAACGCCTGCGTACCGATCCCACCTTCACACCGGACGATATCCGTCAGTTCCTCAAAGATGCCTACACCCGCCAGGGTGACGATTGGATCGGGCGTGGGGTGCTGGAAACCAAAAAACTGAACGCGGTGGTCGCTGCCCACGAGTGTTTCCTCGCCGAGTGGGAGGACGACCAGGAGAATTCAATAGATTGAATCGATTTTAACGGAAGGGACAATGGAAACCTGGAAGCAGCGCGCGCGCCAGCTCAAGGCCGAAACCTACGCGCTTTACCTGGCCTACCGCGATCCGCGCACGCCGTGGCACGCGCGGATTGTCGCCGCCATCGTCGGGGGCTATGCATTCAGCCCGATTGACCTGATCCCGGACTTCATCCCGGTGTTAGGGTATCTCGACGATCTGGTACTCGTCCCGTTTGGCATCTGGCTGGCGCTCAAGATGATCCCGCCAGAGGTGATGGCGGAAAGCCGGGCCAGAGCGCAGGCGTCGCTGGCGAATGGCAAACCGGTCAACCGCGCCGCTGCCATCGTCATCGTGGCGCTCTGGCTGCTGTTGGCGGCTCTGGGCATTGCGTTGGCCGTGCGGTTATTCAAATAAAAATCTGCTAAATCTGCTTAATCTGCTGACAAAGAGAGGTGAGAAATGGCGGACTTTATGCTGGAACCCCATATTGCCAAACTTTACCGGGACGTTCCTCCGGCGCAACTTGAGCCATATCGCCAGTTCCGCATCGAACACGACTTCAAACACGTCACGGTGGATGGTGTGGCGTGGGAATACTACGATCTCGGCAGCGGCCCGGAGACCCGCCTGATGCTGACCGGCGCGCTCGGTATCCCTTACTTCGACTGGCATCACCTGCTGTCTTTTGCGGAGACGCATCGCATCATTTCACCATGCTATCCACCGGTGAACACGATGGACGCGCTCTGCGATGGCCTTGCCGGGATTTTGCGGCATGAGAGTATTGCGCGTGTGCACGTCCAGGGTGGCTCGTATGGCGGCTTCGTCGCGCAGATCTTCGTGCGGCGTTACCCGGAGATGACGGCCTCGCTCGTGCTCTCGCACACGCAGCCAACCTATCCCGACGACGCGGGAACGGTGAAGCTGCAACGGATGCTGCGCCTGGCAAAGTTGCTGCCCGCCAGCGCGCTACGCTGGATGCTAAACCTCAGCCTGAGCAAGCTGATGCCGGAGAAAACGCCCGATGTGGCGCTTGTGTTCGCCATCTACGCTGAACTGCTGCGTCACCGCCTGACCAAAGCGGACATCCTCAGCATCTTGGCGCGCACGGTGGACTACGAAGCTCATCGTTTCGCGCCGGACGATCTGGCCGATTGGCCGGGCCGTATGTTGATCGTCATGACCGACAACGACCGCACGACACCCCCAGAAGTGCGTGATGCGTTCAAGCGACTCTATCCGCAGGCGCAAGTCCACCTCTTCGAGGGGACGGGACACACGACTTCCTGGAAACAGGCGGATGCGTATCGCGCCGTCATCAATGCATTTGTGGGTGGATGATGCAGGTACCAGACTCATACCTGGCCTTTGTCAGCCGCGAGGCGTGGCGCGCCTGGCTTGAAGCGCACCACGCTACCGCGTTGGAAGCGTGGTTACTTCACAGCAAGAAGCAGGCCGCTCAACAATTTCTGACCTACGAAGAAGCGGTCGAAGAAGCGCTCTGCTTTGGCTGGATCGACGGTCTGCTCAGAAGCATCGACGATGCGTGTTACGCTCTGCGTTATTCACCTCGCACGCGACGGAGTGTCTGGTCCGAAACAAACAAGCGGCGGGTAGAGAAGCTCATCGGCGAAGGACGCATGACCGCGGCGGGATACGCGAAGATTGCCGCAGCCAAAGCCAATGGTGAATGGGATGCGGCGACAGCCAGAGAAGACGTCGGCGCGCTCCCAGCGGACCTCATCCAAGAACTAACGAGTAACGACGCGTGGGTATCGTTCGAGAAGTGGCCGGCATCGCGGAAAAAGCAATATCTGTACTGGCTGAACAGCGCCAGGCGACCTGAGACGCGGCAGAAACGTATTCAGGCCATCGTGGAGATGGCGGCGTCCACAGAATCGCCAAATGAATGAAGCATGACGGAGGACAGAAATGACCAAAACATCATCTAGCGTTGCGCGTGGCGTCGCCCGTTGGATTTTCAAGAGCATCGTGTATACGGTAATCTTTGGGTTCGCATTATTCGCTACATCCAGGGATTTGAGGTGGGTGTGGGGATGGCTTTACCTTGCCATTTACATGATCAACCAGATCATCCTGACCGTGATCCTGCCGCCCGATTTGCTCGCGGAACGTTCCAAGCCCCAGGAGGGGAGCAAAGGCTGGGACATCGTCCTCGCCAGCGTGGCGGCCTTGTTGATGCCGATGGGGCTATACATTGTCGCCGGATTCGATCGCGGCAAAGGCTGGAGCGTGCCATTCTCGCCCGTAGTGCAGATCGTCGCGTTGGTAACGATGGTCGGCGGCATTGCCATATCGGATTGGGCGATGGCGGCGAATAAATTCTTCTCCGGGGTGATCCGCATCCAGGCAGATCGCGGGCACACGGTGGAGACCGGCGGGCCGTATCGCTTCGTGCGGCATCCGGGCTACGTCGGCGGGATTTTGCATCATGTTGCCGCGCCGCTGCTGCTCGGTTCGTGGTGGGCGCTGATTCCAGGCGGCATCGGCGCGCTGCTGTTCGTCATCCGCACCGCCTTGGAAGACAAGACGCTTCAGGAGGAACTACCCGGTTACAACGAGTACGTGCGGCAGACGCGCTTCCGGTTATTGCCGGGGATTTGGTAATCCATGAAAATCTACTTCACACGCCATGGCGAGAGCGAGGCCAATCTCCTGCGCGAGCACTCGAATCGGGGATTCAAACATCCGCTCACGGAAAAGGGTAGGGAGCAAGCCACGGCGCTGGCGCGAAAACTTGAGGAGATTGCCGTCACACGGTTGTTTACCAGCCCGATCATGCGCGCCGTGCAGACGGCGGAGATTCTGTCGGAGGCGTTCGGTGTGCCCTATGAGATCACCGACGCGCTGCGCGAGTACGATTGTGGCATCCTGGAAGGCCGGGCCGACGAAGCCGCTTGGCAGCTACACTTCGCGGTGTTCGATGCCTGGGTGCAGCACCAGGACTGGGAACGGCGCATCGAGGGTGGCGAAAGTTTCATCTATTCAGAAGCATTTCCCCAACAGCTTCAGAGAGACGGACTTGTTGGAGCATTTGCAGCAGGCAGATGTTGAGCAGGTGGTAATTGCCGGGATGCAGACTCATATGTGTGTGGATGCCACGACCAGAGCGGCGGCCGATTATGGCTTCGAATGTCTCATTGCGCATGATGCGTGCGCTACCCGCAGCTTGCGATTCGGCGACAGGGTCGTTTTGGCGGTGGACGTGCAGGCGGCGTTCCTGGCAGCCCTCGATGGCTCGTATGGCAGGGTCATGCCGGCGGAGAGTATCATGGCCGAGTTAGCCGGGTGTTTGTGCGGGGGCAAAGCTGACGATGGTCATCAGACAGGGCAGGGGAAAGGAAAATCGCGATGAAAACAGTTAAAATCCTCAGTGTTGTGGGTCTGTTGTTGCTGTTGAGCCAAAGCGTGCTGGCTGACAGAACACCGGCGCCATCCGCGCCAACGGCGATGGGAGCAACGCCTATTATCATCGATCATACGTCTACCCATCTGGAGCAGATTCCTGAATATTGGATTGCTCAGGCGCGGACTTTGATCATCCACTACGCGCACACTTCGCACGGCTCGC
>DAOUAY010000727.1:0-26131 GCA_034432995.1 Anaerolineae bacterium | reverse complement strand
ACTGTCTACTGTCTACCGTCTACCGTCTACTGTATACCGTCTCCCCCTTCCCGTCTACTGTCTACCGTCTACCGTCTATCGGCAGTATAGCACCCGTTGCCGTTTCAACGAAGTCGGCTATAATGGGAATACAAAATCGCGCTATCTAAAGTTTGGGTGAGGTAAGAGCGTATGGACGGTCTCAAGGTGCTTTTCCTGGCTGCCGAAGCCACGCCATTTACGAAGGTGGGCGGATTGGCAGACGTTGCGGGAGCGCTGCCCAAGGCTTTGCGTCGCCTGGGTGTCGATGTCCGCGTGGTCATCCCTCGCTACGGCGCGTTGCAAGGTACGGGTTACGAGTTCCGCCGGGTGGGTTCGCTGGCCGTCCCCATCGGCGCGGGGGAGGAACATGCCCTGCTTTTGGAGACCAACGCCGACGGGGTGCCGGTTTACCTTTTGTGGAACGACCAGTATTTCTCCAACCGCGAGCGCGTCTACGGTTTCAACGACGATCCGCAACGTTTCACGTTTTTCTCGCGCGCTATCATTGCGATGCTGAAGATGTTGGACTGGCAGCCGGAGGTGATCCACGCGAACGATTGGCACACGGCGCCGGTGGTTGCCTGGCTCGACGTGTACGGGCGCTCCCAGCCGCTCTACCGCGATCTTGCCACGTTGTTCACGATTCACAACCTGGCCTATCAAGGTGTATGCGGGCGCTTGATTTTGACCTTCGCGCAGATGGAAAAACTGCCTCATTTGTCGGGAGAGACACCGGGGCAGGTCAATTGGATGGTGCAGGGCGTGGCCCACGCCGATCTCGTCAGCACGCTCAGCCCGACGTACGCGCGCGAGATCATGGATGGCGAAGCGGGCGCGCCGTTGTCGAAATTGCTGCGCGAGCGACGCGATCGTATTTTTGGCATCCTCAGCGGCATCGATACGGACTTGTGGAACCCGGCGACCGATGGCGCGCTGGCGCAAACCTTCGATTCTGGGACGCTAAAGATGCGCGCGGTGAACAAGAGCGCTTTTCAACGCGAGGCGCGCTTCTCCGTCAGCGCCGAGACGCCATTGTTTGGCATGGTGACGCGCCTGGACGACACCAAGGGGTTGGAACTGGTTATTCCGGCCATTGAAATGTTGTTACAACAGCGGGACGTGCAGTTTGTCATTCTGGGCACCGGCGAAGAAGCGTATGAGAGCCGTTTCCGCGATTTGCAGACGCAGTTCCCCAACAACGTGCGGGCCTTCATCAAATTCGACGACCGCCTGGCGCGGCGCATCTACAGCAGCGTTGACATTTTCCTCACGCCGAGTCGCGCTGAACCGAGCAGTATTGGCTTGATGTCGGCGATGCATTACGGCGCGGTCCCGGTCGTTCACGTGACGGGGGGGCTGGCGGATACCGTCATTGATGCGGATGCTCATGCCGGCCGGGGCGTTGGTTTTGCGTTCGCGGCGTATACGGCTCCGGCGCTGTTGGAGGCGATGGGGCGCGCCTTGCGCGCTTACGGAGACAGGTCGCGTTGGATGCGTATCCAACGGCGCGCCATGGAACGTGATTTTTCATGGGATGCTTCTGCTCGTGCTTATGTCGATCTCTATCAACGTGTATTGGCCCTTCGCCGGGCCAGTTGAGAATCTATAGCCCTTGTCTTGCGCAGCCAAAAGCTGCGCTTTTTATGTGGAGCGTTATGTTATTGTGTTATGTGAGGACGCTAGAATGACAACGAAGCCATTTTTATGCATTCATGGACATTTCTATCAACCGCCTCGGGAGGACCCTTTCACCGGCGAGTGCCGTCCTGAGCCTTCCGCTGCGCCATTCCTGAATTGGAACGACCGGGTGACGGCGGAATGTTACGCGCCCAACGCGGCCGTGGGCAACTTCGCGCGAGTGAGTTTCAATCTCGGCGGCACTCTGGCGCGCTGGATGGACGATTGCGTCCACGAGACGTACCAGCAGATTGTGGGCGCGGTCTACCAACACCGGCAGCGCTATGGGATGCCGAACGGTGTGGCGCAAGCGGTCCACCATACCATTTTGCCGCTGGCGCGTGGGCGGGATAAGCGTTGCCAGGTGCAGTGGGGGATTGCGAGTTACGCGCACCGGTTCGGAGCGCAACCTGATGGTATCTGGCTCCCGGAAATGGCGGTCGATTACGAGACATTGGAGACGGTCGCCGACGCCGGCCTGTCTTTCATCATTCTCTCCGGCGAGCAAGTGCATGGCGATCTCTCGCGCGGCGCCGGCCCGTATCGCGTTCCGCTGTCGCGCGGGCGTTCCATCGCTGTTTTCGTGCGCGACCGCGATCTCTCGAATTATTTCTCGTTCAATATGCCCGATCCGGAGTACGCGCGCCCGTTGATCAACGACCATCTGTCGCGTTTGGCGCCTGGCGCACTGACGCTTATCGCTACAGACGGCGAAACTTTTGGACACCACCACAAGCATGGTGTGCGGGTATTGGAGGCGCTGACGACGCCCGGCCCGGCGGATGCTTACGAGATCACGACGCTGGCGCGTTATTTGCGCGAGTATCCACCGCAAACTGACATTGAGATTGTGGAGAATTCCGCGTGGAGCTGCGCGCACGATCTGGGGCGCTGGGCCACCGGCTGCCATTGCACGCCGGGCTGCGGGCAGTGGAAGGGGGCGTTGCGGCGCGCTTTGGACAACCTGTCGCGCGACATCGATGAAATCTATGCCGAGACGCTGCGCCGTCGGAATCTCGCGCCGTGGGGACTGCGCGATGATTACGTGCGGGTGCTGCTGCGGCAGGTTGGCGGCCCGCGCTTTTTGACGGAGTATCACCTGGGACATTTGACATCGACGGCGCAACGCTGTCTGCTGGATTTGCTGGAAGCGCAGGTCTACCGGCAGCGTATGTTCGTCAGTTGCGCTTTCTTTTTCGAGGATCTGGAGCGCATTGAGCCGCGCTACGCGATTGCGAACGCCGTGCGGGCGATGACGTTGGTGGCGGATGTGACCGGCGACGATCTAACCCGCGCTTTCCGCCGCGATCTACGCATTGCGATCAGCCCGGGCACAGGGCGCACCGGCGCGCAAATTCTCGACGAGATGCTGGCGGGGATGCGCTTTGATGAAAACGATACGCGCGTCTCCTCCGGCGCGTTAATGGATGCGTGTGAGCGGTTGACGACGCACATGCCGGCGCACCTCGTTGCAGCGCAGTAATTCCAGGAGATGGGTTATCCGCCGATCTGTAGTTATCAGCTTTTTTCGCGTAGTCATAAAGCGGCGGCGAAAAGTGCGTTTTTCCTGTTTGCTTTGAAAGAAAAGATGACTATGCGAAGTCCCTGTTTTGGCGTGAGATCGGATGAGTACGCAATTACCCGCTAAGATACATACGCTATCACCTGCTAAACCGCACCCGGCATCAGCGCGCGGGGTGTTTGCGCTGTTTCTCTTGGCGATCCTGCTCGTCGCGGGGTGGGTGCGTACCTACAACATCGATTGGGACGAGGGAACGCATCTGCACCCCGATGAACGCTATCTCACGATGGTCGTCAGCGCCTTAGAGTTCCCCGAAACGCTGGCCCAGTATTGGAACGTCGAAACATCTCCATTGAATCCAGCTAACAAAGGCTATGGCGGCTACGTTTACGGCACGCTGCCGCTCTTCGCCACGCGGGTTGTCGCCACGTGGATGGATCGAGCGTGTTTGACGCCGCCGAATCCGTTTGGCGCGCTATTGCGCGCAGCGCTGCTCAATGACTCCGGCCCATGTTACGTGGGACAGTACACCGGTTATGGCGGGATTCATTTTGTGGGCCGGGCGCTTTCGGCGTTTGCTGATTTGGCGACGCTCGTGGCCCTGGCGCTGCTCGCGCGCGCGTTGTACGGCCACAAAACTGCGCTGCTGGCCGCCGCGTTGTATGCTTTCACCGTTTTGCCGATCCAGCACGCGCATTTCTTTGTCGTGGACAGCTTTGCGACCGTCTTTGTGACCTGGACGTTGTGCTTTGCGATGTATGCCGCGCGTTACCGGCAACCCTGGTTGCTCCTGCCGGCGGGTTTTGCGACCGGCCTGGCTGTAGCGTCGAAGATCAGCGTGTGGCCGTTGGCGGGCATTGTGGGACTGGCGGCGCTGCTGCACTGCAAATCAGACGCCGAGGCAAAATTGCGCTGCCGGTTTGCTTTCACGCTAGCGTCTATCGTGGCCGTGGTTCTCTCCGGCATTTTGGCCGCGTTCGCGTTCCGCATCGCGCAACCGTATGCGTTTGCGGGACCGGGCTTTTTCGGCGTGCGCATCAATCCGGTATGGATGAACACGATGCGGGATGCGCAGGAGATGGCGACCGGCCTGCGCGATGTGCCTTTCGGTCACCAATGGACAGCGCGCACGCCGCTTGTTTTCCCGTGGGTCAATATGCTGTTCTGGGGCATGGGACTGCCGCTTGGCATCTCCGCCTGGGTAGGGTGGGGGACGATGGCATGGTCGTTGTTCCGCAAGCGCGAATGGCGTCATCTGCTGCTATGGGTGTGGGGGACGGTCTTCTTCTTGTACCAGGCGACGCTGTGGGTCAAATCGATGCGTTATCTACTGCCTGTGTATCCCGTTTTTACGATCTTTGGCGCGTGGGCTTTGATGCGTGGCGCGCATTGGGCCTGGCATTGGACGCAGCCGGCGCTGCTCTGGCGTAAGATAGCGCGCGGAGCGCTGTTGATTTTGCCGGGCGTCGTCCTGGCGGGAACGCTGGTGTGGGCGTTAGCCTTCCTCCAAATCTACAGCCGCTCACTCACCCGCGTCGAAGCCTCGCGGTGGATGTTCGGCAACATCCCCACAGCCGCGACGGCGCATACTGTCAACGGTAATACGATCCAAATCACTGTTCATCCCAATACGATCCTGAGTGCACACACACCTACAAGCATCATTCCATTTATCCTTGAGCACGAAAGTGTTGTAACGCATATCGCGCTCAACGACATTTCAGCAACTACAGTGGGCGGTGAGCGCCGTGTGCGTATCGCGTTAACCGCCGATCCTTACGGGGAAACTGTATTGGCCGAAACGACCACCGAATTTACACTGCAAGCACATGAACGACACGTCGTCACGGTTGCGTTACTCGATCCTGCTGTCCTAAAATCAGGACAGCAGGTCTATCTCGATGTAACGTTACTCGAGGGGGAGACCCTGCGTCTGCAAACATCGATTATTGCCACGATTTACACTATGGAGGGGAACACGATTCAAATTCCCGTCCAGCCCAATACGATATTGAGTGACTACACTCCTACAAGCATTACACCGTTCATCTCTGAATACGACGTTGCTATCAACCGTATTACGCTCAACAAAGTTTCTGCGCCTGAAAAGATCGGAAACCGGCGCTTGCGCCTGGCGCTGATGACGGACCCTTATGGGGCAGAAATGCTCGCCCAGACGACTGTCGACTTTAGCATTTTAGCCAGTGGTAAGCACGTTGTCGAAGCGCCATTGCCCGCGCCGGTCAATGTAGAAGCCGGGCAGACGGTTTATCTGGAAGTCACACTCCTGGAAGGCGACGCGATCCGCCTACAAACGTCGGTTATCGGCAACGAGCATTGGGATGACGCATTGCCGCAGCGGATAGACGGCAAAGACGCTTATGGGAACTGGTATCGAGGGTTAAGCTCGCCTTCAAGCAAACCGGATGGGCTGATGCACATCTACGACAACGATACCCTGGAGAAGCGCGCGGCGCTCTTCGACTGGCTGGACGAAGCCGATTACATCGCGCTTTCCAGTAACCGGGCGTATGCATCTATTCCCCGGCTGCCGATGCGTTACCCGTTCACGACCGCCTATTACGAAGCGTTGTTCGACGGCAGCCTGGGATTTGAACTGTTGGCGGAATTCGTCTCGTACCCGGCATTGGGGCCATGCCAATTTCCCGATCAAGAGATTCCCTTCACTGTGCCGACCCCGCAGTACACCAATGCCCGGCCTTGCCAGATTCCGTTCCCGCCCGCCGAGGAAGCCTTCAGTGTCTACGATCATCCGACGGTGTTGATTTTTGCCAAGACGGATGCTTACGCGCGGGCGCGCCTTGAAACGATATTGCCGATCTCTTTGTTGCGCGACGTCCGCTGGATGACGCCGCTACAGGCCACCCGTGCGCGTGAAACGTCGAGTAGTCCCAGCTTACTGATGACGCCGCGCATGCGCGCCGATCAAGAAAGCGGTGGAAGCTGGCGGCGCATTTTCAACCGTAACGCGCCGCAAAACCGTTCGCAGATTCTAGCCGTGATCGTGTGGTGGCTCTTCTTGACGGCGCTCGGTTTGATGGCGTTCCCGTGGTTATACTACGCCTTCCCCGCGTTGCGCTATCGCGGTTATGGACTGGCGCGCGCGGTGGGATTGCTGGTGTGGTCCTATCTGGCCTGGTTGCTGTCGAGTATCCACCTGTTGCCCCACACCCGGCCACTGTTGTGGGCAGTATTCCTGCTTTGCGCGGCGGTTGCGGCATGGTTCGTTTACAGGCGACAGGATGTCTTTCGCGCGTTCTTCCGTGAGCACTGGCGTGATTTGTTGCGCCTCGAAATCATCTTTGCCGTGTTGTATGTGGGATGGGT
Organism: Anaerolineae bacterium; assembly: GCA_034432995.1. Lineage (GTDB taxonomy): Bacteria > Chloroflexota > Anaerolineae > B4-G1 > SLSP01 > DSWT01. The sequence goes on along the minus strand of DAOUAY010000727.1, from coordinate 19,563 downwards.
GTGCGTGCGCTTCCTCAATCCCGACTTGTGGCATCCCGTCTCCGGCGGCGAAAAGCCGATGGACTTCGCCTATCTCAACGCGGTGATCAAGTCGACCTGGTTCCCGCCCTACGACCCGTGGTTTGCCGGCGGGACGATGAATTACTACTACTTCGGCTTTGTGATGGTTGGTTCGCTGATCAAAGTGCTGGGCATTGTGCCGAGTGTGGGCTACAACCTGGCTGTCCCCACGCTCTTTGCGCTGACTGGGGTGGGGGCCTATACGGTGGCTAACAACCTGGCCGGGGGAGATCGAAAACGCGGACATCGCGCTGGCATATTGGGGATGCTGCTGGTGCTCATCCTGGGCAATCTGGGTGAATTGCGGTTGCTCTTCTTGGGCTTCCAGGAGATCGGTAACATCGATTTCGAGAGTCTCATCCCCGGCTATCCGGCGGTGGTCTCGGCAATCGTGGGATTGTGGGAAGCCCTGATGAAAGGCAAGACCTTACCATTCCGGGCAGAATGGTGGTACTGGAACGCGACGCGCGTGATTCCATTCGCAGAAGGAGAAGTGGGTGCGATCAACGAGTTCCCGGCCTTCACCTTCCTGTATGGGGACCTGCATGCGCACATGATGGCGCTCCCCTTGACACAGGTGGCGCTGGCGATTGCGCTGCAATGGGGCTTGGGCAACGATCCTGCGCCCTTGTCGCCGAAAAAGACATGGCGCGATCATGTGCGACGTTGTATTCCACATCCCGCGCCGACGGTGATATTGGCGGGATTGATCGCCGGAGCGCTACGCGCGACCAACACCTGGGACTGGCCGACATACGTGGGACTGATGGGCATCGCCGCATGGCTCACGTTTTTCAGCAAATCGGAGCACAAGAAACCACAAGCCGCGAGCAACGCAGAAAATGCTGACGATACAGTAGAGGATGACATACCCGATAGTAATGCACCGGAGCCGATCTTCCCGTACTACAAACTGCTGACGCCCCTAGTGTTCTTCCTCCTGGGTGAACTGTTTTTCTTGCCTTTCACCGCCAACTTCGCAGCAGCGTACTCTTCCTTTGGCCTCTGGAAGGGATCGCGCACCCCGTTCGGCATTTATTTGATCATGCACGGCCAGTTCCTCTTCCCGCTGGGCGTACTGACTGTCGTGCGTGGCCGCGTCCTGCTGAGTCGTCTCTGGCAGGAGCGCGCTGAAGGCACACTGTTAGCACTGGGGATGGTGGTTCTGGGGATGATCGTTCTGGGAGGCACTCTGCTCTTGATGGGTGTCCCCCTGGCCTGGGCTGTCATTCCGTTGGGGATGGCTGCCACGCTGCTGGTTGTCGATCCGTACAGCACCCCACACGCGCGCCAGTTGTGGATGTGGGTGGGTACTGCGCTTGCCCTCAGTTTGCTGGTGGAAATCTACGTCCTGGATGGCGACATCGGACGGATGAACACGGTGTTCAAGTTCTACCTGCAAGTGTGGATGTTGCTCGGATTGAGCGCCGCGGTCGCTGTCGAGCGCATCATCGACTACGCGCTCAGAAATTACCGTGCGGATAAGGCTTCCTCTCTGGCTCGAATTCCATACTTCATCAGTGACGCCGTGTCGGTGGCGCTGGCCATCCTGTTGGCCAGCGCGGCGCTGTATCCGGCGCTGGCCATTCCTGCCAAAATCCGCGATCGCTGGGCAAAGGAAGCGCCACACACGCTGGACGGGATGCCGTATATGAATTACGCTGTGCAATACGAGAACGACGCCCGCATACCTCTCGAGGCGGATTATCGCGTGGTCCGCTGGCTCCAGGATAACGTCCACGGGTCGCCTACGATCATGGAAGGGCAAGGCGCGCGCGAGTATCTCTGGGGAGGTCGAATTTCGGTCTATACCGGGCTGCCGACTGTGGCGGCCTGGCGCTGGCACTCTGTTCAACAGCGGATGACGATGCCCGGCGGCACAGTCGAGGCGCGTCAAATGGATATCAAGTACTTCTACAACACAACGGATGCGGATTACGCAATGAACATCCTGGAGCGTTACGATGTCCAGTATGTCATTCTCGCGCCTTATGAACGCGCATATATGATCGCTGAGGGCTTACCCAAATTCGATGTCATGGCCCAACGCGGTTGGCTGGAACCGGTGTACGACGACGAATACTCGACTGTTTACCATGTCGTGGGGCGGGCCAACAACGAATGAACGATGTTTATATTTCACCTTCCTTAGTTCATCCGTTACCTCTGCATCGCTCAAGGTTTACGCAGTACCGCATACAGGGTCAGGTTATTGTGATGTCCATCTGCGCGGAATACGGTGTCTATGGAAAGACCGGCAACAGCGGCAAGCATCGCAGTTTCGTCCTCGCCAATCCAATGCACGTAGCGAATGCCGTATCCCTCGCGCTGCCAGTTGAGCAAGTAATCACCTGGTTCGACGGCATCTGGTGCCAAACCCACCACATCCCAGGGCAACAGCCGTCGCCGCAGTCGTTCGATCTCCAGGAATTGCCAGTTCGCGAGCAACAGGCGTCCTTGCGGAGCCAGGCAACCTGCAGCGCGCTTTAGAATTGTCTGCCGGTTTTCTGCGCCGGGAATATGATGCAGCGCCGCGCGCAGGATGATCCAATCGTAAAGCCCGGGCGCCAGTGCCGGCCATGTCGGATCGAGCAAATCGGCAACGACAAATGACGCGCGGCTGAGGTGTCCGGTGTTCACAGCTCGTTCAGCAATTGCCAGCATCTCAGCGGAGAAATCCAACCCCACGTACTCGCAGTTTGCCGGAAGCAGTGCGGCCACGCGCCCCTGCCCGCATCCCAGATCAAGTACGCGCGCGCCAGGCTGCGCCTGTGCCAGCGCGCGCACCAAACCCGGCTCTGACGCTCCTCTGGAAGCCGCGAAAGCCTCAGCCAGTTCATCATAAAAGGTGCGATTCAGGGCATTCAACAGATTTATGACTTCTTCGCGCATAGCGCAAAGTATAGTCAAATTTGCGCAAGTGACAAATTCAAACCATTTGAGCTGCTTTGCTATAACTTCCAGGAAGATGCAGGCGTGGTATAATACCCTCACAACCTGGATGAGCTGGATGCGCTTTCTTCCTACGTTCAGTTCCTTACCGGGCGGGTATAGAATTCGGACGGTTGAGGGTTATGGTTAAAGGCGGGGTCCCTGAGACAATCGATTTGACGCACGAGCGCGAACGTGAGAACGTCCTGCATTTATTGCAGGCGCTCCGCGACCTGCCGGCGAGCGATGACGACATCATGCCGATTCTGCGCCGCTATCCCAGCCAGACCGGGACGTATGCAAAATCTCAATTGCTGGATGCCTACCAGCGACTGGTGCAGGGTGGGGCGCTTGTCGAAGATGCAGGGATCGAACGCCGGCTGCGTGGCCGCCCCGTGCGCACGATTTCGGGCGTCGCGCCGGTGGCTGTGCTGACCGAGCCGTATCCGTGCCCAGGGACGTGCATCTTCTGTCCGGAGCAACACGAAGCGCCTAAGTCCTACCTTGACGGCGAACCGGGTGTGCTCCGCGCCATCCAAAACGACTACGATCCCTATGCCCAGACGCACACGCGCATCGAAGCGCTTAACGCAATTGGTCACGCCACCGACAAAGTTGAATTACTGATCCTGGGTGGTACGTGGTCTGTCTATCCCCCCGACTATCGCGAGCGCTTCCTGCGTCGCTGTTTCGACGCGCTGAATGAGACGACATCCGCCACCCTGGAAGAGGCGCTACGGTGCAACGAAAGTGCATCCCACCGCAACGTTGGTCTCGTCGTCGAGACGCGCCCGGATTGGATCACGCCAGAGGAGGTAGTGGCGCTGCGCCACCAGGCGGTGACGAAAGTACAGCTCGGTGTGCAGAGCTGCGACGATCACATTTTGGCGCTCAACCGCCGCGGACACACGCTGGATGATGTGCGGCGCGCGGTGCGGTTGCTGCGGTTGGCCGGTCTCAAGATCGTGTTGCACTGGATGCCTAACCTGTTCGGAGCGACACCAGCATCGGATCTGACAGACTTCGCGCGGCTGTGGGACGATCCTGGTCTACGTCCCGACGAGATCAAAATCTACCCAACAGCGCTTCTTGAAGGGACAGACCTCTATGCGCTCTGGAAGGAAGGACAGTACCAACCCTATGATGAAGACGCGCTCATCGACCTGCTGGTACAGTGCAAGACACTGGTGCCGCCCTACAGCCGGATCAACCGCCTGATGCGTGACATTCCTGCGCAGTACATTATCGCCGGGACGACCAAGAGCAACCTGCGCCAGCTTGTGCAGACGCGGATGCGCGAACGCGGTCTGACCTGTCGATGTATCCGCTGCCGTGAGGTGCGCGGGAAGGAAATCGCCGTGGGACAAATTCGGGCCACGGAAGAACTCCGGTTGGATGTAATGTCCTATCCTACCGATGCCACACTGGAGCACTTCTTACAGTATCTCACGCCGGGTGGGCAGTTGGCAGGTTTTCTGCGACTCTCCCTGCCCACCGCGCCGCGTGATGTATTGCAGATTCCTGAAATCCACGAAACAGCGATGGTGCGCGAGTTACACATCTATGGCCCGGCACAGGCGTTGGGACAGCGGGGTGGGGCGGCACAGCATCGCGGTCTGGGGACGCAGTTGCTCGATAATGCTGCCGAGATTGCACGCCAGGCTGGATTTAAGGCATTAGCCGTCATCGCTGCTGTCGGCACGCGCCCCTATTACCGCGAGCGTGGGTTTACGGCAGGCTCTCTCTACCCAATCCGCCGGTTAGCTGTATAATGTACGCGTTGCGCAATCGCTTGCCCGACTAAAGACGATTTCTCAAGGGAGTCTATGGTACTGGACGCAGTGATGTTCCTCTCCGGGGCAGTACTTTTTCTGCTGGCCGTGCTGTTTTTCATCTACCTGTGGGTGGAGCGCGGCGCAGCCGTAAAACGCCGGGTGGCTATCTCCGAAGAGCAGCGCGACATGCAAGAAAGGCACATCGAGCTGGAAATATGGCAAAAAGAATTGCAGGTATGGCACAATGCACTGGAACGCGAAGAGCGCCAACTCGATCAAGAACGTGAAGAATTCAGAATGTTAGTTGCTTCGCAGCATTTCACGAACGGTCGCATACTCTCCGCGCCACGCGACGTCCCAGAGCAAGACGAAACCATACTAAAAGAGGATCACTGGGGCAAGAACGTAAAACGTGCACGGTGAGGTGAAATGCTGAGGCATTTAAGGCTTCAAAAATGGTGTTTTTTGCCCGTTTATAACTTCCGACTATGTATATTATGTAAAATTAGTGCTCGAAAAGGCGAAAACAGACTATCTGGCGCAATGCACTATCCTAGCAATGAAGATGCCGGCAACCTCTGCATTCTATACAAAAACCGAAGCCACTGTGCACATTATGCTCACCGCCTATAAGCAGGTCAACAGAGCGCCCTACTCGAAAGATAGAAACTTTGTTCTATTCCAGAATGGTAACCCCAAACAAAAACAGGCCAGAGCAATCTGGCCTGTTTGTTTTGAATGTAGGCTTCGACCTTGGGGCCGGTCGGTCTACCAGTCGTCGCCGCGATCACGCCGACGGTCACGATCACCGCCGCCACGACCACCGCGGTCCATACCACGGCCGCCACGACCGCCGCCACCGCCGTAGGGACGCTCCCCCCCACCCCGCGGCGCGGGAGGACGGGCTTCGTTCACCTTGAGCGTGCGGCCATCGACTGACTGACCGTCGAGCGCCGAAATCGCCGCGTTTGCTGCTGCGTCGGACGCCATCTCAACGAAAGCGAAACCGCGCGGGCGCCCAGTTTCGCGATCGGTGATGACACTCACCGAAACGACTTCCCCGTGGGCGGCGAACAGCTCACGCAGCGTGTTCTCGGTCGTGTCGTAGCTCATATTGCCGATGTAAATTTTCTTCGCCATGGTAATTACCCCTTCACAGGCACCACATTGGTGGCTTGGAGGCCCTTAGGGCCTTGTTCAACGGAGAATTCGACACGCTGACCTTCGTCCAGGGTCTTGAACCCATCCGACTGAATAGCGGAATAATGAACGAAGACATCGTCGTGACCTTCCCGCGAAATAAAGCCGTAGCCTTTCGCCCCATTGAACCACTTGACAGTTCCAGTTTCCCGATTGCTCACAGTTTCTCTTCCTTTCAACTTACATACTTGATTTTTTACGAGCAAGAACTCTTGGTCAATCCTACAAAAAAAGACCCGGACTCGTAAAACGTCCAGGCCTTTCAGTGGACGAACTCGAACTCTCACTCACTTACGATTTAAATTATAGCAGACTCGCAAATATTGTCAAACAGTCTTGGTTTCAGGGCTATCGCATTTGGAGGTAAAGACTACAAAAGTCTCAGCAGACACTTGCATTTGGTGCGTTTTTCGTTCAACGAGGCGCCTGGTCAACGCGATCCCACGTGAGACTTTTGTAGTCTGGCTTCTGCGAAGGTCACCCGTACCTTGTGTCTTAGTGCGCTTGTGATAAAATAGACGTCTATAGATGAATTTTGGACCCGCCCCACCCTGCCAGGGGATGGGCCGAGTAAGGAGACAAAGCATGACCCGTAAAGTATTGATCGCAGTGGGAGTTTGTGTTATTGTTATCGCGTTAACCGTTGGCGCTTTCGGTGGCGGTTTTCTTATCGGGCGTCTGACCGGACGCGCCAGGGAGACAGCAACCATCACTTGCCCAGAACCTACCACAATTGAGATAACTAGAGAGAACACACCCGCTGCCGAAGCGACCAGGACTCCACAGCGTCCTGCGACCGGCACTACGCCCCCTGCTGTGGTCTCAACGGAGTTCGATTACGAGCTTGTCGGAGAAGTGCTGGGACTCTTGGAGGAGCAATTCTACGGTGAATTGCCCGACCAGCAGACATTGACCTACGGCGCAATCCGCGGGATGCTGCTGACCCTGGATGATCCCTACACCTCGTTCATCGACCCACAGGTTACGGCAATTCTCAATGAGGACGCCAGTGGTTCTTTCGAAGGCATCGGCGCCCATGTGACAATGCGCGAAGACGGGTATCTCGAAATTGCCAGCCTCATTCCGGGACAGCCAGCAGAGGCTGCGGGTGTCCTGGCCGGTGACATCATTCTGGCCGTGGGTGATCAATCCCTGGTAGGATTGGGCCTCTACGAAGCCATCAGCTATATCCGCGGGCCGGCGGGAACCGATGCCGTACTGACAATTCTCCGCGCCGACGAAGAAGAGCCTATCATCATTACGGTGACACGCGCGCGCATCGAAGTTCCGATTGTAGAATACCGTATGCTGGATGACGGAATCGGGTATGTGCAGCTATCCGAGTTCGATGCAAACGCGACCGATAGAGTTCAGGATGCACTTGAAGACTTGCTGCGACAGAAGCCCCAGGGTCTCGTTTTCGACCTACGCTTCAACCCCGGCGGATGGCTGGATCAATCCATCAAAGTCTCAGACCTGTTTTTGAACAAGGGCCTGGTGGCGATTGAGCGTGATAGCTCGGGTGGCGAGCAACGGTTCTACGCCTACGATGGCGACATTGGCGAGGACATCCCCATGGTGGTTTTGGTCAATCGCGGGAGCGCCAGCGCTTCGGAAATCGTCGCCGGCGCCCTTCGCGATCGGGGACGCGCGGTGTTGATCGGAACGAAGACACTCGGCAAAGGTTCGGTGCAACGTCCCAACGCGCTTAGTGACGGTTCGCAGTTGCGCGTGACCATCGCGCGTTGGTACACGCCAAACGATACCAGCATCCACGGTGACGGATTGGAACCGGACATTCTGGTAGAAATCACGGACGACACGCCGCCTGGCGCAGATCCGCAACTGGAACGCGCTATCGAATACCTCTTGCAGGGACAATAACGTGGATGATGTCAAGGTTGTGGCGACCAATCGCAAGGCGCGCCACGAGTATTTTATCGAAGACCGCTATGAGGCCGGCATTGCGCTAACCGGCACCGAGATCAAATCGGTGCGCGCGGGCACGGTCAGCCTGGGCGAAGGCTACGTACAGGTCCGCAACGGCGAGTTGTGGTTGTACGAGGTCCACATCGCGCAATACGAGCAGGCCGGGCGATCATCACACGACCCCAAGCGCCCGCGCAAGCTGTTGATGCACCGCAAGGAAATCGCGCGGCTGCAAAGCAGCACGCAGGAGCGCGGCTACACCATTGTCCCACTGCGGATGTACATCAAAGGTAAGTTGGCGAAAGTGGAGATCGGCGTGGTACGCGGCAAGCGCCAATACGACAAACGCGAGGTCATCGCCAAACGCGATGCCGATCGCCGTGTCCGGCGCGAGTGGAAAGAGTTTGAGCGCGGCTGATGGATTTGACATCGGGAACACCTGCGCTATAATGCCTACCGTTATTTAACTATAAGGAGCAAGTAAGCGGATGTCGGAAGAATTAACACAACCAACCTCGATTAATGATCTTCAACCCAAAATGTGTTTGCAGGGTGCAATCACACGCACCGAACTCTATGGGGCCTTCGTTGACCTGGGGCTTGAACGCGAAGGGTTGATTCATATTTCCCGCCTGTCAGAACAGCGGGTCAAGAAAGTTAGCGACCAGGTCAAAGTCGGCGACAAGGTCAAAGTCTGGGTACAAAGCGTCGATCCTGAAAAAGGACGTGTGGCCCTGACAATGGTCGAACCGGCAGCCGTGGAATGGGACGATTTGGCCGAGGGGCAAATCCGCGCGGGAAAGGTCGTGCGGCTTGAGCGTTACGGCGTTTTCGTCGATCTGGGCGCGGAACGGCCAGGGCTGTTGCACGTGCGCGAAATGGGGCAATTCGTGCGCAACCCCGCCGATGTGGTGAAGGTCGGCGACACAATCGAGGTGAAAGTCCAGAAACTTGACCGCCGCAAGCGCCAAATCGACTTGACGATGCAGCTCGAAGCCGAGGATATGGGCGAGGAGAAAAGCGAAGAAGAGCCGGTTCTGTCGGCGATGGAGATCGCATTCCAGCAGGCGCAAGCGATGTCCGACGAGCGTAAATCGCGCAACCGCAAGAACAAACAACGCGCGGCGCGGCGCGACAACATGGACGACATCTACCGCCGCACCCTCCAGCAGCGGGAATAAACCGGCGCGGATTTCGACACAGATCAAAATGGGGCGGAAATCCGCCCCATTTTGCTGCTTTTTCAAAGCGTCACGAGGCCGGACGCGGTTCCGCCAGCTTATTGAGCAGACAAAGCTGCCTCGATCAGCCGCCGAATCTCGTCAGGTCGATTCCCGCGCACTTCCTCCCCGTTGACGAAGAATGTGGGCGTGGCAGTTACGCCCATGTTGTCGGTCAGCGCGATTTCCGATACTGTGTCCTGATAGCGCCGGGTGCTGCGGCATGTGTTGAACGCGCCGAGATGCAATCCGACACCGCGCGCGGCAGTGGCAATGTCCAGCGCGCCCTCTGCGACGGTAGAAAAGAGCGCTGTTTTGAAGGCGAAGTATTTGCCTTGCTCCGCTGCGCACATCATAGCCTCTACCGCGCCGTCGCTGATCGACTGTCCAAAACCAAAATAATAATCCACGTAACGTACCTTCCCTGTGGCGACGTACTCTTGCAGAAGCGCATCGAACGACGTCTGATGATAAACGCGACAATGGCTGCAGTAGATGTCGCTAAACTCAATCACCACGACCGGCGCGTTTTCAGCGCCGAGCGCCGGCAGCCATTGCACACCCTTCCCCTGCTTCCCGGGATCCGGATACCGCTGTGTGGTGCTTCCGGCATCGTAGGATGTTCCAGTAATTCCGGCGAATTCTTCGTAAGCGCGCACCGCAGACGCCGGCGGGTCACCCGTGCGGGCCACCGCAGTCCAGATCAGCACGCCTATCACAAACACCACGGCTGCGCCGATTCCCCATTTCAGCCACTGGGTCTGTGATTGACGTTTTCTGCTGCTCGTCTTCACCGATGACAGCTTGCGCTTGTGCTTGGTACGCTGTTGCGGTTTTGCCATAATCCCTACCTCCTGACGTTGATCGTCTCGCTTAAAATGACGTTGTCGGCGCGCGCGCCAGATTCAGCCTGCAGTACCGGCAAGCGCGTATTGTCACGCAGCAGGTAAATCCCTACCGAGATACTGTACTCACCTTTTGGCATATCCGCAGGCAACACAAGCCGGTGCTGATCGCGGATGTAGCGATCGGTCGGCCACTGGTTGGTGGGAAAACCTGCCGGGTTCAGATGATCTGATTGTGTCCAAATTTGCCCCTCAGGATAGACCACGTGCACGAAGGATTGGTATGTTTCGGTCATCACCTGCTGCGCATTCCAGTAGACGGTGACATCCAGTGTGTCGCCCGGCTCGAGCCGCGTGCTGGAAAGGTCGAAACCCAGGAGCGCAATTTCCCCGCCAAAGTCAGCCGGTTGCTGGTAGCGAGCTACGCGCGCCTCCCCTGGCTGCGAGGTGTAGTGAAACCATTCGACGTGGTCGAAAAGTAACAGTTTCAGCAAGAGCACGCCACCTAGACAAACCGTCAGCCATGTGAGTGTCCTGGTCTCGCTTGCGGCCTCGACGGGTTTGACCGTTGCTCCAGGGAAACGCCATACAGCGACGAAGAACGCGATCAGACCCACGCCGGCAACGATCCACCCAGCGGTGCGTGGTGGAGTGTCTTCGAAGCGCAACAACACCTCGTGTTCGCCTGCCGGGACCTTCAGCGTGATAAGACCTTCCGGCTTAGCTATCGTGATCGCTGTTTCTTGTCCATCCACATAAGCTTTCCAACCAGGAAAGTCGAACAAAAATAGCCGCAAGAGCGTCTCGCGGGGCGCCTGCACGGCAAAACGATTGCGCCACGGGACGTCAGCCAGCGCGGTGACGGTGGTATCGGTGGAAAGGCTGTAACGGTTGATGCGGTCAATCGGCGGAGAACGATACGAGTCCAGCAAGGATTGCACCGGGCCGGGAATCACATCGACCGTGGTGGGTATAAAATCGTCCGTCGATGTCGTACCGCGCCACCGTCCTTGCAGTTCGAAATCCAGCAATGTCAAAGGATTGACCGGGCCAAAATCGGGTGGCCAGGGGATTGGATATAACCCCGGCATCGCCGTGATGAGGATGATGCCACACAGGATGGCAATTAGCGCCGCGCGGCCTTTGTCGGGCAGCACAATATTGCCCAACGCAGCCACCAGGGGAACCAACAGCGCCGCCAAGGGGCCAAGAAAGCGCCAGGGAAACTGGTAATATGCCATGCCGGGAATCATTTCCCAGATCAACCGGCTGCCTGGTGTGATCAGCCAAAAACACAGAAGACTGCTCAGCACATAGAAACCGAGGCGCCGGAATTGGGGCGTCTGTTTGCGCCATACCAATGCCACGACAAAGCCGGCGACGGCGAGTGCTAACAACAACGGTCCGGCGCTCATCGTGGGATTATTCGTTGCTGCCCGCCAATCTATCGGTCGTAAAAAGGCAAGCAGGTCGCGGAGCAGCACGAAGTGATTGCGGAAATCGTAATGTCCCTCGCCCGTAACATCGAGACGAATCAGCCCGCGCTCGAGGAGGAATGGGAGCCAGAAAAAAGCGGTCAGCGTCATCGTCAAAACGCCGGCCAGGAACGCCCAGCTAACGCGCGCGTGGTTCTTGCCGACCCACCACTGCCACGCCGATAGCGCTATCAACAACACCATGGTGGTGAGGCCGGTGAGGTTATGGCTCAACAGCGTTGTCGCCGCCGTGAAAACCGCCATCACAAAAATGGCTTTCCCGCTGCCGCTCCAGAGCCGCTCCCAACTCCACAACGCCCAGGGAACAATGGCTAATGCAAAGACCTCCGGTAAGTCGCCGCGCACGTGGGGATTGAACAACATAATGTATGGGGCAAAGGCAAAAGCCACCGCGCCGAGTACTCCCCCACCCTGCCCGCCAAATTCACGCCCTAGCAGATAAGCGCCCGCCGCACCAAGCAATGCCGCACCGACAAAGAGGGCCTTGGCTCCGGCGACGGCATGTTCGGGTTGAAATAACGTCACCCAGTTGCCGAGGTGATAGGTCAGTGGAGCGTAGTAGTTGAAAATCGGGTAACCATATCCGTAGTAGAAATTCGGGGCCCAGCGGGGATACAGATTGCCCGCCCGCAAGCTGTAGCCCACCTCGGCAATACGGAAGATGTGCAGTTCGGCGTCAGTGGCGGCAGGCAAGCTCGGATTAGCAAAAAACGGCCACGCTGCTATCGCGCCGATCAACAGTGCGAGTAACAGTCCCCTATCCCAACGCTGCCAGAGGTCGATTTGCTTCATCACAGTGCGCATTGTAACGAGAATCCAGCCTATGGCAAGTCCCTACCATAGGGCTATTGCATTTAACCTTCGCCAGCGCCAGACTACAAAAGTCTCACGTGGTAAGCGCCCTGCCCAATTTCGCATAGTCATTTTTTATTTCAAAGTCAACAACGATCGCAGCTTGCGTTGCCGGATTATGACTACGCGAAATATCAGTCCGCCATATCGAAGCGAAATCCATGCCCGCGCACCGTGGTGAGGTAGTTCCGGTCGGGATCCAACTCAGCCAGGCGCTCCCGCAGGCGATAGATCAACGCATCTACCGCCTGATCGGTGACGCCGCCCACCGCATCAGGCCACACCGCGCGAATCACATCCTCCCGCGTGACCACAGCACCTTTGGATTTCACCAGCATCGCCAGGAGCGTGAACTGCGCCGGCGATAGTGGCGGGTTCAGCTCCTCACGCCCCAAACGCACACGGCGGGAATCCTCATCGACAATCAGATGCCCTGGCAGGAAGACCTCCTCCAACGGCAATGTCGCTTCACCGGCGACAAAGCCAATTTGTAGCGTCGTCGCCAAAGAGATTTCGTCACCATCACGCAAGCGATAGAGTTGCCCGCGCACCTTTTCGCCATTGACAAAAGTGCCGTTCTTGCTGCCCAAATCGCGCAGCACATAGCCATCTGCGTCCCACTCGATGCGCACATGGTAGCGCGAAATCTGGCGCTCCGGCAAGACGATGTCGCAGTCCGCGGCGCGACCTAGTGTAACCGGCATGCGGCTCAGCGGCCATCGCATCCCCGCCATCGCCCCCTTGTAAATGACCAACAGCGGTTGGTTTTGCTCGTTCATAACCTGTTCTCCATCTGAAGAATCAAAGACGAAAAGCCACAGTATTTGGCTGATGTTCCATGAGACTTTTGCAATTAGCCCTCCGCTTGACAATCTGCCTTCAAGCGATTATTATCTGCAGTATGGTCAAGTTGCTGGAACCACAAACGATGTTGAAAGATCGGTACAAGATTGCCGGGGCGATCGGACAGGGCGGCATGGGCGCTGTTTATCGTGCGGAAGACACCTTGCTTCCGGGCCGTATCTGCGCCGTGAAAGAAATCGCGCCCGATCCCGACATCGAACCAGAAATGCTGACCCAATTACAGGAGCAATTTCGCCAGGAAGCCTCCGTGTTGGCGCGGCTGGATCACCCCAATCTACCGAAGGTCTCGGACTACTTCACCCATAGCGGACGGGAGTACCTGGTCATGGATTTTGTACCCGGTCACGACCTGCGCGAACTCATCGACAATGCCCTGAAAGAAAACCGGTTCATCGAGGAGGAGCAGGTACTCGACTGGGCCGATCAACTGTGCAGCGCTTTGGCTTACTTGCATGAACAGAATCCACCTATCTTGCACCGCGACATCAAGCCGTCCAACATCAAGCTAACGCCAACAGGATTGATCAAACTGGTCGATTTCGGACTGGTGAAACTCCTCACCAGTGACGAGGCCCGCACCGTTACCGTCGTTCAGGGACAAGGCACCGCAGCCTACACGCCGCTCGAGCAGTATGGAGGCGACGACACCCACACCGACATCCGCAGCGATATCTATTCCCTGGGCGCGACCCTCTATCACCTGCTCACCGGACGCTCTCCAATGACAGCGCGGGAACGCTTTCTGCGTCCCGAAGCCCTGGTGTTCCCACGCGCGATCAATCCGGCCATCACGCCTGGCATGGAACATGCCATCTTGCTCGCCCTGGCGCTGCATCCCGACAAACGCCCCCCAACGATGACCGCTTTTCAGTTGATGCTACACCAGGCAAGCGCCCCGATACAAATCACGCCCCTGCTTCGCAATCTCCGCGAGTGGCACAGCGCCTTGCGCGCCAACTTCGCACTCGTCACGATCGCAGGCTTACTGATGCTCCTCGCTGTACTCATCACGCCCTAACGTTCGTCTTCGACATACTGGCGGTGACGTCTTTGCGCCATGTAGAACAACATCGCCGGAATAACGGCAATGACGCCAATCAACATTGTGACAGCCACAGCTACATATTCGCGTCCGACAACAGTATACAGCCAGCCCGACAGCCAGAAACGCCCTAAAGCAACCGCGACGACATAACCAAACAGCCCCGCCACCAACCCGACCATAGCAACACGGACAGCAACAAAGATGTTCAAACCGCGTTGTCTGGCCCACAAGAAACCGGCCAAAGCCACAAGCAGTGCACCGCCTATCCCCCATCGCAACAACATGGCACCCTGCACCACCGGCACATACAGCGGATCTGGGAGGCTCTGGTTTCTTACTGGCAACGGTGTAGGCGTCGGAGTGGGTTCCGGCGTCGGCGTAGGCGTCGGAGTCGGTGTGAGAGTTGGCGTAGGTGTAGGTTCAATCGCCGTAATTTCGATAGGACCTTCGGCGCGGATGGTGAGCTGCAGACGCACTGAGTTGATCGCCGGTTCAGACTGCGCCGTAATATCCAATTGCCCCTCGCGGTCGAGCACGATAGACGTTGTTGCCACCCCACCGCGCGCTTCGGAAACGACGATACGTTCGATATCTTCTTGTGGATAGGTCAGGACAAACTGCACGGGTGTTCCGTCGGGGATCGGACGCCCATTGTGATCGATAATCACATCCGTGCGCAGGTTGAGGACACCCCCCTTGATAATCTCGGAGCGCGCGGTCTCCGTAAGGACTTCGCCGGTTGCCCCAACAATGTCCAGCGAGATCAACTGATTGGGGGACGGCATCGTCTGCCGCGCAATGGAATAGTTAAGCGCCGATATGTCCACCGGAGAAGCGCCGGAAGCCACCAAATCACCGAACAATGCCCGCACACCTGCATCCACAAAAGCCGAACCAGACGAATACAGCACATAGAAGTAATCCAGCTTGCTGATTTCTGTACTGTCCAGCTCATAGGGCGGGCCGAATGCAAGGACAACGATATTGCCGGTCACACTATGGGCGTACTTGGCGAGAAAGGTCTTCAGGGCATAGCTACTTGGATCGCCGGACTGCAACCCCGTCGTGGCAAAAACAACCCATCGCGCGCTCGCGATGGCATTGAGAACGACCGTCGAAATGGAAGGCGGGCCTTCGGACAATGTGATTTCTTGCTCAGTCGTCAATGCGGTCTGTAACTGCTCGAACGTGAAGTATTGCACGGCAGCAGAAGAGACGATATCGGTCCCATTCGGTCCATACAACCGTAGTACAACATCCCGCAACGCGTTTGCCTGCAACAACGGGAACGGCCGATAATCGGCAAAGGGCTGGGCGTAACGCTCCTGGGTAAAGATGACGATGGTATCTCCTTCCTGGAATGCCGGCGCAGTCACATCGGCCGACAAAGGCACAATGCGGGTCAATGCATTGATCGCTACTTCATCATCCACGGAATGTTCTGTAGCAAAAACGGCAAGCCGTTCGGGGTCGAGCCGGACGATGTCCCAGGAGAATCCACCGTAAGCGCGCATTTTCATGCTCAGTATCCGGTAGACAGCAGCGTCGACTATCGCGCGGAAGGTCGCTTCCGTCTTGTAACGAGACGCGAGATAACTTAACGTGTCCCGCACATTCGCGAAATGCGCCCTCCAGTTTTCGCTGTCCGCAGCAAAACGGTTGAGCAGCAAGATATCATTGCCGGCCGCCAAAGCATCCTGGGCCACACGGCGCGCATTGAACGACAGCCCACGCGGGTCGTAAGAGTAGTGAATGGATTTCAGCCCAAGATTATCGGAGACCAATATCCCCCCGGCCTGACGCCACGGCGCAAATTCAGGCAGGTTCATCACCGATTGCAGGGCCTGAGCATCCAGACTGATGGGCCGCGTGGCCTGGCGGATATTGCCCTGAAACCCGCGATAGCGGATATGCGTGACGAGGAACCCATCGACCACGTTGTCGTCACCGATCGCGCCGCGCGCCACAGCAAAGAAAGGCGCCAGTTCAATCTGCCGGAGCTGCTCCAACGTCTTCTGCACCGTGGGGACCTCGGCCTCGAGCGAACGGTCGGCTCCGCCAAGTCCCGGCAGATGGCGTGGCACAACCAACAGACGGCCTTCGCCCCCACGATGTAATCCCTGCACGTAAGCCTTACCTAACTCGCCTGTCCAAAACGGGTCTCCGCCAAATGTATTCACGCCCAAATCGGAAACATCACCGGGCCGTGGCGTATACGTGACATCCAGATTGGGACCCAGGTATAGATTGATACCCAGCGTGGCCAGCTCCTCACCCAGCACTCTCCCAACCATTTCAACCAGAGCGGGATTCCACGTTGCCCCCAAAGCCATCGGAGAAGGCATGAGGGTAGTATCTGAGATAACAGAGGTGACGGGAACGCCATCAAGGCTGGCGCTGACCGTCAAAAAAAGTGGGATGTAGGGAGACGCAGCGACACTCTCTGGTTCATTGGATAGCAGCGCCGTTTCAGCTTGCCAGACATCCCAGGCAATCTGCTGCAAACGAGTGGTCAGTGAGAGTACTTCAGAAGGCGCAATCAGCGACGCGCCAAAATTGCCGTTCTGAGGACGTAAGAGCACGCCGCCAATGTTATAGTCGCGGATCAATGCCGCTATCTCAGAACCATCGCCGACATCGGTGCCGGGAAACGCGACCAGCACCAACTGCCCGACTTTGGCCTCGGCGGACATCTGGTCCATCATAACAACGACAGGGTCCGGTGATGTTCCTTGTGCTTTTACCGTTGGGACGAACGACAGCAGCAAAAACAACACCAAAGCCCCGTGACACAACAGACGGGTGCGCATATTCTCCTCCACCGCTATTGTAACGCAGAGAGGGCAGTTAGGCAAGCACACAACTTGACTACTTGACTACCGTCCAAGCCCTGGTACACTTTCCGTTTGTCAGGAGGAAGTCAATCATGAAAATTTCTCAGCGTATGCGGCCCCATTGCGTGGGGATCGTCTTGCTCGTCTTACTGATACTCAGCGCTTGTGGGCAAAAACCACTGCTGCAGGATGTTTCTGTCGTACCGGATACCATCACGCCGAACGCCGATGGCCAGACAGATTTGACCAGGATCACGTTTACGCTCAATCGAAACGCCATCGTCAGCATTACCCTGATCAATTCGGGCGGACAGGCGTATACTTTTCGCGCCCCGCGCCGTCTGAGCCTGAACGACAAACCGTATACCGTCTACTTTGGCGGCGTGGTGGATGGCTTTACCCTGCCCGACGAAACCAACGATTTCATCATCGTCAAGCGCATGCTGCCTGACGATGTATACACCTGGGAAATCCGGGCGGAGACTGAAGAAGGTGAAGGTGCAGTAGCCACAGGAACGCTGACCATTCAAGACGCCGACACAGCGCTGCCGGGCATCCGCGGCTTCACCGTCTCGCCTAATACTTTCTCGCCGAACCAGGATGGCATCGATGACCGCACACGGATCAATCTCACGTTGGACAAAGACGTGGAAAGCCTGCGTGTCTACCTCGAAGGGCCTGACAGAACCTCGCACGCCATCCCGGAAGACGAGCAGGTAAACCGGTTGAATGCTAAAGGCTGGCACACCTACGATTACGACGGCGGCATCGACGCGGGAGCCGAGCCGCCACCCGACGGGATTTACACCGTCTTCGCCGAGGCGCAGGACAAGATGGGGCAGCGTGTTATCGCCAGGCAGACGCTGGAGATTGTCAACGCCGGCCTGCCACGAGCGTATATCCTCAATGGAGAGGTCGAATACTCGGCGACCTCCCTTGTCATCTCGGAGACGCTCTGCTTCACCCTCACCGTCGAAAATGACAGCACCACCTACCTGCGCACTGCCGGGCCGTGGCCGGGTACCACTTACCGCAGTGATCAAAACTTCAACGGGATGGGTTATTCAGAAGAGTCCGGTGTTTTCCGCATCGCCATGGACTTCGACACGAGCTTGCGCAACTATCCTTTCCGTTGGGGTATTGGACAACCTGGCGGCGACCTGGTGCAGATTGGCGAAAACTGGTATTTGCCGCCCAACGCACGCTCGCAGGTGACCGGATGCGTCCAGATCGTGGAGGTCCCCGTGCGCAATCCGCTCTACTACTGGACGGGCCTGATCCACGAGGACGTCGCCATTGCGAACGTCAACACCCGCGTCGATCCTAACTTTGTGACGATCTGGGAACCGTAAAAAGCGCGGGATTACGCTATGTCATCTGTCGCATCCCCTACCCTGAGCGTCATTATCGTCTCATGGAACGTTAAAAATCTGTTGGACGCCTGCGCTTTATCACTACGCGAAGAGATAAGACGCGCAAACGTGCGTGCAGACGTGACAGTGGTCGATAACGCCTCGACGGATGGCTCGGCGGAGATGGTGCGAGAGCGTCATCCCTGGATACACCTGCACACCAGTGCGGAAAACCTGGGATTCGTGCGCGGCAACAATCTGATTCTCGAACATTTGCAGGAACACGGATTGCCCGACTATGTGTGGCTGCTCAATCCCGACACCACAATCCAGCCTGGCGCACTGGCTGCCTTGCTGGATTTCTTCGAAAAAAAACCGCGCGCAGGACTCATCGGCCCGCAGTTGCTCAATCCGGACAGTTCGGCGCAGACCAGCGCCTTCCGTTTTCCAGACTTGCTGCAACCGCTGTTCGACCTGGGATGGCTACCACAGCGTTTTTACTACACGCGTTTCAACGGGCGTTATCCAGACACAAGCGGACAGCCCTATCGCATCGATCACCCACTGGGCGCGGCGATGATGGCGCGCGGCGCGGCGATACAGCAGGTAGGCGTGTTGGACCCGCAGTTCTTCATGTACTGCGAGGAAATCGACTGGGCGTGGCGGATGCGCAAAGCCGGGTGGGAAGCATGGCTGGTTCCCGAAGCCAAAGTCGTCCACTATGGCGGCGCAAGCACCAACCAGGCGCGCCCGGCAACGACGGCTTATCTTTGGGAAAGCCGCGCCAAACTGTATCGCAAACACCGCGATCCACTCACGCGCGCACTGGTCGGCGCCATCGTGCGCCGCACCTTTTCAAAGCAGGCTGCCGCAGCCTCAACCGACGAATGGCGCACCGCCTACAAGAAAATCGTCGCCGCCTGGGAAACTGAGGACTGACCGATTATGCTCAAAGCTGTTATTCTGACCCTGAATGAGGAACGCCATATCGCCGCCTGCATCGACAGCCTGCGCTGGACGGACGGTATCGTCGTCCTGGACAGCTACAGCAGTGATGCGACCGTGACACTGGCGAAACAGGCCGGCGCGGAGATCATCCAGCACCGCTTCGAGAACTACTCGCAGCAGCGCAACGTCGCGTTGGAGAACGTCCAAGCGGA
>DAOUAY010000726.1:0-2247 GCA_034432995.1 Anaerolineae bacterium | reverse complement strand
GTTTGTATTTTGGGCGTATGTTGTAGCCATTGTGTAAGCGCCTCAAGCAATTGCAACTGCTCTCCGCGTCCCAGCTTTTTTGTCAAATTGAGAACCTGATTATAGGCGATATTGGGTGTGGTCATTATGTCCCTCCCGCTTTCTGTTTCTTATGCTCAGAGTATATCATGTTTCTACCCAATCCAACGTCCGCTGCACCGCTTTCTGCCAGCCAGCGTACAGCGCCGCGCATTTTTCCACCGCCATCCCCGGCTCGAAGGTCTTATCCACGCCCCAGTTTTGCCGCAGCGCATCCAGGTCTGCCCAGAAGCCGACGGCCAAGCCTGCGGCATAGGATGCGCCGAGCGCGGTCGTCTCGGTGACGGTGGGGCGCACGACGGGAACGCCGAGGAGGTCAGCCTGGAACTGCATCAGCAGTTCGTTGGCGACCATGCCGCCATCCACCTTGAGCGAGGTGAGCGCGACGCCGGAGTCCTTCTCCATCGCTTCCAGCACGTCACGGGTCTGGTAAGCGGTGGCTTCGAGCGCGGCGCGGCAGATGTGGTTTTTGGTGATATAGCGCGTCAGCCCGACCATGACGCCGCGCGCGTCGCTGCGCCAGTAGGGAGCGAACAGGCCGGAGAAGGCGGGGACGATGTACATTCCACCTGCGTCCTCGACTTCACGCGCCAGGCCCTCGATCTGCGGGGCGCGGTCGAAGAAGCCCATATTGTCGCGCAACCACTGCACCAGCGCGCCGGTGATGGCGATGGAACCTTCGAGCGCGTAGACGGCAGGCGCGTCCCCGAACTTGTAGCCGAGCGTGGTGAGCAGGCCGCTCGCCGAGGGGACGATTTCCGTGCCGGTGTTGAGCAGCATAAAGCAGCCCGTCCCGTAGGTGTTCTTGGCTTCGCCGGGCGTGAAGCATGTCTGCCCGACGAGCGCCGCTTGTTGGTCACCCAGATTGCCGGTGACGGGCAAACTCTCGCCGAACGGCCCATCCTTGCGCGTGAAGCCATACGGGCGAGGGGCGCTGGATGCACGGATCTCCGGCAACATCGAACGCGGAATGTCCAGCGTGCGCAGGATGTCCGCATCCCAATCCAGCGTCTTCAGGTCCATCAAAAGCGTGCGGCTGGCGTTGGTCACGTCGGTGATGTGCGCGCCGCCGTGCGGCCCGCCGGTGAGCCACCAGATCACCCACGTGTCGATGGTGCCGAAGAGCGCGTCGCCCTTGTCGGCCGCCGCGCGCACGGCAGGAACGTTGTCCAGCATCCACTTGACCTTCGGCCCGGCGAAGTAGGTCGCCAGCGGCAGGCCGGTGACGGCGCGGAAGCGATCCTGCCCGCCCTCGAGCGCCAGCGCGTCGCATAAGCCTTTGGTGCGCGTATCCTGCCAGACGATGGCGTTGTAGAGCGGCCGGCCTGTGCGCCGGTCCCAGACGAGCGTGGTTTCGCGCTGGTTGGTGATCCCCACGGCGGCGATGGCCCCGCTGGGAATGTTGCCCTGCGTCAACGTCTGGCGGATGACGCGCTGCGTCTTTTCCCAGATTTCGAGCGGGTTGTGCTCCACCCAGCCGGGCTGCGGGTAAATCTGCTCGTGTTCTTCGTAAGACCAGATGACAGGCCGTCCGCTGTGATCGAAAAGAATACAGCGTGTGCCGGTGGTGCCCTGGTCGATGGCGGCGATGTAGTTTGTCACGGATACCTCCTGAATTTGTAAAGACTAAAGACTACAAAAGTCTCAGCACGTACTGTGCCTTGTAAAGCCTTCGTTTAGCGTAGATATTTGCTTAACCAGACGCCTCGTGAGACTTTTGTAGTCTGGCTGATTGGAACGCTATGGTGTTGCTTTGAAGATGAGATCATCTACGAATAGACTGCTGATAAGTGACCAGTCGGTCGTCGCCGAGATCGTCAGCGTGACGGTCAGCCCAGCGTAAGAATGCAGATCGAGAGTCTCTTCAGCCCAACCATTCGTCTTCTCCGGAGAGCACAAATCGTAAGTTTGGATGACCGTGTCGTTGACGCGAACCTGGCCGAAGTCAAAGCTGCAAGCGTCTAGGGAATCGATCCAGTACCAATAGTTCAGATAGGGTGCGCTGGCCGGGATCATCAGTGGACGTTGAATGTAAGCACTCTCACTGTTCTCCCCACCGAGCCACGCAGCCCAGGAGCCGCCATGCGCCGTGACTGTGTTGGTGAAGGTGTTGGCGATCACCACCCGGCCCTTCGCGGAAGAGGTGCTCCAGTAAGTGAGGCCGCTCTC
>DAOUAY010000725.1:0-4137 GCA_034432995.1 Anaerolineae bacterium | reverse complement strand
AGTCGTTTTTGGCGCAAGTACTTCGCGCCGTATCTGTACTTCTCGATGCGCTACGTGGATAACACCATTTAACCAAGTTCTATCCCTGCTTGACAACCTGCCACGGACAAAGACAATAGGTAGTCGTTAGTCACGTAGTCGTCAGTCGAATAGTTATCCGGTCTTCTAACTACGAGACCGCCTGACTACGTGACTACTTGACTATATGACCACAAGGAGGATTTTTCATGGCACTCTCGAAGGAAGAACGAAAAGCATTACTGGCGTTGTTTTCGGATCTGCGCGTGGCGGACGTCCGCGACGGCATGGACTGGATCATGCAGCACCATCAAGGCTCGATGATCCCCGAAATCCGCCCGCTGTGGCGCACCCGCGCGGTGGGCATCGCCCGCACGGCGCGCTATCTGCCCTACAAGGGGACGATCCCCACGATGACGCCGGACGAATACAGCGCGTGGTCGGGCTGGTATTACGGCAATGTCTGCACCTACCCGTGGATCGACGCCATCGAGGAAGGCGACTTCTGCATCATCGACCAGAGCGGGGTCAATGCCGGGCTGATGGGATCGAACAACACGATGGACGGCATCCTCAAGGGCGCAGTGGGCTACGTGAGCAACGGCGGCGTCCGCGACACCGATGAAATCATTTTACAGAAGATTCCCTTCTGGTCCAGGATCGTTTCGCAAGGCATGGTGCAGGGCCGCTTGCAATTCGACGCCCACGACATCCCCGTGGTGGTCGGCGGCGTGCTCGTCCATCCCGACGACGTGGTGGTAGCCGATGGCGACGGCGTCATCGTCGTGCCACAGGCGCTCGCCAAAGAGGTTTCCGTCTACGCCCACCAGGAATTGCGCAACGACAAAATCTCACGGCGGCAGAAGTACGAGGCGCTGGGGCTGGAATTAGACGAGACGGTACGCTAATAAGTAGACAGTAGACGGTAGACAGTAGACAGGGGGAGAGCCTCCCCCGTCTACCGTCGCGCAATCTTTGCGCCCTGTCTACCGTCTACCCGAAAGAGAATCCCTTGACAACAAGCCTACCCAAAAACTATCGCCGCAACTTTTGGAGTCTGGCGGCGGACTTCGCCTTTTTTGGCATTGCAATGGCGTTTTTCAGCCCGACGACGATCATCCCCAGTTTTCTGACCGAGTTGGGGGCGTCGAGCGCGACCATCGGGCTGATCACCACATTGCAACGCGCGTGCTGGCTGCTGCCACAGTTGTTCGCGGCGCGGTATATGGCGAACAAACCGTACAAAAAGCCCGCCGTGCTGTGGGCCGCCGGGATCGGGCGCTCGATGTTGCTCTTTCTGGCCGGGCTGGTCTGGGCGACGGGCGCGCGCCCGCCAGGATTGATCATCGTACTCGTCGCCTTCATCATCTCCGCCTTCTGGATCAGCGACGGCTTTGGCAGCCTCTCGTGGTTCGACCTGTTCAGCAAGACCATCCCCGCCGGACGGCGCGGGCGGCTCATCAGCGTGGGACAGGTTGCGGCGGGTATTTTGAGCTTCCTGGCAGGGTTCGTCGTCGAGTGGATCCTGAGCGACCGCGGCCTGCCCTACCCCAACAATTACGCCGTGTTGTTCCTGATCGCGTTCGGGATGCTGAGCGTATCGTATATCGCCATCGTGCGCCTTATCGAACCGCCCGGCGTGACTTCCGGCGACACACCCAGTTGGCGCGAGTATCTGCCGCAACTGTGGCGCATCCTCAAAACCGACCACACCTTTCGCAACTACATCATCGCCCGGCAACTGTTCAACCTGAGCAACCTGGCCGGCCCGTTCTTTATGACCTACGCGCTGGACGTGCTCTATCTGCCGTCTCAGGTCGCCGGACGCTACACTTCGATCGGCGTGGTAGGCGGCATCCTGGCGGCGGTTTTCTTCGGCTGGCTCAACGAAAAGCGCGGCACCAAGCGCACGCTGCTCTACAGCATCGGCGTGACGGCGCTCATTCCCGTTCTGGCGCTGGTGATCCCAAGGCTGTGCAGTGGAACGGCGTTAGGCTGGGCTTACGGACTGGTCTTCTTCGCCATCAACGCTTCCGGGAG
Source organism: Anaerolineae bacterium (assembly GCA_034432995.1). GTDB lineage: Bacteria > Chloroflexota > Anaerolineae > B4-G1 > SLSP01 > DSWT01. Next base: position 2,079 of record DAOUAY010000725.1, on the reverse strand, counting down.
CAGCTTTATGCCCGGCTGGACGGCCTACGTGCTCGAACTCGCGCCTGAAGCCGAGCGCCCGGCTTACGTCGGCCTGAACAACACCATCAATGGCGTCTCCACGCTCTTCGCCACCCTCGGCGGCCTGATCTTGCAGTGGTCGGGCAACAACTACGGCCTGCTCTTCACCATCACCGCCCTGGGCACACTCACCGCGCTGCCGTTGAGCTGGCGCATCCCCGATCCACGCGAGCAGGTCGGGGTGAACCCTTCCCCTTGAATCTTCGCTGTTTTGCGCTACTATAAAGGTATCCCAGGTCAACGTGGCCTTAGGAGGTACACGATGAGTGAGAGCATAGCGATACAAGCGAATACAGTTTTGACGCTGCTGCGCCGGTTGCCGCCGCGCGAGCGGTTGCGCGTTATCGCGCAAGCCTTGCCGGAGACCGAGCGTGAGATGAACTCGTCTACATCACACGAAGTATATGACAACGCGCAAACCGCTGCTGAAACCCAATTCAAACAAACATTGCTGGAAATGGGTTTACTGACGGAAATCAAAGACCCTACATTGTATCCGATGTCGACTGAACGTATAGCCCCAGTCACAGTTGAAGGCACTCCTCTTTCAGAAATGATCATCGCAGAGCGCCGATGACTATGGCTGCCTATTATTTGGATACCAGCGCATTGGTCAAACGCTATGCCCGTGAACGTGGCACAGCCTGGATCACGGCCTTGACAACCCCAGATCAGGCTCACGATCTTTACACGGTGCGTCTTACCGGGCCAGAAACGATCTCCGCACTCTTTCGCAAGATACGCACAGGTGAATTGCCACGCGCCACTGCGCTTCGTCTGGCTCAAGATTTCAAAGACGATTGGAAATGGCAATATCAAGTCCTGGAAATCAATGCAAGGCTCAGTGATCGCGCAATGGAATTAGCCGAAAAATACAGCTTACGTGGCTATGACGCCGTGCATCTGGCAGCGGCGTTGTTGCTTCACGAAACCCGGCGCGCGGATCCCCTAACCGATATGATCTTCCTGGCGGCAGATGACGATCTATTGCAGGCTGCCAAAGCGGAAGGACTGAGCACGGATAATCCAAATCGCCATGCATAACTGACCTCCGGGTAAGCTGATGATCATCACCGTAACCCCCAACCCCGTACTGGACCACACACTAACCGTGCCGCAAATCGCCTTCGATGCCGTGACGCGGGCCACAGCCTCGCGCGTCGATTGGGGCGGGAAGGGCTTCAACGTCTCGCGCGTGCTGCTGGCGCTTGGCGTGCAAAGCACAGTGCTCGGCTTCGTCGGCGGCGCGACGGGGCAACGACTGGCGGCGGGGCTGGTTGCGCTCGGCCTCCCCACCGACTTCGTGACCATTGCCGGAGAGACGCGCACCAACGTCGTCATCGCTGAGGCGGATAGCGGGCGTTACGTCAAGGTGAACGAGGCCGGACCAACAGTACAGCCGGAGGAAATCGCGCAGTTCCTGGACAAGGTTCGGCTGCGCGCTGTGCCCGGCGACACGTGGGCGCTCTGCGGAAGCCTGCCGCCCGGCGTCCCAGACAGCTTCTACGCCCAACTCATCGAGATTTTACAGCCGCGCGGCGTGCGCGTGCTGCTGGATACGAGTGGGACGGCGCTGCGCCTGGGCTGCGAAGCGCGCCCGTTCCTGGTCAAACCCAATGCGGAAGAAGCCGCAGCGTTTGCCGGACATCCCGTGGATACCCCCGACGCCGCGCGCAAAGCCGCGAACGCCTTTCTGGAACGAGGCGTCACGCAGGTCGCGCTCTCGCTTGGCGCGGCGGGGCTGCTGCTGGCGACGCGCGAGAGCACCGCCATCGCCATCCCGCCCGACGTGCCGGTGAGGAACGTCACCGGCGCTGGTGACGCGCTGCTCGCGGGCCTGGCCTACGCGCTGGAATGCGGCCTGCCCCTCGCCGAACAAGCCCGCTGGGGCGTCGCCGCCGGGACGGCTTCCGCGATGCATGAAGGCGTCGGCGTCGTGACGCGCGCGAGCGTCGAACAGATGTATGCCGGAACTGCAATCCGTGAAGGATAGTGCGAGTTGCGAGTTGCGAGTTGCGA
>DAOUAY010000724.1:0-3390 GCA_034432995.1 Anaerolineae bacterium | reverse complement strand
TGTGCTGCATATATGGATCGCGCGTCAGATTGAACAGCATCACCGGATCGAGCGCCTTGTGCCCGTCGTGGTACGTCCGCAGGCAGACCCACGCCTCGCCCTCGATGTCGAAGCGCACGGCGCGCTGCACCGACCACGCGCCCTGGCTGGTGATGAGGTACGGGCGTCCCTGTTCCTCGCCTGACTTGAACGCCTCTGCATACGAGACGCCGTCCCAGTTGGCGGGCACAGTTCCACCGATCATCTCGATGAGCGTCGCCGCCCAGTCGAAATGATAGTGCAAGGCATGGTCCACGCGCCCGGCGCTGGATTGTGATCCAGCGCAAGCAGAAGGAGTGCTGGATTGTGATCCAGCGGCAGAAGGAGTGCTGGATTGTGATCCGGCGCAAGCGGTGTCGGTGATGCCGGGCCAACGGATGAGCAGCGGCACGCGGCAGACGGACGGGTCGGCGGTCTGGTGGTCGCCCCACACGTTGAATTCGCCCTGGCTCTCCGCGTGATCGGAACTGACGATGATGATCGTGTCCTCGAAAATACCCTTAGCCTTCAGACTCTCCAACAGCTTGCCGATCCACAGATCGGCGTACCAAATGCCCATGTCGTATCCGTCGATCCACTGCCGCAGTGCGTCGATCGAATCGAGTTGCAGCGGCACGCGCGGGTACTGGCTTACCCAGGCTTCGTTCAGATCGTGACCCGCCAACTCCTGCGCGCTGTGCGGGCCGAAGCCGTCCCAGCATTTCTGGCGCAATTCTTCCGTCATCCACGCGGGCAGCGGATCGTCCGCGAAGCGGTCGCCGTATTCCAGCGGGACGCGGTAGGGCGTGTGCGGGTCCCAGACGTTGACGTGCAGGAACCAGTCGTCCTTGTCGCCGTTGCGCTCGATCCAGTCGATGGCGGTGGGGATGACCTCGTCGGCGCGCTCCATCCCGCCCTTGCCGGTGTTGTACACCTCGCGGTAGCCGGCGTACCACTCCCACGCCGAGTGCCGCTCCCCAAACGGGCTGACGGTGACGGTGTACAACCCCGCCTGGCGCAGCGCGCTCATCCACGACGTCGCGTCGTAGGAGTCGCGGAAGCCGCGCGGACAACCGTCGTTGAACGGGTCGGCGGACGATCCCATGTGCCCGACGACGCCGGTGCGGAAGCCGAAGCGCCCGCTCCACAGCGCCGCGCGCGATGGCAGACACGGCGCATCGGTGACGAAGTTGTTCTCGAAGCGCACCGCTTCCCGCGCCAGCCGGTCCAGGTTGGGGCTGGTCTCGCGGTGATAGCCGTAGCAGCCCAGGTGATCGGCACGTAACGTGTCGATGTCGATAAAAAGGATACGCATAACGAACCCCCTTGACATAAACCACGAATTTGCGCGAATCTTCACTAATTTTTCTATTCGTGGAGATTCGTATCAAAGTTCTGGTCTCTCGGTGATGTGGAATCCCATATGGGAACCCCTTCTGAGATAGCTGTACCTCTACGAAATATCGACCAGGGTAGCAATTCGAGTTATGGATTGGTCGAAGAACGTTGTGTCTTCGATGTGCAGTTCGATGGCGTGTTGCGGGCAGATTTCGACGCAGCGCCCACAGCCACGACAGGTCTCGTCGATGACGGCGCGCCCATCCACAAGCCGGATTGCGCTGACAAAACAGACATCGCGCGTACAAGCGCCGCATCCCACACACCGCTCGGTGACGGTCACAGTGACGCCGGGCATGCGTGTGACGTTGCCGCTGATTTCCGGCGGCAGATCGGGCAACACGCGCCACAGGCAGCAGCACGGGCAGCAATTGCAGATGGTCAGCAGCTTGTCGAAGGGCTTTGCGCCCAACCAAACCGAATCGATGCGGTTGCGTCCGATGAGGTGCACCAGCCCGGCCTCGCGCGCGCGTTCGAGGTGGGCCAGCGCCTCTTCCCTGGTCGCCAGATGCCCCAGTTGGGGATTGATCTGCAAAACCGCCTCGCCCAGAAAGATACAGCCGAGATCGATAGGATAATCTTTGCACTGTTCAGAATCACGACAGATGCACTTATCCATAATCCAGCGGTAGTTGGCTTGTTCGATGAAACGTTCGACGATCTGTGAGGGCAGTACGGTCTCCTCGGCGTGTGTGACAGGCTGGTTGATCTGGATGACGTTGTCTTTGGGGAGGTAGATGATGTCGTCCCCTTCGAAGAGAAAGTGATCGATGACCTTGCGGATCGGCGGCGCTTTTCGCGCAAGCATCGCGAGGAAATAGCGCATTGGAAAAACTTTTTTGAGAAGCGTAACGAACCATAACGGACGTGACATCGATCCCCACCTGAATGTGTTGCGGCTAACTTTAGTGTAGACCGGCATCTTGTCAAGTGCGGCGTTCTTCGTACAATCAGGTAGACAGTAAACAGTAGACGGTAGACGGGGGGGAGCATAATCCCTGTCTACCGTCTACCGCCTACTGACCTAAGGAGGATTACTGTGCACCCTATCACGTTTGATCATATGAGCTATCGCATCAATGACGAACCGGCTTACCTGTATTCCGGCGAATTTCACTACTTTCGCGTGCCGCGCGGGGATTGGCGGCGGCGGATGGCGCTCTTCAAGGAGGCCGGGGGCAACTGTTTGGCGACGTACATCCCCTGGCTGATCCACGAGCCGACTGAGGGCACGTTTGTCTTTGGCGACGCCGGCCCGCAGCACGATGTGGAAGCGTTTTTTGAGACGGCGCTTGAGATGGGGCTATACGTTATTGCGCGGCCTGGCCCGTACCAATACTCGGAGCTTGTCTACGGCGGCTTGCCGCGTTGGCTTTACGAGAACTATCCGCAACTGCGCGCCAAAACCTGCGCTGGCAAAGACATCGGCCCCATGTCAATCTCGTACCTGCATCCGCTGTTCCTGGCGAAGGCGCGGCGCTGGTTCGACGTTGCCTGCCCGATCATCGCGCGCTATACGATTGCCAACGGCGGCCCGGTGGCCTTTGCCCAGTTCGACAACGAGCTGACCGGCATCCACGAGTGGTTCGGCGGGCTGGATTACAACGCGGAGGCGATGGGCTTCGGGCAGGCCGGAGGGCGCTATCCCACCTATCTGCGCGCACACTACGGCGATATTGCAGCGCTCAACCGGGCGTATGGGACGGCGTACCCGGCTTTCGAGGCGATCCCTGCGCCTGCACCGACATCGCTATCCGCACCGTCCGACATCCGCCGGATGAAGGATTACTTCGATTTCTATCTGGGGACGGTGGCCGAGTACGCGCAAACACTCGTCGCGTGGATGCGCGCTTCCGGCATCGATGCGCCGATGGTTCACAATTCCGCCAACCCGGAGATGAACGCCTACTTCCTGGAAACGATCGATGCGCTTGGCGCCGGCTTCGTACTCGGCTCGGACCACTACTACAACCT
>DAOUAY010000723.1:0-9927 GCA_034432995.1 Anaerolineae bacterium | reverse complement strand
CCGGCGGCCTGCTCGAACGTCTTCGGGCCGAGGCCGGGAACCCGGCGCAGCGCCTCGCGGGCGTCGAACGCGCCCTGCGCGTCGCGGTGCGCCACAATCGTCTCCGCCAGCTTGGGGCCGATGCCCGAAATGTAGCGCAACAGCGCCGGCGACGCCGTGTTGAGGTCCGCACCCACCGTGTTCACCACCGATTCGACGACCGTATCCAGCGACTCCGCCAGCGCCTTCTGGTTGACGTCGTGCTGGTACAGCCCCACGCCGATAGCCTGCGGGTCGATCTTCACCAGTTCGGCCAGCGGATCCTGCAAGCGCCGCGCAATCGAGACCGCCCCGCGCAGCGACACGTCCAGGTCGGGCAGCTCCTGCCGCGCCAGCTTCGACGCCGAGTAGACCGACGCCCCGGCCTCGTTGACGATTGTATATTTCACCTTCAGCTTCTCTTCGGTGAGCAACTCCGCCACCAGCGTCTCCGTTTCGCGGCTGGCGGTCCCGTTGCCGATGTCGATCACCGTTACGCCATACTGTTGCACCAGACGGCGCAACGTCGCCTTGGCTTGCTCCTTGTCGCGGTCGGGATAGATCGTGCGCGTGTCCAGCACCTTGCCGGTCGGGCTGACCACCGCCACTTTACAGCCGGTGCGGTAGCCGGGATCGATGCCCAGCACCGTCTGCCCGCGCAGCGGCTGCTGCAACAACAACGCTTTGAGGTTGGCGGCGAACACGCCGATCGCGTGCTCGTCGGCCATATCGCTCAACTCGCGGCGCATCTCGCGCTCTACGGCGGGGAAGAGCAAGCGGCTGTAGCTGTCCTTGCGCGCCTCGACGAGGTCGTCCATCAGCGGGCTGCCGGCGTCGCTCGGATACCGCTGCGCGAGGATGCCTATCGCCTCCGGCTCCGGCGCCTCCAGCGTGACCTTGAGCACGCCTTCGCGCTCGCCCCGGTTGATGGCGAGGGTCTGGTGCGGGCGCAACGCGCGGAAGTCCACGAAAAAGCTGTAATACATCTGGTAGACGCCTTTGGGGTCCTTGCCCTGGTCGGTGACGGCGACGCTCAACGTGCCGTGCCGCTGCACCAGGCGGCGCATGTCGGCGCGCACTGCGGGCGCATCGGCGATAGCCTCGGCGACGATGTCTCGCGCGCCGGCGTAGGCGTCGTCCACCGTGGGGACGTTGTCCGTGAGGTAGGGTTGCGCGAGCGTGTCGCGGTCGCCTTCGAGCGTCTGCGCCAGCACGAGATCGGCCAACGGTTGCAGGCCCTTCTCGCGGGCCATCGTCGCGCGCGTGCGGCGCTTGGGCTTGTACGGGCGATAGAGGTCTTCCAGGCGTTGCAGCGTGTCGGCGGACCCCACCTCGGCTTGCAGTTCTGGGGTGAGCACGCCCTGCTCTTCCAGGCTGCGCAGGATCGTTTCGCGGCGCGCTTCCATCGTGCGGCGATAGCCCAACCGTTCGGCGACCTGCCGCAATTGCTCCTCATCCAGCGAGCCGGTCATCTCCTTGCGATAGCGGGCGATGAAAGGGACGGTATTGCCGTCATCCAGCAGGCGGACGGCGGACTGGACGCGCGGCAAAGCCAGCGCCAGGTCGGCGGCGACGGCAGCAATCAAGGCAATGGGATCCATAACCCTCCTCAAGAAGTCAAATAGTCGTTAGTTCGGTAGTCAGATAGTCAAAAACCGTTCGCCGCGTACCGCGATCAATAATTGCGACAGACCATCGGCAGATAGACGTGGCTGAAGGCTTCATCCACCACTTTCAGCGCCACGCGAACCGGATGCGGCGATCCAGGGACACCGGCAGGACTGTTCACGGTAACGGTCAGCATACCAGTATACAGGAAGATGGTTGATGTAGAGAAGCCCGTTGGTGTGATGCTGAAGCTCTGCGGCGTCGTTCCGCTCTGCGGGACAATCTGCGCCCAGGGTGCATCACCGGTCACGCTCCAGTCCAAAAGATGATAGCTGCCCACGTTGCGCGGCGTCAATATCCAGGCGGACGGGAGCAGTTGTTCCGAAGGGATGCTGTACGTGAAGGTGATCGCATCGGGCAGACCGCCCAACGCCGGGGCCTGGACGTTCAATATCACATTGATGCGCTGCACAGGGTTCACCGTTTCCGGCGGCGCGATTGCCGTCACCGTGACCGCGCCGGTATACGTGGCGCTGGGTTGTGTCATGAACGTCGTCGGCGTAATGGTGAACGTGCCCGGCGTGGTTCCCGCTACCGGAGCAACGGTGAACCAGTTGCCCTGGGTCGTCAGACTCCAGGTAATCACGTCCGCCGTGGTGCTGTTGGTCAGCGTGACAACTTGCATTGGCGGGGTGAGACTGCCGGTTACAGCGTCATACACGAAGGCGACGGTGGTCGGGACGACATTGAGCGTGACCGGCGGCGGCGCCCACGTCGAATAGATGCTGTCGCTGCTGGTCGCGGTCTGGGTAGCATTACGCATCTCCACCCACACGGTATGCTCGCCACCCACCTTCGGCAACTCCCAGGCCAGTTCCGATTGGAACGAACGCCAGCCGCCCCAGGTATCGCTGTTGTTGCGCAGCCGCATTTCGGTCCAGGTTCCGCTGCCGTAGATGTAGAGGTTGACGTGGTAATCGTCCGTCGTGGCGGCTTCACGGTTGATGACGATGGGATAGATACCGTTGCGACATCCGAAGTCCTGTACCCAATAGCGGTAATAGTCGCCGCTGCCCTGGTAATATCCCACTCCAATTTCACACGATGTTGCCCGCAGGATATTGGCACGGTGGCCGTCGCTGCCCATCCATGCAGCCATCGCCGCAGCCGGCGTCGAATAGCCGGCGGCAATGTTCTCGCTGAGGGTTTTCCAGGAAGTGTAGTAAGTTGTCACACGTTGTGAAAAGTTGCATATGACCTGCAAAACGCCGCCAACGCGATCCTGCGAGTCGTGGCTGAAGTAATTGTCCACGGCCAAATCCGTCGCATGGTAGCGCGCCGCATCGTCCAGGGCAGCAGTGCGCTTGAGCGGCGGCAGAGGCGGAATCTGTGTGGCCCGCACCGTATTGACCATCTCCACCACCGTCTGTTCGTAGGCAAGATTGCTGGAAGGGACGCCGAATACCCCGCCGCACCCTGTATAGCACGGCGCAACGGCGCCCTCTTCCACCACCACCGCCGTCCCTAGCTGCGGGTTGGGTGGCGCAGCCACTGCGGGAGCCGTCAACGCCATCACACTCACCATAACGAGAATGAATCGAACCAGCCTGTCCATCGTGACCTCCGTTTGCCAAACATTAAACAGGGAATTGGAAGTTGTGGCGCGCAAGAACTTTTGATCCTACATCCAAAACAATCACGGCTAACAATCGACTCGTGGGATTGTAACCGAAAGCAGGCTGCGCGCAAACGGTGGTCAGGGCTATTGCATTTAACCTTCGCAGGGGCCAGACTACAAAAGTCTCACGTGGGATCGCGTTGACCAGGCGCCTCGTTGAACGAAAAACGCGCCAAATGCAAGTGTCTGCTGAGACTTTTGTAGTCTTTACCTCCAAATGCGATAGCCCTGAAACGGTGGTTGACAAAAGCCTTGTTTCTGCTACAATCTTCGACGCTTGGCCCCATCGTCTAGTGGCCCAGGACGCTGGCCTCTCAAGCCGGAAACAGGGATTCGAATTCCCTTGGGGCCATCCGGCAATCCCCCTCACTGAGGGGGATTTTCGTTTTCTACGGGGCTGTTGGGGTGGGGAGGAAGAGTTGTTGGTACAGGTACGCCTTTTGCACGCGCGCAATGGCCGCGATCTCGACATCTCCCGCTGCATCGGCTAACCGCCCGGCCTCGTCATACTGCCTCTCCGCTTCCAGAAAGTTGCCCAGATCGGTATTGGCCTGCGCCAGGTATAAATAGCCGCGCGCCGATTGCGGGTTGGCGGCGATGGCAGCCTCTGCATCGGCCAACACCGCCTCAGGTTGGCCCAGCATCAGGTAAACCTGGGCGCGGATGAGGAGGAACTGCTCGCGGCTGCCGGATGCGGCCTCGGCGGCAGCAAACGTGGTCGCGGCTTCTGCCTCAGAGCCGAGCCGGGTCTGCACAACCCCCTTGAGCGCCAGCAAGCCCGCGTTGTCGGGCGATAAGGCCAGGGCCTCGTTCACCTTGTCAAGGGCGGCGGCATCGTCTCCTGCCTGCGCGAGTTGTTCCGCCATTTGCTGCAGCCTGATCGTCTGCGATACAGTCTTGTCGGGCGCGAGGAACAGCGCATATACCACGGCCACGACGGCAAGAACTGCCGCGCCGATGAGCAGCGATTTCACCTGGCGGCGGCGCTGCGCCTTCCTTTGCTCCGCCCACCACCGATCGATGAACCACCACCACTGTTCCGGGGCCAGAGTCTGTGCCGGACGCAGCGCCGCGAGTCCCTCTGCTCCGCCTACTTTGCGCAGGAACGCTTGCGCCTTGCGGCGGAATGTGCCGGAAACCGTCTCGAAGCGCAGCGCCTCTGCCGGCGAGGACACGCCCGCACGCTCCAACTCGACGAGGCGCGCCTGCGCGGCATCGAAGAGCGCCGGGATTCCCTGCGCCTCTTCGCCGCTGGCGTGTTCCAACTTACCGATGTGCGCCTCAAGTTGCCCCAGAATCTCACGCACCTGTGCTGAAGGTGTAGCGCGAAACTCTTTCTGCTGCAACATACAGCTACTCGTCCAGGCCGATGCTGCCGGGCATAACGACGTCGACCACATCACCGTGGAAGTCGATGATGATGCGGAGTCCCATCAAACCGAGCCATTGCCGTGCATCCTCAGGCAATCCGGCATCGAGCAAGGCGTTGATATTCTCCGGCATCTGTCCAATCGACGCATCGACCGCGGCCTTGGTGAACAGGTCGTCCTTGCCCAGGAATTGGAGCATCCCCTGGACAACCACTTCGCGGTTTTCGAGCACGCCTTCCTGCATCACGGCGAGCACCTGCCGATCCACTTTTTCTGACGAAATATGCCGCAAAAAACCGGCGTCGTTGATCACGTAATGCGGCACGCCGCCGACGTAGGCTACATCTACTGGATTATCGGCCTCATCCACAATCAATCCTGCAAAAACTGCTACGCGCGCCATCGCGCCCTCCTCAATCCATTTGCGTTTAAAAATCAATTGTATACACTATCTTACTAAAGTTTAGGAGAAACGCCAATCATCAGGAGGAGGTCACGGTGAATACCCAAGCCAATATCGCTATTGTTACTGATTCCGCTGCCAGCATCCCCGAAGCCCTGCGCCAACAATACCGCATCGAAGTGGTGCCGATTTGGGTCAATATGGACAAAGTCTCGTATCGTTCAGGCATCGACATCACCCCGGAGAGCTTCTTTGCGCAGCTACGCGCCAATCCTGCGACGCAGGTTTCCACGAGCGTGCCGGCGCTTCCGGTATTTCTCGAGGCCTACCGGAAGCAAGCGCAGTGGGCGTCGGGCGTCGTCGCGGTTCATGTGGCGGGCAAACAGAGCGCGACGTGTAGCCTGGCGGAGGTCGCGGGCCGGGAGAGTCCCGTGCCGGTAGCCGTGGTCGATAGCCAGACAACGGCGATGGCGCAAGGCTTTGTGGCGTTGGAAGCCGCGCGCGCGGCTGCTGCAGGCGCCACGTTGGAAGAAGTCGCTGCTCGTGCGCGCGCCGTCGTGCCCAATGCCGGTGTGGTGGCGTTGTTGGAAACGATCAACTATGCCTTCCAGGGTGGGCGGCTCTCCAGCGCGGCCAGCACGGTGGGAAGTCTGCTCAAAATTTCCCCGCTGATTCGGGTGCAAAACAATCGGGTCAGTCTGATCGGACAGGCGCGCCGGCGCAGCAAGGGCATCGCGGCGGTCATAGAGAAAGTCGTCGACGAAGTTGCGGATAACCCCGTTCACCTGGCCGTCCACTATGCCGAAGACGAAACCGAAGGCAACTATGTGCTGGAGGAACTGAAGAAACTGCTCCGCTGTGTCGAAACATACTTGCTGCACGTGCCGACAGAATTGGGCGTTCATACCGGCCCGGGAGCTTTGGGCGTGTCGTATTACATCGAGCGGCAGGTCTCCGGGATTTCGCAGCAGTTGGAGAAGCTCTCCGATTATGCGCGGGGTGCGAAAGACGCCATCCTTTCGCGGGTGCCGTGGTCACAAAAAGACGCTGAGTAGGAGAGCAAAGACTACCAAAGTCTCAGCCGATATCGGCAGACTTTTGTAGTCTGACGCCTTGTCAGCGCCGCCGAATATGTTATGATCAACCTGTGCAGGTGGTAGCCGGCCAGATTGCCCGACTGCCCGACTGACGACTACAGAGCTAATTGGGAGGGAGAGATGTCGCGTAATGTAGATATTGGTCGGATGACCTTGATCGCCCTGATGGGGGCATTGATTTTTGTGCTGACGGCGCTGGCACGGATTCCGATCCCTGCGACGAACGGCTATGTACACCTGGGTGACGCGGCCATCATCTTCACGGCTTATGCGCTTGGCCCGTGGGTAGCGCTGTTCGCCGGGGGGATGGGCACCGCTATGGCAGACATACTCGGCTATCCGCAGTGGGCGTTGTTCTCCCTGCTTATCCACGGGGCGCAGGGGATGGCGGTAGGGTGGATCGTGCGGAAGCGCATCGATACCGTGACGGTGTTGTTATCCGTGGTTGTCGGCGCGGCTATCGTCGTCGCGGGCTATTTCGCCGCCGGGACATTTCTGGTCGGTGTGGGCGCTGCTACCCTGGAATTGATTCCCAATACCTTGCAGGGCCTCAGCGGGGGGGTGATCGGCATCCCGTTGTATTTGGCCGTGCGCCGAGCCTACCCGCCTCTGGAGACCCGCTCGCGGCGAGCTGCGTAATCGAAAAGCGTATCATTCTGTAGCGCGAGTTGCCAACTCGCGCTACAGTTTTTCATTATAGGGGAAAGACAGTGCTTTTTGTAGATCATGTGAATTTCGCCTACCCGCCACCCGGACCGGATTTCCCGCAAACCGAGGCGCTGCGGGATATTACGTTTCGCCTGGAGACCGGGGAGACGTTGGCGGTGATGGGCGCCAGCGGCAGCGGAAAGAGCACGCTGTGCCACGTGCTGGCGGGATTAGCTCCCCGCTATACCGGCGGGCACGTTTCGGGCGCGGTGCGCGTGGCTGGCTACGACGTCCTGGCAGCGATGCCGCCTACCGGTGCGGTGGGCCTGCTCTTTCAGGACGCCGCCACGCAGCTTTTCAACCCCACCGTCGAAGATGAAGTCGCCTGGGGGCTGGAAGCGTTGGGAACGCCGCCGCCGCGCATCGACGCGCAGGTGGAAGAGGCGTTGGCGCGTTTTGGCCTGTTGGGCGTGCGCACGCGCTCGCCGTGGATGCTCTCCGGCGGGCAGCAGAAACGGCTGGCATTGGCGGCGGTGTGGGCGATGCGCCCGCGCGTTCTGCTGCTGGATGAGCCGCTCGGCGGGCTTGATCCCCAGGGCCGCGCTGAAGTGCTTGCGGCGCTCGAAACCTTGTCCCAGAGCGGTATCACGCTCTTGCTGACCACCTTCCGTCCGCAGGCCGCCGCGTTAGCGCCGACGACTCTCGTGCTTACCGATGGCGCCGTGACCCCGCCTGCTGCGACCAACGAGGTGCTGCGGGATGAAACGCGGTTGGTCGAGGCCGGGATTCTCTATCCGTCCTACCTGTGGCCGGCTTTGGAAGCGCCCTCCGCTCCGTCTTCAGCGCCGGCCATCGCGCTGCGGGATGTGCATTTCACGTATACCGATGGGCACGCTGCGCTGCACGGCGTCAGCCTGGAGATTCCGCAGGGACAGTTCGTCGCCATCATCGGACCGAATGGCGCGGGGAAGAGCACGCTGCTGCGCCACTTCAACGGCCTGTTGCGGCCTACGCGCGGCATGGTGTGCATCCAGGGCAAAGACGCTGCCGGACGCACAACCGGCGACCTGGCCCAGGCGGTGGGCTTCCTGTTTCAACGCCCGGAGCAGCAGATTTTCGCCGCGACGGTCTACGAGGAAGTGGCTTTTGGCGTCCGTGCCTTGCGCCTCGCCGACGCTGCCGGGCGCGTGGAACGGGCGCTGGCGCGTTTCGCGCTGACCGCGTTCGCGCAGACGCCGCCATCCATCTTGAGCTATGGCGTGCAGCGCGCCGTCACGCTCGCCGCGCTCGCTGCACTCGATACGCCCATCCTGGCGCTGGATGAACCGGCGGTGGGTCTCGACGGGCGCGAGTGGGCGCGCCTGCTGGCGTGGCTGGCCGAGCGCCGCACCGCCGGTGTGACGCTCGTCATCGTCACGCACGAGATGGAGCTGGCGGCCCGCGCCGACCGCGTGGTGGCTCTGGCAGACGGGCGCGTCGTCGCCGATGGCGCGCCGGATGAGGTGCTCGGATGAGCGTCGCGCTCGACTTCTACGTCCACCGGGAGTCCTGGCTGCACCGGCTCGATCCGCGCGTCAAGCTGTGGGGGATGCTGGTGGGCTTCGTCGCGGCGTTTTTGCTGCCTTCCTTGATCGTCCAGGGCGCGCTCCTGCTCGGACTGCACCTGCTCTTGCTTGCCAATGGTATCCCCTGGCGGGTATTGCGCGGTTTGTGGCGGCAGATGGCGCTGTTGATTGTGTTGATTATGGCGCTGCAGCCGTTTTTTGCCCCTTCCGGCGATCTGCTCGTGGCGGTCGGGCCGCTGCGACTGACGGTGGGGGGCCTAACCCAGGCGGGCTTGTTCGCCACGCGCGCGCTGGTGATCGCGTTCTTCGTTGGCGCACTGCTGTTCACCACCGATCAACGTGCGCTCGTCCAGGCCTTCGTCCGGCTGGGACTGCCGTATACGTGGGGGTTGACCTTCAGCCTGACCCTGCGTTTTCTACCGGCGATCCAGCAATTGTTTGTGACGGTACGTGAGGCGCAGGCGGCGCGCGGGTGGGTGGCGGAGGGCAATCTCTTCCACCGTTTCCGCGAATATTTGCCCGTGCTGGTGGCCGTCATCATCGGCACGCTGCGGATGAGCGACCGGCTGACGCTGGCGTTAGCGGCGCGCGGTATGGCGGCCCCGGTAACAGCAGAGGCGTCTGTGCCCCCACAGCGTACCGTCTGGCGCGACCTTCACATGCGCAGTACCGATTGGATCACGTTTATCGGCATCACCCTGGTTATATTAGCGATCAGCTTTCAGCTATTAGCTTTCAGCGGCTGAAGGCTGAACGCTGACGGCTGACAGCTACCACAATTGCTTCCCTCAGGGCTTGTGCTATACTTTTCATACACCACATCTCGTCAAGCGTAGGGAAGGAACCCAAAGCGCCGATGAATTATAAAACACTCCTGATTTATAATCCTACTGCCGGTCCGTGGGATATGACCCGCACTCTCAGGCGCCTGGCAGAGTACATGCACAGGTGTGACTGGGCCATGGAGGTGGTGCAGACCGAACATCCCGGCGATGCTACCCATTACGCGCGGCGCGCCGTCGAGGATGGATCGGATATCGTCCTGGTGGCCGGCGGTGATGGCACCATCAACGAGGCCGCCAACGGCCTGGTCGGAACGTCCACGGCGCTCGGCATCATCCCCGCGGGTACCGGCAACATCCTGGCGCACCAGTTGCATATGCCGCTTCTCTCTTTGGCGACGCCGTTGTATGTGCGCGATGTGGGTGAGGCGCTTTGTGGGTGTCGCATTCAAAGGGTGGATGCCGGGGTTATCAATGATCGCTACTTCGTCTGCTGGGCCGGGTTGGGTTTGGATGCCGAAATCGCGGCTTATATAGAACCACGCCCGCGTATCGCCAAGCGGTTCCGCACCTTGCCCTATATCATCGCGGGATTTACGGTTGCGGCGGAGTTTCGCGGTGTGCGTTCGCGCATCGTGATCGAGGGGCGTACTTTCCGTACCCGCGCGTTGATGGCTCTCGCCAGCAACATCCAGCTCTATGCGGCTTTCTTCAACATTGCGCCGCGCGCGCGGATGGACGATGGGCTGCTGGACATT
>DAOUAY010000722.1:0-2247 GCA_034432995.1 Anaerolineae bacterium | reverse complement strand
CTTGGAGTGCGGCCTTGATCTCTGACATTGGCACGGCCTGCCCGATAGCTTCCAACTGTAACGCGCTGCTGAATTTGCTTTCTGCAGCAATTTGGCGTAATCTATATCCCATGAGGTGGCTCCTTTGTCTCTTTCGGTCTTGTCAACGCGAAAGCATACCACAGAAGCCGCCTCTTTGCTTATTTGAAAGGTATTGCATTTAGAACCTATCCGAACATTCACCGTTGATGCACTAGAAACGCTCGCGGGGCACAATTTTCGGACAGAGACTTAATGCAGACGAAAAAGGGTGTCTCGCTTGTTAGGCGGTCAGGCATCGCTGTTCCATTATTCCCAGAACATACCAGCTTTGACTACTGCTCCTGCCTCACGCTCCTCGTCATAGACCTTCCACCACCGCTCGACGGCTTTCCGCAATTCTTTGTTCTTGAAGGCGCTGCTAAACGCGGCTTTTTCCTCTTCGGTCAGGTCGCCATAGGGACATGCCGCAAAAATAGCGTCGAGTCCCCGTTCCTCCGCCTCCTTGACGAAGTTCCGCGAGAGAAGAACCTGTCCTGCCAGCCACAACATATCCTGATGTCCTTTTAACATAGCACTCCTTTCATTACCGTTCCATCCCTGGCTGGAACGGATGTGGTGTGATGCTCCTTACTACAGACCTAGTTTATCATCTTTTTTGAAGTTTGTCACGTCGTTGACAACTTCAAGAATTGATTATAGTGTTTTTTGTCCTCGTTTACGCTTTCGGGTGGGTGAGTTATTTCATTCACGTTTCTAAAAGTCAAATCAGGTGAGGAGGGTTATGATGTCGACAACATTGCAAAATGCACCGTGGGTGGTGTTTGACCCCACTTGCGCCGACGAATCGGAAGCGCGTGTACTGACCGGGCATTACGGCATTCTTTGGCTGGCCGGGCAAGTTTTTCTGTCTCGCCGCTTCGTCCAGGAAGCCGAAACGCACGGATTGGAGGTCGCCTACCGTGCGTGTCCCTTTGGCGATCTCACGGATGGAGAGAAAGCTACTTTTGAGGCGGCTTTCAAAACCCCTGAACTTCGCGCGTTGGTCGAGGCATGGTGGGAAGCCTACGACGCGGGGCGGCATAGTGGCGCCATTCCACAAGCGGGGAATTACTGGGAATAGTCCCTTACCTCAGTAGCGAAGCGTAAAAATCAAACTGAACTTGATCCACTTGAAAGCGTAAACAAGGACAAAAATGGTATAAGTTGGCGCTGGTTGTGTAAACTTTTGGCGTGAAAGGCGCTTCTGGATATGAATACTACCGCTCTAGTTGAAGTTCAAAACCTGTACAAACGTTACACCCCCAATGGCCTGTACGCGGTGGCCGATGTGTCTTTCGAGATTCATGCGGGCGAGCTGTTCAGTCTCCTGGGGCCGAACGGCGCAGGCAAGACTACCGCCATCTCGGTGATCAGCACGTTGTTGCAGCCGACCTCCGGCGCAGTGCGTGTGGACGGACACGACGTGCAACGCGATCCCATGGCCGTGCGGCGCGTCATCGGCGTCGCGCCGCAGGAGTTGGCGCTCTACGACGACCTGACGGCGCACGAGAACCTGCGCTTCTGGGGCGAGATGCGCGGCTTGCACGGTGCGGAGCTACAGGCTGAAATCACCGAAAAACTGGCATTGATGGAGTTGGTTGACCGCGCCAAAGACCGTGTCAGCACGTTCTCCGGCGGGATGAAGCGCCGTCTCAACCTGGCGGTGGGTTTGTTGGGCCGGCCCAAACTGCTTATGCTCGACGAGCCAACCGTCGCCATCGACCCGCAAAGCCGCCGTTACATCCTCGATTGGGTCAAAAAGCTGCGCGAGCAGGGCGTGACGATCCTCTACACCACCCACTATATGGAAGAAGCCCAGGAGTTGAGCGACCGCATCGGCATCATCGACCACGGGAAGCTGATCGCCCTGGGGACGTTGAATGAGCTAATCCAACTCGTCGGCGAGCATGAGACGCTGCGTTTGCAGTTGGCCCAGGAAGGAGGTGGGGCCGACCTGGCGGCGGCGCTCCAATCCCTCAGAGGCGTGATCCAGGCCACTGCCACCGACGGTGAAGTGTTGGTCAACGTGACATCGGCGGAGGCGACCCTCGCCGCCGTCATCGGAACGGCGACCGGTTTGGGCTTGAGCGTGCGCACCATCGACATCCGCGAGCCAAACCTGGAAACTGTCTTCCTCCACCTGACCGGCCGCGCGCTGAGAGATTAGAAGAATAAGGGAATGAGAGA
>DAOUAY010000721.1:0-6152 GCA_034432995.1 Anaerolineae bacterium | reverse complement strand
ACGAGCGCCAGCAGCGCCATGCGCATCACCACGCCGTTGAACGCTTCCTGCCAGTAACGCGACCAGCGGGTGATGTCCACGTCGGGCGGGATTTCGTCCATGCGCGGCAGCGAGTGCAGCAGGATCGCGTCGGACTTGGCCTTCTTCGTCAGCAGCTCGCGGGTGATCTTGTAATTGTCGGGGGTGAAACCGGCGTCGCCTTTGCGCTCGTCGCGGGCCTTGGTGTAGTCCGGCTGCATCACCGGCTCGACGAGGATGACGTCGGCGTCGGCAATCGCCTGCTCGACGTGCTCCGCCTCGCTGAAATCGAGCGCGTACTGGCGGAAATCGGCCTTGTAGCTTTCCGGCATCTGCATGTCGGGCGAGTTGTCGAAGAGAGCGTTGGCGGGCGGGGCCACAAACGTGACCGGGCAATCGAACTGCGTCAGCGCGTAGCCGAGTGAGTGCATGGTGCGCATCCGCATATCGCCGACCGCCAGCCAGCGCAGCCCGTCGATGTGGCCCTTCTCGCGCAGCACGGTGTAAAGATCGGTGAGGATTTGCGTGGGATGCTCGCCCCAGCCGTCGCCGCCGTTGATGATCGGCACGCTGGCCCACTTCGCGGCCTCGTGCGGCGCGCCCTGCTGGAAGTGACGCATCACGATCACGTCACCGTAGAACTCCAACATCTTCACCGTATCCTTGATGGACTCCTGGTACCAGTCGCCCGCGCGCGTCATCTTGGCATCGGAGAAGCCGGTGACGTGCCCGCCCAGACGGTGCATCGCGGCCTCGTGCGCCAGGCGCGTGCGTGTGGAAGGCTGGTAGAATGCCGTCACCAACGTCTTCTCGGCGAGCATATCCACGTTGCGGCGCTCGCGCGCAATCGGCTCCAACTCTTCGGCGATGTCGAAGACGTGGAAGAACTCATTCCGTTCGAACTCTTTGAGAGACAAAATATCACGACCCATAAAACTACGCATACGCAAACCTCCTTAAAGTTGATTTTGAGATGAATAGACCCATTGAATAGCAAAACTTCATTTCTGTCAGCAGATTTAGCGGATTGAGCAGATTTTTGGTTGGCCTACAACACAATCTGCTTAATCTGCTAAATCTGCTGATAGAAAACCATTAACGTGCGATGGCCTGCGGCAGGCAGGCGTACCATTCCGCTGCGCGCACGACGTCGTCCAGCGAGACGTGCTCGTTCATCGTGTGCGCTGTTTTCTCGTCGCCCGGCCCCAGACCGATGGCCGGAATCCCCGCCTTGCCCGCCCAGTAGACGCCGTTGGTGGAGAAATCCCACGTGCCGAGCGGCTGCGCCTGGCCCCACAAGGCTTCGAGCGCCCGTTGCCCTGCCTGTACCAGCGGGTGATCGTCCGGCATCGCCCAGGCCGGGAAATATTTGTCCACCGGGAAGACGAAGCCCGTGTACGAGGGTGTGTCGTAGAACAGCTCCTCGACGAGAATTTCGTGCTGCATGTAATCGGCGATCAGCCCGCGCACCTGCGCCATGGTGCTCTCGCGCGTCTCGTCGAGCGTGGTGCGGCGGTCGAGATAGACGGTGAACCGGTCCGGCACCGCGTTGAGCGATGCCGTGCGCACTTCCACGTCGGTCACGGCGATGGACGCATGGCCCAGCAGCGGGTGGCTGCACAGCCCGAAGCGCATCCGGCGGTCCAGCTCGCGGACTTCCAAAATCACCGCCAGCATCTTGTAGACGGCGTTATCGCCCAGATAGTGCGAAGCTGCGTGCGCCGACCGTCCCGCCGCCGTGATCTTCAATTCGATGCGCCCCTTGTGCCCGCGATACACGCGCATCTTCGTCGGCTCGCCGATGACGACGAAATCGGGCCGCACTTTGGGATCGACTTCCACGAAGGCGTTGGGCGCGATGCCGTCGCACCACTCCTCCATATTGCCGAAGTAGTAGACGGTGTAGCCGTCGAGCAGGCCCAGATCGCGGGCCGTCGCCAGCCCATAAACCATACCGGGCGTGCTGCCCTTCTCGTCGCACGCGCCGCGCGCGTACAGACAGCCGTTCTCCACCTTGCCCACGAACGGGTCCCAGGGCCACTCGTCGGGATCGCCGATGCCGACCGTGTCGATGTGCGAGTCGTAGACGATCACCTGTGGCCCGTCGCCGATGCGCCCGATGGTGTTACCCATTTTGTCGAAGCGCGCCTCGTCGTAGCCGAGTTTGCGCATTTCGGCCTGGATGCGCTCGCCCACCGGTCCAATCTGCGATTCCATGCTCGGAATCGCGCAAATGTCGCGCATGAACTGGATGATGTCATCCCGCTGTCGCTGAATCTGCTGCTGAATTTCTGCAACGTGTTTCATCACACCTCCGGCTGATTCACTGTCCTTGCACCCGGCGCATCACGTGGAATTTGTAGTGACCGGGGACGAAATAACTGACCGAGTAATCCACGACCTTCTCATCGTAGGTGTAAAGCTGCGCGGTGAACTTGAGGAGCGCCGCGCCGCGTCTGACGTTGAGCCGAGCCGCGTTATGCGCATCGGACTCTTCGGCGATGATCTCGGTGCGCGAGGTGGACAGCATCAGGTGATTGCGTTTGAGCAACAAGTCCAGCACCGAACCATTGAACGTATCGTCCAGGTCGGTTTGGCGCAGATAGCCCAACGGGACGACGTCGCGCAGATCGGCCACGGGTTCGTCTTCCATGGTGATTACGCGATCCACCACGAGGACTTCCACGGCTTGCGTTTCGGGAAGTCCCAACCCGGCCAGTTCAGCCGGTGTGGCCCACCGCTCGACGCTCTCCAGATGCGCGACTTCGGTGGTCAGGCCAAGCCGCTGCGCCATGTGATCCAGGCTTTCCAGCACTTCCAGGCCGGCTTCGAGGGTGGGGATGCGCGACGCAACGAACGTGCCGATGCCTTGTCGCCGCACGAGGATGCCGCGTTCGACGAAGGTGCGCAGGGCTTCACGCAGCGTGGCGCGGGAAACGCCCAGCCGCTTCGCCAGCATTGGCTCGGTCGGCAACTGCTCGCCGGGCTGCATCGGCGCAATCATCGCGGCGATGGCCTCCTCGACCTGGACGTAGGGAAGCCGAATGTTGAGGGATGTCGGTTCTGGTATTTTCATGGGCAACCTCGACCTTCATTATATGTCAGTTGTCTGACAATTATCCAGGATGAGTTTCGTATCTAGGGATGATGTTTGTCATATACAGGGCAAGCTACATTTGCATCTCTGTCCCTTCGTGGTACAACAACGCATACGTTGAAAATGATCCAAAAGCTCCCTGCCAATACGCTTGTGCGGGATCACAATCCCGCGCTGATGTGACAACGGCGGATTATGATCCGCCGGAAGCGGTTAGCGGATTATGATCCGCCGGAAGCGGTTAAGAGAAGAATCACAAAAAAGGAAACACAGTGAAAGAACCCGTTAGTGCGCCAGAATTAGGTTTATCCGTCGTTCTGCCGGTCTACAACGAGTCCGGCAATCTCGAAACGTTCATCCCGGAACTCTCCGGCGTGCTGCGCGGCCTGGGCCGCACCTATGAGATCATCGCCGTGGACGACGGCAGCGCCGATTCGAGCGTGGCAACGCTGCGCCGGTTGAAGGAGCAGGAGCCAAACCTGCGCATCATCCGCTTCCGGCGCAACTTTGGGCAAACTGCCGCCTTCACCGCCGGATTCGATCTGGCGCGCGGCGAGGTCGTCATCACCATGGACGCCGACGGGCAGAACGACCCCGCCGACATTCCCCGGCTCCTCGAAATCATGGAAGACGGCGAGTATGACATCGTCAGTGGGTGGCGGCAGGAGCGCAAGGAGCCGTTCCTCTCGCGCCGCCTGCCCTCGATGATCGCCAACCGCATCATCGCCAAATCGACCGGCGTGGTGTTGCACGATTACGGCTGCTCGCTCAAAATCTACCACTGGGAAGTCGCCAAGAACGTCAACCTCTACGGCGAACTGCACCGCTTCATCCCCGCGCTGGCCTCGGAGATGGGCGTGCGCGTCGCCGAAGCGCCGGTGAACGACCGCCCGCGCCGCTACGGCAAATCGAAGTACAACCTCAGCAAAACCGTGCGCGTGATCCTGGACTTGCTGACCATTACCTTCCTCTTGAATTACATAGCCAAACCGATGCAGTTCTTTGGGCTGGCGGGACTTGTCAGCGGTGGCATTGGTGTTATGTTGGGCGTTTACCTGACGCTCCTGAAGTTGCTCACCGGTGCGGACATCGGCAACCGGCCCTTGCTGCTGTTGGCTATTCTCCTGGTTATCCTGGGCGTGCTGTTTCTGATGATGGGACTGCTCGGCGAGCTGCTGTCGCGCACCTACTTCGAAGTCCAAGGCAAAGCGATCTACATGATTCGCGCTGAGGAGTGATGCGCTTTTTGGTAAAGGTTGAGTATCAGTGCTCACATTGAACGCTTGCGACGGATTACAATCCGTCGCTTCCTCGGACGCGGATTGTGATCCGCGAAAAGCACATTTTAGCACACCGCGAAAAGCGAGTTTTGCCCCAGTGCGCGGTATGGCATTTCGCGTGTTGGCGCTCTTCACGTTGGCGTTGCTGGTGCGCCTGGCGCCGCTCAACCGCTACGTGACCCCCGACGAGCCAATCTGGGTGCAGCGCAGCGTGGCCTTCGCGGACGCTGTCGCAACGCGCGACTGGGCGGCAATCCCCCAAACCGGCCACCCCGGCCTGACGACGATGGCGGTTGGCGCACTCGGCGTCCGCCTGACGACGTGGCTGCGCCCGGCGGAAGCGGCTGCGCACCTCGCGTGGATTCGCAATATCGCCTGGCTCGCGCCGGAGAACGACGTCGCTTTCGCGCATCTGGCGTTCTTCCTGCCGGCGGCGCGGTTGCTGGTGATGTTGGTGACGGCGGTGGGCGTCGCGCTCGTCTACGGGATCGGACGCCGGCGCCTCGGCGAGCGGGCTGCGCGCTGGCTGGCGTGCTTCCTCGCGCTCGATCCGTTTTTCGGCGGCCTTTCTGGGCTGCTCCACACCGACGCACTACAAGCCACGTTCGTCGTGCTCGCCGTATTGCTTGCTTTGCCTTATTGCTATGCTCGGAGGGGATCGCCAGACAACAATGCTCGGAGGGGATCGCCAGATCCCCGGTCTTCGCGCATAGCCGGGGATCTGACGATCCCCTCGAAGCGCGAGGCACCTTCGCACATAGCCGGGGATCTGACGATCCCCTCGAAGCGCGAGGCACCTTCGCGCATAGCCGGGGATCTGACGATCCCCTCGAAGCGCGAGGCACTGGGTTTGGCGCTGGCGGCGCTGTGCCTGGCGTTGGCAGGGATGACGAAGACGCTGGGCCTGCTCGTTGCGCCGGGCGTGGCGCTGGCGCTGCTGTTTCTGCCGCGCGAATCGTGGAAGCAGCGCGTGGCGCGCGTCGCCGCGCTGACCGTGCTGACGACGGCGCTGTATCTGCTGCTCTACCCGCCCTTCTGGGCCGACCCGCGCGCGGCTGTGCGCGCCTTGCTCGACGCGGCAACTTATCACGAAGGCATTGGCCTGCGCAACGTCTTCTTCGCCGGGCAGCTCACCGCCGATCCGGGGCCGCTGTTTTACCCCGCCGTGCTGCTCTTCCGGCTCACGCCGCCGGTGTTGATCGGGCTGGCGTTGGCGCTATACGACGGCATCGCAGCGCGCCGCTTGCGGCAGGTGGGCACAACATCCTGGTGGTTGGCCCTCCCGGCGCTCGTCTACCTTGTTGTGATTACCCTGGCAACGAAGAAATTCGACCGCTATGCGCTCACGGCGCTGGTGTTGCTGTCCGGCGTCGCGGCGCTGGCGTGGGCGCGCCATTCTGCACGCTGGAGGTGGGTCTTGCTGGCGGCGCTTCTGCTGCCGTGGGCCTTGGTGGCGCCGCTGCCGCTCTACTACGCCGATCCGCTCGTGGGCGGGCCGTGGCTGGCGCGGCAGATCATCCCGCTGGGCTGGGGCGAGAGTGACGGGATCGCAGCGACGGCGCTAGCCCGACAGTTGCCCGACCCGGCGACGAAGACGTTACTCGCGGGCAACGTGCCTGGTGCGGCGTCCTATTTCCCCGGTGCGACGCGGCGCGTACAAACATTCACGATGGCGGCTTTACTGCCGTGTGGGGATGCGCTTATCACAGCCGATAAAGGCGAGGCGCACCCCGGCTTCACCGCCGCCGGGACGCTGC
>DAOUAY010000720.1:0-36670 GCA_034432995.1 Anaerolineae bacterium | reverse complement strand
GTCGGCATCTGCGGCGAACATGGCGGCGATCCCGACTCTATCGACTTCTGCTATCGCGTGGGCCTGGACTACGTGAGCTGCTCTCCGTTCCGCGTCCCCGTGGCGCGGCTGGCGGCGGCGCAGGCCGTTATCCGGCACGGTTAAGTCGCAGTTCCGTTTTTGATTGAGCAGTGACGAGCAGCGCCCTGTCACAGGGCGCTGCTTGTTCTTCTCAAGAGGTATGTGGAGTGTGTCATTGTGGATGAGCCAGATTGGGAAGGCGCGCAGGCGTATGTGTTCTCACGGTTGGCGTGCGATTTGCCGCAGGAATTACGTTATCACAGTATCCGGCATACCTGCGCCGACGTTTTGCCGGCGGTCGAGCGGTTGGCGACGTTAGCCGGTGTGAATGGGGATGATCTCCTGTTGCTGCGCACCGCGGTCCTATATCACGATATGGGCTACATGGAACAGTACACAAACAATGAGCCGATTGGGGCGGCCCTCGCCCGGGAGACACTGCCCGATTTTGGCTATACCCCTGATCAGATCGAGGTCGTTGCAGGCATGATCATGGCGACGCGGATGCCGCAAGCGCCGCAGACCTTTCTGGAAGCGCTGATCTGTGACGCCGACCTGGATTCACTTGGACGTGAAGACTATCTCGACACCAGCCACGATCTGTATGCCGAGTTGATTGCCTACGGCGCGTCGATTTCACTCGAGGACTGGTACCGGCGGCAGTTGAAATTCCTGTCTAACCACACCTACTTCACCGCAGTCGCGCGCGAATTGCGCGATGCCGGAAAACAGGAAAACATCCGGCGACTCGAGGCGCTTCTCACAAACTGAAGCCGTCCTTTTACGTCTTACTTACCGGCAGCGTAAACACGAACCTACTGCCGATGCCGTCATCCCCTGTCTCCACCCAGATGTCGCCGCCGTGGGCGCGCACCGCCAGATAGCAGAACCGCAATCCCAGCCCGAACCCGCGCCGCCGGCTTTCTTCGCCTTCGACTTGCGTGAAGCGCGCAAAGATGCGTTCGCGTTCTGCGGGTGGAATGCCTGGCCCCGTGTCGTTGACGCTCACCTTGATGTGCTCCCCCTCCAACGCTGCAGCGATGGTGATTGCGCCCCTGGGCGTGTATTTCACCGCGTTATCGAGCAGGTTGCACACCACACGCTCGATCCGCTCCGCGTCCAATAGCACGGTAGGCAGTCCTTCCTGGCAGTCTATCTGGAAGTGCACATCTTTCTGGATCGAGGACAGCGCCATAGAGGTAACGGCAATTTGGATCAGTTGCGCCACATCGGTCACCCTCAAGTTCAAAACGGCTTCATCGGATTCCAGACGCGATGTGTCCAACAGCGTATCGACCAGCCGTTTCATGCGGTTGTACGACGCACGCCCCACCTCGATGAGTTGCTGGTTGTCTTCCCGCACCTCCGGCGGCAGGGTGACGTCGAGCAACTCCAGGACGTTGATGATGATATTGAGCGGGTTGCGCAGGTCGTGGACGATGAGATCGACGGTCTCCTGGCGTATACGCTGGAGATCGAGCAATTCCTGTTCGCGGGTCTTCAGAGCCGAAACCTGTTTTTTGAGCCGGTTGCCGGCCTGCGTTGTCGCGTCGCGGATGGTGTCGGCGGCGCGCAGCCGGGCGCTCATCGTCGCCATGATCTCGACGCTGAGGGAGGGGATGTCGCTCAGCAGCCGGATTAAGTCTTCCTTGTGGATTCGGAGCAGGTGTAAGTCCGACAACGCGATGAGCGAAGCTGAGCGCGGTTGGTTTTCGAGCAGCGCCATTTCCCCCAGGATGTCGCCCGGCCCGCGATACCCCAGAATGGTGGGCGAATCCAGGTCGCCTTTGATGACGAGTGCCTTCCCAGACCAGACGAGATAGGCGACGTCGCCGGGCGCGCCTTCGTGAAAAATCACGTCGCCGCACGTGTAGGTTTGCTCGGTCATGGTTTGCATCAGAGCTTTGCGCGCCGTTTCCGGCATCAGGCGTAAGAGGTGCGGTTCGTCGACCGGCGCAGTTGAAGCTGCTGTATCCAGTTCTGCGGCTAACAAGTGATCCAGTTCTACAGGTGATAATTTGTCGGGCAACATCGACTCTCCTCCTACGAAAATAGCTTACTTCAACGCTTAAGGCGGATCACAATCCGCCGTCCCCGCAGCGCCGGACTAATGCGGCTTCAAAACCTGGTCCGGCATTATGTATAGCGCAATTTTGCCGACTGATGAACGTTGAAAAATTAATCAGGTAATCGCCAATGCTTCAAGCGTCCCTACGGGACGCACAGAGGATCCCTCGTTAAGCAGGCGCTAAAGCACCTGCCGACAATCAGCCGTCCCTACGGGACGAAGAGCTCTGTCCCGTAGGGACATCTGAGCGTTGCCCGGCGCTTGAGCGCCGGGGGCAAGGTGTGCCTTCCCTCCCGTCCTGTAGGGACGGCTGAACCTGCTCCAGATCGTGCTAGGCTTATTACTCGATTATTTTCTTGACCCTCATCAGCCGGTTTTCCCTGGCGCTTACTATTACCTGGATGTTTTCTCAATTGTCATCAATCCGGCGGTTGATCTCCTGGTTGACTTTGACCTGTTCCAAAAAGACGGCCCGGTCTCGCGCATCGGTCAGACGCTCGGCCTGCTGTAGCATTTCGTCGTAGGCTTGTTGAAGGAAACTCCCCGCTTCCGGCGCTTCACGCGCCTCGAGCACGATGGCGTGGTTCAACG
Source organism: Anaerolineae bacterium (assembly GCA_034432995.1). Classification (GTDB taxonomy): domain Bacteria; phylum Chloroflexota; class Anaerolineae; order B4-G1; family SLSP01; genus DSWT01. The sequence continues at coordinate 33,951 of DAOUAY010000720.1, read as the reverse complement.
CGATCTTTTGCGCTTCCTCGACGTCTTTCTGCGTCGCCAGCAGCGTCACGGCGCGCTGTGAGACTTCGAGCGCCGCGTCTGTTGCGCCTTGTCCTAAATAGGCGCGCCCTAAATACGATAGGTTCTCGATGATCTCGGCCTTGAGCACCAGTTTCTCGCTGAGTTCGAGCGCCTGGCGCAGATGCTCCACGGCCTGTTCCCACTGCTCGCGGTGCAGAGCGAGCAGGCCCATGCCCTGGCGGTAGTAGCTGATCACGCGGGCGTTGTTGGCGACCTGTTCCCAGAGCGTGTGGCAGGCCTGCAAGGCCGCCTCCGCCTCGGCGTCGCGTCCCTGGTCGATGTGGATGAGCGCCATGTAGAAGTGGGCGAAGCCCTGCCCGGTGAGGTCGTTGTTCTGCTGCTTCAGGAGCAGGGATCTCTCGAACATGTCCAGCGACCGCGCGTAAGCGCCCATGCGCCACAGCACGCGCGCCAGGTTGGTCATGTGGATGCCGGCCTGGAACGAGTCGCCGCGCGCTTCGGCCAGTTCGAGCGCCCGCGTGTGGTGGTGGCGGGCGGCGTCGTAGTTGGCCTGCTTGAGATCGACCATGCCGACGTACATCACGCTCCAGCCGACGTTGGCCTGGTCGTCGCTGGCTTCGTACAGCGCGGTCGCGCGCTCCAACCACGGCCTGGCTTGCGCGTAGTCGCCGATTTCGTAGGCGAGCACGCCCATTTGGTAGAGGGCGTTGGCCTGGCCCTTTTGATCGCCGTGTTGCTCGCGGCGTTCCAGCAGCTCTTTGTAGCGCTCGATGGCGGTGAGGTTGGCGTATTCGTTGCGCGCTTTCTTGGCGGCCATTTCGAGGTATTTGACGGCGCTTTCGTCGTCGTCGCTGCGGTGGAAGTGGTAGGCCAGCAGGTCGCAGTGCGCTTCCAGTTTGTCGGCGTAGAGCGATTCGAGCGTTTTGCCGATGGAGCGGTGGAACTCGCGGCGGTGTTTCACCAGCAGGCTGTTGTAGGCGACCTCGTGGACGAGCGCGTCGGGGAAGGCGTAGTCGACGCCGGCGGCGTGCTCCGGGCGCAACAGGCCGCCGCGCTCCAACTCCGCCAGCCACGCGTCGATTTGCTCGTCGGCTTTGGCCAGCTCGCGGAAGACGGCCAACTGGAATTGCCGCCCGATGACGGATGCTTTTTGCAGGGCCTGGCGGCTGTCTTCGGCCAGGCGGTCGATGCGGGCGACGATGGCGGCATGCAGCGTGCTCGGCACTTGAATGGCGGCGACTGTGTCGGGGATGACCGTCCACGAGCCGTCCGTATTCTGCACGACAGCCCCGCTGTCTTGCAGCGTGCGCACGACTTCTTCCAGGTAGAAGGGATTTCCGGCGGCTTTTTCGAGGATGTCGGCGCGCAGGCGCGGTTCGATGCGCGCGCCCGGCAGCAAAGCGGCCAGCAGATTTTCGGTGTCGTCGCCGGCGAGCGGTTCGAGCGTGATTTCGGTGAAGCGGTGCGGGTAGTTCCCGGCGGCTGCATCGCGCAGACGCCAGCAGCCTTTGTCGCGGATGACGCGCGAAACGAGCAGCAGCATCAGCGGCGCGCGGTCGGCGACGCTCATCAGCTCTTCGAACAAGGCCAGCGATGCCTCGTCGGCCCAGTGCAGGTCGTCCAGCGCGATGACCAGCGGGTGCTGTTTCGCCAGTCCCGTGAAGAATTGCGCGGCGGCCCAGAAGGTCTGTTTTTGGCGGATTTTCGGGGCCAGTTCTGTGACCCAGGCCCATTCTTCGCCGAGTTCCAGTCCCATAAGGTGCGCCAGGAAGGGGATGGCGTCCATGGCGTCTTTGTCGAGCAGCGCCTCGCCGCGTTCCCATAGCGTGAAGAGGATGTCTTCTTGGGTGGCGTCGGGGGGGAGCCGCAGCACGCCGCGCAGGATGTGCGCCGCCAGCCAGTAGTTGAGCGGTTCACTGAACGACATGGACTGGCCTTCGACCCAGAGAAGCTCCCCGGTCCCCGGTTGCTCGAACAGCCAGGTTTTGAACTCGCGCTTGAGCCTGGACTTGCCCAGGCCGCTGTCCCCAAAAACAGCAACGATTTGCCCGCGCTTGTTCTGCAATACATCGTTTCCCCGCGCGCGCAGGGTTTCGAGCGCCGCATCCCGCCCGGTGAGCGGCGCTATGGTGCCCGCCAGCCCGCGCGTCGCGCCGATTTCCTCGCGCTTGCCCAGGACTTCGTAGGTGGGGATGAGGATTTGCTTGCCCTTCACCTTGAGGTCGAAGCGGTCGCTGAGGGTGAAGTGGGCGCGCACTTGCTCTTCGGTTTTGTTGCTGATGTAGACGCTGCCCCACTTGGCGTAGGACATGAGACGGGCGGCCATGTTGATGTCGTCGCCCATGAGGGTGTATTCCTGGCGCAGGTTGGGCGCGCCGGCGTTGCCGGAGAAGAGGAAGCCGGTGTTGACGCCGATGCGCTGCTCGAAGCGGAAGACGCCCGCCGAGGTGCGTAGGGCGCTGAAGTGTTTGCGCACGGCCTGCTGCATGTCCAGCGCGGCGTAGACGGCGAGCGCAGGATCGTCGTCGTGGGCGATGGGCGCGCCGAAGAAGATCACCAGGCGGTCGCCGATGGCGTATTGGTCCATGCGCGCCAGCGTGCCGCCGTACCCCTTGACGATCTCGGCCATATGGCGGAAGTAGTCGTTGAGGTGTTTGGTGATCGTGCTGGGGGACGTGTCGCCGAGTTTTTCGATGAGCGCGCTGATGCCCTTGTAGTTGACGAACATCGACGTGACCGGGCGGTATTCCGGGGTGATGCGCGCGCTGCCGGGATTGTCCTTGATGCGGGCCACGAGTTCGTCGGAGAGGTAGGGCGTGAGCCGGTCGAGGCGGTCGACCAGGTAGGTGAGCTGCTGGTGGACGTCGCCGGCGGGCGGCTCCTGCCAGACGGCGCGAGCGAGCGCGCCCTGGTCGGCGGGCGGCGCGGCGACGAGCTGCACGTAGTCATCGTCCGGCTCTTTGGTGACGGCGTCCACGGTGACGCTATCGCCGAGGAGTTCGTAGGTGGCGCGGGTCATCGCGGCCTCGCCGGGATTGGCGTGGCCTTCGGCTTCTTCGGCCAGGTTCACCGTGTGCCCGGTGGTGACGTAAGCCATGAGGCCGTTTTCGTCGTTGTAGCGCGGGTTGGGCGGCACGCCGATGTGCGCCGCGAAGTACGGCCCGGCGGAGATGCCGCATTTGATCAGGAGTGCCCGCGTTTCTCCGGCGGCTTCGATGGCGGCGTATTTGTCCTGCTTCATCACGTCCAGCATCGCCAGGGCGGCCTGGGAGGCTTTGAGCGCGTTCGCCCGCATCTCTTCATCGGTCGTGGCGGGGAAGACGCCGAGCAGCGCGTCGCCGCCGAACTTGAGCAGCACGCCGCCGTGGTCGAACAAAGCGCGCACCAGTTCGGTGAACAGGCTATCGATGATCTCGGCGACGCGCTCCGCTCCGCCGGGCACGCGCTTGAGGGCTTCGGAGAGCGGCGTAAAGCCGGAGACGTCGCCGAAGAGGAACACGCCGCGTTCCATGCCGCCGCGCGGTTCTCCGGCGGGCTGTGGGTTCATCCAGACGGGCTGCGGCAGGTAGGTCTTGATGGTGGTGAGCAACTCGGCCAGATGGTCGCGCGCGGCGTCGAAGTCGCGGTCTTTCGGGCGGCGTTCCAGCGGTTCGTAGAACTTGTCGGGCAGATAGCGCTTCAATGAGGGGCGTAGATCGTCCAGCGAGCGGGCTGCGGGCAGTGGGGCGAGGGCTGTGGTGGCCTGGGGTGGCGCTTCCGATGTTGCGGGCGTTGGCTCTGGCGCAACAACGGGCTGCGGCAGTGGTTGTACCGGCGCGACATACGGCGGCATAGTCGGCGTGGGGAATGGCTGCACCGGCGTCTGGAAAGGTTGCGGAGCCGACGCGACTTCCATGCCGCCTTGTCCCACGAACGCTCCGCAGTGCGTGCAGTAGCGCGCGTGCGACGGCAGCAGCGTGTGACACGTCGCGCAGACGACGCCCTGAATCAGTTTGAGGCCACAGCCCATGCAAAAGCGGGCCTGGGTCGGGTTGATGGTTCCACATGCTGGACATTGCATAGCCATTTCCTCCAAAACCACGAATCATTGTACACGGATGTCACGGATTCTACGGATTTTTTTTCTGATCAAAATCCGTGTTTTCCGTGTGAATCCGCGTACGAACTAAAGAGTCTCTTTGTCTGGTCCACAATTCGTGGTGAAAATGTTACTCTGATACCAGGCGGTTCTCCTCGCGTTGGCGGATCTTGGCGCGGATGTCGTCGGCTTGCTGTTGCAAGGTTTGCTCGCGCGCCTGGATCGCCGCAGCCATATCGACGACGGCGCGTGAGAGCTGCCCGATTTCTTCCTGGCGTCCGGTGAGCTTTTGCAGGGTCGCGGGGTCGAATTGGCCCGTTTCGATGGCGGCGACGGCTGCGGTCAACTGTTGCACGGGCCGGTTGACCTGGCTGTTGAGCACCAGCGCGGCGACGAGAGCCAGGATCACGAAGAAGATCAGCGCGACGCCGCTGACCAGAATGGCGCCGAATTGGGTGATCGTTTGCATCGTGTCTGTGTCATCGAAGACGGTGTAGCTTTCTTCGAGAATGGCGTTGATCTGTTCGTTGAGATCGTAAACCTCTTCGTACAATGTCCCTTGTTGTTGCTCGACGGTATCCCAATCTCCCTCATAAACGGCGGGGACGATGGCGCGGAAGTTGTCGACATGGGCTTGCAGCGTCTTTTGCAGCGCGACAAGCGTATTTTTCTCGGTGGCGCTCTCCGCTTCGATCAAGGCCTGACGGATAAAGACTTCCATTTGGGTGCTGTAGTTGTCGAAATCGTCCACATAACTGTCATACCCCTGCGCGACGAAGCCCTTTTCAGCCAGGTCCATTTGTTGGAGTAGATTCTGCGCTTTGTAGTAGTTCCGGACTTTGCGGAACAGGCTGTCCAGGATCTCGTTCTGCGCGCCGACTTGCACTGTATTCAAGAGGTTGAATCCGACAGCCAGCGTGCAGATGAGGATGATGATGCCGAAAACCACAAAAAGTCTGTTTTGGATGCTGAGTCTTCTAAACCAGGTTTTCATTGTTCGCTCCTTGGATGGCCTTTACGCGCTTTCTGCGTCGTGCGTGGGGAAAGTGGGCTTGAACTTCCGGCGCCGGGTTTCGTGGAGTTGTTCGCGGAGATCGGCGATTTCGGTCTCAAGGGCAGATTCGCGCGATTTGGCCGTGTCTGCCAGATGTTCCAGGGCATGCGCCAACTGTCCGAGCCTGTCACGACGGTCGAGAATCTCATCCAACACCTCTGGCCGGAAGCGGTCACCGGCGATGGCAGTGGCTGCCTGGGAGAGCGTCAACACGGGCTGCGTGACGCGGCTGGCGAGGGCGAAGGCCCAGATGGCAAGGAAAGGCAGGAGCATCAGGCTGATGGCGCCGCTGCGAATCGCGGATTGCAGATCGGCCTCGAGCGTTTGCGCGGCTTGTTGCCGGGCAGTCTCGATTTCGGCGATCAAATCCTGCAGCGCGCCTCGCAAGACAGTGGCCTGTTCATCGGATACGGCCTGAAGCGCCGTCACTTCATCCCATGTCCAGCCAGGCGTGGCGATGGTGTTCACAATGTCATTGAAGGAATCCTCGTAATCCTGCTGCGCAACACTGATTTCTTCGACAAGTGTAATTTCCCGGTCTGAGAGGATGTGCATCTCTTGCGCTTGCAGCTCTTCCAGCGCGGCATTGACCTCATCGCGCGCTTCGTTGAAGGTTGCGATGGATTCCTCCGCGTATTCTCCCTCAGAGTAGACGAAGTAATTCTCCTCGATCATCTGGCTTGCCACATAGTAGGTGACCGTATCTTCTAGGATGGTCAGTTTGATGGTCTCGCTGTAAATGCTGTTGCTCCATACGTTCAGAAAGGCCAACGTGGACCAGATGATGATGATCACGCAGATCAGCAGGATGATGCCGAAGGCTCCCAGCGATTTCAGTGCGTTGAAAAATTTCTTAACCATACTTTTTCTCCTTATCTGTCCGTTGTGAGGCCGATCGGCTATTTAGATGTCATGATTTCGACGCCGTCCCAGTTGTCGGGCACGGGTTGACCGAGCATCGCTGTGGCGCGCTCCAGGTACAAGGCAGCGGTTTTGTCGTCAGGGTCCTGTGACAGCACCGCCTGGAAACACGCGACCGCCTCGGTGAACTTGCCGCTCATATACGACTTGAGACCGCGCTCGAAATCGGCTTTGGTTTGCTGGCGGCGCGCCCGCACGCTCTCCGGCGCGCCTTCGTAGACCTCATACAGGGAGATCGGGTGCCCGCGGCCTTTGACCTGCGCCTTCCCCAGGTAACGCATCTGGTAGCGGACCGGCTTTTGCAGCCGCAGCAGCGTCTCTTCGCTGATGATCATCGAGATGCCGTAGAACTTGGTCAGGCCTTCCAGCCGCGACGTCAGGTTGACGTTGTCAGAGAAGGCGTCGCCCTGCATGCGCATCTCCTCGCCGATCATCCCCACCATCATGTGCCCGGTGTGGACGCCGATGCCGATCTGGATAGGCGGTAATCCCTTGCGATGCAGTTCCGCGTTGAAGGCCTCGACCTGCTTTTCTTTCTCAATGCCAGCCTTCACGGCGTCATCCACCGCATACGGGAAGATTGCCATCATCCCATCGCCGGTGAATTTGACGATGAAGCCGTCGTAGCGTTGCACGATGGGACTGACCATTTGCAGGTAGGTGTTGACGAAGTCGAAGTTTTCCTGCGGACTCATGTCTTCGGACATCGTGGTGAAGCCGCGGATGTCGGAGAACATCACTGCCATTTCCGCGCTGACGTGATCGCCGAGTTTCACATCGATGAGGCTCGGTTTTTCCAGGAAATCGAGATACTGGTCGGGCACAAAGCGCTCGGCGGCTTGCAAGAACAGCTCACGTTCGCGCGCAGACCGGGTGACGGAGTCCACCATTGCCGCGAAGGCGCGCGTCAGTTTGCCCATTTCGTCGCGCCGCCGGATGTACTTTTCCAGCAGCTTTGGATCGTAGGTGTCCGTTTCGAGCGCGGCGACGGCGTTGGTCAGGTGCATCACCGGCTCGGTGATCTGGTTGGCGATAGTCGCCGATCCGATGACCAGGATGGTGAGAAGTACCAACGTGCTGATCCCCAGGAAGAGTGTGTTTCGCACTTGCTGGCGCATCTGTTGCCCCAACGCCTGCAAGGTCAGGTCACGTTTGAACAACATCACCTCGATCTGCGCCTGGACGGCGCTTGCTTTGCCGTCGGCTTCATCCAGGCTGCGCTGGACGGTGAGGGCTTGATCGGCGTCGCCTGTTTGATAGGCCGTCTCGATGGCGGCGACGGCGGCGGTGTAGTCGCGCAGGTTTTTCTCCAGGGTGGTGAGGTCCTCGTTCTTGTCGGTCGTGTTGGCGCTCAGGTGCGCGCTACGTAGATACGCGTCCATTTGCTCGTCGTAGCGTTGGTATTGTCCGGCGAAGTAGGCGTCGTCGGTGAGCAGGTAGTTCTTGGAATCGATCCAGCGCCTGAGGAAGTATCCCTGCGCCTTGGCGGCTTCCACGAGCGCGGATGTTTCCTGCTCCACCTGTCCGATCTTTTCTTGCAGGCGCAAGACACTGACCATGCTCCATCCCGTCGTCGCTGCGCCCACCAGCGCAATGATGCCGAACGCGAGCAGCAGCTTATTCTGCGTTTTCAAATTCGTGAACCATCTCATAGATTTCCTCCACGGTGAGACCGAAGTCAAAAGTCCAAAGTCAAAAGTCCAAAGTCCAAAGTCCAAAGTCGAATGTCTGAGAATCCGTTTCAATCCGTTGAATCCGTTGACAGATTACCTGCGGCGGCGCAACGAGCTGGCCTTACTCTGGAGCGTCTGGAAATAATCGGTTTCCGTGATCTCTTCGAGCTGCTTCTGGCGCTTGGCCTCATTGATCTCGATGCGCAGTTCCTGCACTTCACGGCGCAATTCTTCCTCGCGCTGTTGGACCTGGGCCGCCATCTGCGCGAAGTCCGCAGCGAGACTTTGCAGCGAGTGATCCTGGTAGCCCTGGCCGGCGGCAAAACTGCGGTCGTATTGCCCGGCGGCGACGCGTTGAATCCACCCGCGCACCTCGGCCAGAAAGTCGGTGGTATAGCGGATGCGGTCGCTCAGGCCGGCCATCACGGCGAGCGCCACATCGGGGTAGGCGCGCAGCAACCGCCGGAAGTCATCGCCGGTCAGCACGTGGACCTCGGCGGCTTGTACGGCGCGCGCGCTCAACGAGCGGGGCTGGTTGTCGATGAGCGCCATCTCGCCCAGGGCCTCACCCGCCTCGAAGATGCGGATAGGGCGCTCCTCGCCCGGCTTGTCGGGGTCCGGCGCGTAGATGGCGATGCGCCCGGCCTTGACGATGAAGAGTTCGTCGCCGGGATCGCCCATCGCGAAGAGACCTTCGCCTGCGGCCAACGCGCGGAGCTTGAGCGCAGCGGCGACTTCAGCAAGCGCAGCTTCCGGCAAACGGCTAAACATCAATATGGTTTTGAGTCCTGTGGTTTCTGTCATCTCGGTCTCCTTTGAGAATAATCCTGCTTCAACGCTTAAGGCGGATCACAATCCGCCGTCCCCACAACGCCGTATTATGATCCGGCGCAAGCATTTTCGTGATCGAGCGAATTTGCAGATCGGTTCTCATTCTAGCTCAGAATGGAAATAACAACAGGATGCGGCAGGCGTCGTCGTAGGCCTGCCAACGCCACGCGGGCCAACTCTCGTCGCTCTGAGTTGTGACGATGTCCAGTGCCGTACGAATGGTTTCTCGATCCTCGCTATCACCATCGCCGAGCAGCGCCAACGCTGTTTCGAGCGCCGCTCGAGCGGCAGCGCCTTGCCCGGCGCGCCAGTAGGCTTCGGCCTGCCGGTAGCGGGCGAGGGCCAATCCCGGCGCGTCATCTTCTTGTTTCCACAGATCGGCGGCGTTTTCGTAATGGGCAAGCGCCGCAGCGACGTCGCCATCGCGCAGGGCATGGTCTCCTTGACGGCAGGCGGCCAGCGCCGCGGCATCGCTGTGGCCGAGCGCGAGGTAGGCGCGCTGAGCGGCTTCCCATTCACCGTTGAAGTCGTCGAGTAGCGCGGCGATGCCCGCCGTCCAACGGTCGGCGGGGTTCATAGCCAACGGGCGCGCGTGGTCGATCCACGCACGCGCGGCAGGATTGCCCGCACGCCACAAAATCCAGGCGAGGGTGGCGCTTGCGGCCAAATCCTCGCTAACCGGCGACAGTGACCACGCCTCCCGCACACACGTTTCCGCTGTTTCGGCCTGTCCCTGTGTGGGGAGCGCCATCGCCAGTTTGACGAGTAGCGCAGCGGGCGTCTCCGGCGCGGCAATCTGCCGGGCGGCGTTGTAGTGGGTCGCCGCCGCCGCGAAATCGCCGGTCAGCAGAGCGATGTCGCCGAGTCCCGTGTAAGCGTGGACTTTGTGCGCGGCGATGTCCGGCAAGGTCGGATCCACCGGCAAACGCTCGATCATCTCCAGGGCGCGCCGGTAACAGGCAGCAGCCTGGGGGAAGGCGTACCGTTGCCGAGCCTTGTCGCCGGAGAGGATCAGGTAGCGCGCCGCCGATAGCCATCGCTGCGCCGCCGCATAGTGGTAGGCCAACAGTTCGGCGTAGGCGGCGAGGACTGAGGCGTGTTGCTGTTCCAGGTATTCGGCGAGCCGCGCGTGTTGCGTGCGGCGCTTGTCGAAGGGTTGGCTGTTGTAGATGAACTCGCGGGTGAGCGTCTGGCGGAAGGCGTAGTGAACGTCGGCAGGCGACGTCTGGAGAACCATCTGCGCCGACTCCAACCCGGTCAGCGATGCGGTGAGATGCGCGTCATCGGCGTTGGCGTCCTGCAGCGGCGTGAGGTCGCTGGCGTGGAAGTCGTCCCCGACGATGGAGGCGTCTTTGGCGGCGACGCGCTCGCTGTACGGGAGACTGTCCACGCGGCTGATGATGAGTTCTTGCAGCACGTCCGAACTGCGCAGGCCGCTCTCGACGGCGTCGGGCGTCATCCGCCCGGTGCGCTGCATCCAGCGGACAATTTCTTCGATGAAGAGCGGGTTACCTCCGCTGTGACGATGGATGCTCTGACAAAGCATCGGGATGTCGGCGATTTCTTCGTCCTGTAGCATGTGGTTCACGAGATCGCATGTACCGGTTTCATCCAGGGGACGCAGGGTGAGTGTGTTTGCGTCCGTGGTCTCTGTGGCATCGTCTTCTGTGCGCTCTGCCAGCACGATCAACACGGGCCAGGCCGCGATGCGCGTTTGCAGATCGTCGAGCAACGCCTGAGACAACGTGTCCATCCATTGCGCGTTTTCCACGAGCAGCATGAGCGGCGCGCGCTGCGACAGGCGTTCCACGAGGGCACTGACGGCGGCGAAGAGGCGTTCGCGCTCGCGGGCGGTGACGCGGGCTTCGAGTCGTTGCCATATTGGGGCGCTGCCGGATTTCAGCCGCTCGGCTTCCTGGCGTTCCTGCGCCAACTTCCAGAGGTTCGGCGCGGCAGGCCCTTCGCGCGGTTTGGCGGGCGCATCGGCCATCTTCTGCCCCAGTTGCGCGAAAAGCCCCGCGCGCGCCGCCGGTTTGACGGTGGGCGTTTCCGTCTCCTGCGGCGGGGTTGGGATGAAGGACGGTGGATGCGGATTTCGCAGGCCGAGCAGGATGAACAGCGCGTCGATGGCGCGGCTGTCGGTCATCCCCAATTCGATGAGCCGGTTGTAGAGCTTCTCGCTGCGCTGCGGTGCGCTTTCGTCCGCCGTGAAGCCGGCGAGCGTGTGCAGCAGCGACGTCCAGACGTGGTAAGGTGTCTCGGCAGTGTAGGCGTGGCACTCGACCAAGACGGCGTGCGCGCCCATCGCCAGCGCGTGGGCCGCCAGGGTGTAGGCCAGGTGGCTCTTGCCGATGCCCGCCGGACCGCGCAACGTCAGCCGTGCGCCGCGGCCGGTGAGCGCACTGTGCGCCAATTCGAGCACCACCGCAAGTTCTGTTTCGCGTCCGAAGGGCGGTGCGAGATCGCGTAGACGGCCGGTCAGCGGATTCTCTTCTGCGAGGTCGTCCACCTGGTAGATGGGAATCGGGTCGGTCTTGCCTTTGACGCGGATGGCGGGCAGCGCAGTGATGGCGAACCGCCCCGCGACCTTCGCATGGACCGATTGCGCGAGCAAAACCTGGCCCGGCGCTCCCGCCGACATCAGCCGCGCCGCGAGGTTCACATCGTCGCCCATGACGGTGTACTCGCGGCGGGTGGCGGCCCCGGCTTGCCCGGCGAAGGTCAGCCCGTGGGTGATGCCGGTGCGCTGTTGGACGATGGGATCGCTGGTCTGCCAGCGCGCGTTGAGCGCCGCCAGTTCGGCCATCATCTCCAGCGCAGCGCGTGTTCCGCGTCCGGGGTCGTCCTCGTGGGCGATGGGCGCGCCGAAAAGGGTGAGGACTTTCGAGCCTTTGCTGTAGGGGTCGATGCGGGTGATGACGCCATCGTAGCGCGCGATGACGGCGTGCATGGCGTCGAAGTAGTCGCTCATCAGCCGGGTGACGGTGTCGAGCGGGGTGTTGGCGTCGGGGAGCAGGTTCTCGAAGCCGGTGACGTTGGTGAACAGCACCGTCGTCAGCCGGTACTCGCTCTCGATGCGGCGCTGCCCGGCGGCGTCGATGATGCGTTCGACCAGGGGGTGGGGCAGGTAGGGGGTCAACGCTGAGATCTGATCAATGAGGCGCTGCATGTCTGCCGCCATCTCCGCAGGGGTGAAGCTGCTGCTTTCGGTAGAGCGTGTGCGTCCTGTCTCTGCGCGAATTTCGAAGGCATTGAGGGCTTCGCCAGGTTCCTCTTCCACTGCATAGTAGGCGTTGCCGAGTTCGGTGAACGCTGTGGGGGCAAGGTGAGTGAAGGTCGCGCTATCGACGACGACTTGCCCGGCGATCGCTGCGCTTTCCGCGCCCATCACGCGCGTCACAGGATCGCCGAGAAGGACGTATTCCATACGTTTGGCAGAACCGACGCTCAACCCCGCAAAAAGCCCCGTGCTGACGCCGATCTTCATCCTGAGTTCTACTGGCCCCAAGGCCGTGGGAATGGCGGCGAATTCGTGCATAGCGCGCATCATTCGCTGCCCGGCGCGCACGGCCCAGGCCACGTGTGTGTCGTTGAGGTCGGCGGGGAAGTACACAAGCAGCGCGTCGCCCGCAAACTTGAGGAGGATGCCGCCCGACCAGGCGAGGATGTCGAGCATGCGCTCGAAGTAGGCGTTGATGGCGCGGGTCAGTTGTTCCGCGCCTTCCTGGCCTTGATGCGCCAGGCGTTCGGAGAGGGCGGTGAATCCGCTGACATCGGAGAAAAGCAAGCTGCCCTCGAGCCATTCGCCGGAGGGCTGCCCGGCGACGGGATGGCGCAGTATGACCTGCCCGAGGTGACTGGGGATGTAGGTCGAGAGTAGATAGCGCAGCGAGCGCAGGTGATTCAGAGCGCTGAACCACGCACGCCGGTTGAAGCGCAGTTCGCGGAGGGGGAGCAGGAGTTTTCTGGGCAAGTAGGCATCGAGAGTGGGCGGCAGCGCCAGCATCTCCGGCGCTGCCGCGTCTTTTGTGTTGTGTGTGTCCCTGGCCTGGCCCATGCAATCATCTACAAGTCTGAAATTCTCAGCTTGTGGGCGGTTCCTGTCGGGTCTCTGCCGGTTTATCCGCCTGGGCCTGGATTGTGCCGAAGACACTGCGCTTCGGCGCGTCCGTGGACACGGCAGCGGCAGGTTGGGGCGCTGTCAACATACTGGCCCACTTTTGCACGTCCGCCGGGCCGGTCTGCGCGGCGACCAGTTCCATGCGCGCCCAAATGTTCAATGCGCCCTCCGGGAACACGCTGCGCACGAATGTCATCACGTAGGGGCCGATGGCCTTGCGGAGTTTTTCCATTTCCGCCTGCATCTGCGCGATTTCTTGCGTCAGTTGGTCTTTCTGTTTGGGGTCATCCAGCTTCTCCTGGACTTTGCGCTTGATCCCCAACTGCGCCTGGCGCAGTACGAGCGCCATCACCTGCTCGGTTTTTTGCGGGAATTGTTTGGCGATGGGTTCGAGCATCTCTTCGAGCGAACTGTACGCCTGCGCGGCGCGCACCTCGGCTCTGGTGACGCCGACCTTGTGGTCGAGTGTGTCGGCGAGCCACTGCTTTTGTTCGCGTAGTCCTAGCGAGATGATGTAGGCGATGAGGCCCACGCCGGCAAAGCCGATGCCGATGGGGATGATCGCCAGGAGCGCGCCAGGGAGATCGGCTTGGGTGATGGCATTGAAGACGCCGTGCAGGATCATCGCCGCGATCCAGCCGCCCGCCAATCCCAGTCCGCGCCCCGCTTTTTGCTGGAAGCGCACGCGCCCGATGGCGATGCCTACCAGTCCGGAGGCTGCGCCGTGCATCAAGCACGTCGAAAAAGCGCGCGACACCGCCAGCGTGATCCCCATGCGCGGATTCTGGCTCAGGTAGATGAAGTTTTCGACGATGGAGAAGCCGATGCCGGAGGCGAACCCATAGATCGCGCCGTCCACGAAGTACGTGAACTCCGAACGGCGCGAGACGTACAGCAGGGCGAGCGACTTGATCAGCTCCTCGGCGATAGGGGCGAACAGCACGTACAGCAGCAGGATGTCCCACCCGAGCTTGACGATGGTTGGATAGGCGACGTAGCTGTTGAACAGAAACGACAATCCCACGCCGCCGAGCGCGCCCCACGCAAAGCAGATGAGCACCAGCCGGAACGTGCGCGAGGCGTACAGGTCTTGCGTGTAGATAATCAGCAAAAAGATGGCCGGGATGCCGGCGGCTAAGAGCAAGGCTAAGGGATTCATCGTGTGAAACCGCCGTCGATCTCAGTCGCCTGGCTCTTTGGTCTTGTCGTCCAGCGCGGCCCACAGGCTTCCGGGCATGTTCTGTGGGTCTGTGCGCCCATAACGAATCCGGTATTGGGTGGTCAGTGGATCGTACTGCAGATAGCCCTTCTCGACGAGCGTGTCCAAATCGCGCTGTGTTTCTTCCACTGATTGTCCGATCTGAGCTGAAGCCGTTTCTGCGTCGAGCGTTTTGACGCGGTTGATGGTCAGCATCAATGTGCGCATCGACTTGGGCAACTCAAGGAGATCGGAGGGTTTGATGCCTTCCTGCCGTTCTTCGATTTTCTTTGAGATTGAACCAAAAATGCCCATTGCGTGACCTCCTAGAAAAATTCCGGCATTTCGATAGGCTCCGGTTGCGGCTGACATTCGCCGCACCACAGCACGTTGGAGACGACCACCGCTTTGGGCGTGTTATCTCTTCCCACGTACATCGCCATAATGGTTGGCAGGGACGTGGAGTGGTGATCCTTACAGACCCCGCGCCCGCAAAACTTGCATATCCCCATCGCCGGTTGACCGCATTTATGGCAGATCATGGCGGATCCCCTAGATGGCCTCGATGAGGGTGACGATGTTGCGGATGCTCTGGCTGAAGGGGTGCTCCGGGAAGCGCAACGAGAAGATGTCGGACGATTGCAGGCGAGCCACGTCTTCCGAGAGCGGCAGAATGGCGGCGACCTGGCTATCGTAGGTGGCCTCGACTTGTTTCTTCAGCGCGGCGAAGTCGTAGGAGGTCAGCGCCTTGTTGATGACCAGGAAGAGATTGGGCACTTCCAGCTTGCGGGCGACGTCTACAGTGACGGCGGTGCCCTGGAAATCCTGCTGATCGGGCCGCAAGATGATGATGAGCGCGTCGGAAATGGCGACGGAGAGCAGCGTCTCTTCGTTCAGTCCGGGGTGCGTGTCGATGATGAGGTAATCCAGAGCGAGCTTTTCGATGAGCGCCTCGAAGCCATCTTGAAGCAGTCCCACGTCGTAGCCCTCGCGCAATACCCGCGTGATGTCGCCCGCGCGGATGCTGGAGGGAACGAGGAAGATTTCTCCGTTCATCGGGAACACTTCCCCCTTGCCGATGCGCGCGCCGACAGGATAAGCGGCTTCCTCGATGCTGCACTTATCCCATAGATAGTCGTTCAACGAGCGGGTCATCTCATCCTCATCCATGCCAAAGAGCACATGGATTCCCGGCGAGTTGATGTCGGTGTCGACGACGCCCACACGGTTGCCATCTTTGGCAATCTGCGCTGCTACGTTCGCGGAGATATTCGATTTGCCCGTGCCGCCACGAAATGAATGGATTGAAACGATTTTTGACATGCCTGGCCTCCTTATTATGCGGTTTGTATACAATTATAGTCTATGTCGTAAAGACTACAAAAGTCTCAGCACGGCTTGTGTCTTGCAGACCTGTTGTTTAGCGTACATGATGGCTCAAGCAAGCACCTCGTGAGACTTTTGTAGTCTGGGTATTACGTTCTGCTGCGAAGTTCGCGCGCTTTCTCGCGCAACTCCTGGAAGTAATCCGATTCGGTGATTTCTGCGACCTGTCGTTCTTTCTTCGCCATGTCGATCTCGATGCGCAATTCCTGGATTTGGCGATGGAGCGCTTGCTCGCGGATGTAGGCTTCCAACGCGGCGACGGCGAGCGAGGAGAACGACTCCATCATCTGTTGCAGGTTGGGATCGAAGGGGATGCGCGTTTCCGTTTCCGGCTCTTCAGCGTTGATCAGTTGCAGCACGCCCAACACCGTTCCGGCGCTGTTCTTGAGCGGGATGGTGAGCAGCGAATCGATCTGGTAGTCGCCAACGATGGTGCTCTTTTGGTCGTGCTGCGGGATGTTGCTGGAGACGCCGCTCAGCGCGACCTGTGTGGCGACGGCGTGATAAGCCAGGTGAGGCGTGTCGCCGTTCGTCGCCGAATTGAGCGGCAACGGCGGGTAAGTGATTGGGTTGCCGGTCGTGCCGCCCATGGCGACATTACGGCTGTCGTTGCGCACAATCACAAATCGGAGTTCATCTTTTTCGATCAGGTAGAGCGTACCGGCGTCGGCGTGGCAGAAGTCTTTGGCTTCCAGCAGCATCTTTTCGAGCAGCCGGTTGAAGTCTTTCTCCGTGGTCAGCTCGACGCCGATGGGGATCACGACTTCCAGCAAATCGTCGGCGCGGCGCTTCTCCTTGCGCACTTGCTGCAACGTCATCCGCAGTTGCGTCGTCATATTGTTGAACGTGGTCGCCAGCACGCCCACCTCGTCCCGCGACTCGACCCGCGCCTGCGCCTCCAGGTCGCCCCCGCGGATGCGCTCGGCGACGTTGGTGAGCCGCACCACAGGACCGGCAATCGTCTCGCGGGTGACGTAAGCCAGGCCGGTGCCAACGAGCAGCGCAAAGATGCCGCCGCCGAGGATGATAACGTTGGTTTGCTGGAGATCACGCCGTCCGGTCGCCAGGTCTGTCGTGAGTTGATCTTGTTGATCGTTGGTCATCTCATTGAGCAAGCGTTGCATTTCATCCGCCAGTGGCAGGGCCTGCGTTCTGAAGAGATACAGGTCTTCGCGCGCGCGTTCGCCCTCCAGATCGGCGAACATCTTCCCCGGCAGATTCAAGAATTCGGCGCGATTCTGCACGATCGTGTCGAGCAACACCTGTTGGTCAGGTGTGAGCGCGCCGCGTTTGCCTTGCAGGCGTTCCCACACGTTCTGATTGTCCACCAGGTTGACCTCGTACTCGCCCCGGTAGATGCGGTTGTTGGTCGTGACGTAACCGCGCAGCGCCGACAACATCGCGGCAAAGTTGCCCTGGAACTTCGCCATATCGCTCAACAGCGCGAGGTTCTCCGCCGTTGGCTCTTGCTGGCCCTGTAATTCGATGAGGGTGTTGGTGGCGATGAGTACCTCACCGGCATAGCGGATGCCGTCCGTGGCCAGGAGCCGGTAGGCCGGTTCGCGGTCGAGTTGATCGTCGCGCAGGTCGAACAGCGGCTCCGGCAGCGCCGACCACTGGTCATAAGCGATTTGCAACCGCACCAGACGGCGGATATTGGTCGTGTCCAGGTTTTGGAGCTGGCTGTTGAGCCGCTCCAGGTCTGCCTCGAAAGCGCGCGCCGATTCGGCATAGCTCTCGCGGTACGTTTGGTCGCCTAACGCGAGATAACCGCGCACGTCGGACAGCATACGCAGCAAGTTGGCCTGCGCGCGCGAGGCATCGAGCGCCGTCGGCGCGCGCACGTCGGTCACGCGCATAATCTCCTGGGTGGCGCGTCCACTTCCCAGGTAGCTCACCCCTGCGCTGATGAAAATGAGCAGCACCAGGATCCCGAATCCCAGGGTCAGTTTGCGCCCGATCTTCAAATCCTTGATCCAGGTCATGCCGGGCAATTTCTCGACCCAGGGGATCATTTTTGCATCCGTTGTGATGGACGTTGTGTGTTCGGTCATGGCGTGCGCCTCCAATCCTTGATGTTCCAGGTGTTCATATCCCACGGCGTCAGTTCGATGCCGGCGAGGGTCGCGCTGACCCCTTGCACCTCGGCCATGTGAACCATGGGGATCATGACGACATCCTCGATGAGCAAGTCGTTCATCTGAATGAATATGCGTTGTCGTTCGTCGGGGTCGATCTCAGTGCTGACCTGTTGGTAGAGCGCGTCATATTCGGCGTTGCACCAACGCTCGACGTTGAGTCCGGCGGCCCAGCCATTATCCAGTTGGGGAATTTGTTCACAGGTCCAGAACTGCATAAATGGCCCTGGATCGGGGCTGTCGCTGGAGATGCCGAAGGTCTGCATGTCTGCCGCGAATCGCAGGAAGTTGTCGGGCGTCGTGGTCGGATCGTCGCTGAACATGATGCTCGCGTCAACGATTTTCAGTTCCAGGTCGACGCCGATAGCGCGCAGGTTTTGACGAATGATTTGCTGCGTCTTTTCGAGGGCTGTGCCCTGCGGGGCGGCGGAGGCCTGCAGAACCAGGTTCATCCGCATGCGGGTATCGCGGTTGACCCGGATGCCTGTGGCGGGGTCAAGAATCCAGCCGGTTTCATCCAGGAGCGCCTTGGCCTTTTCGGGATCGTACGTGTAGAACGTGTTGGGCGAATCGTACTGCAAGGGCGCGACCAGGTTGTTGTGTGTTTCTTTGCCCAGCGGCCCGTAGAGCGCCACGATGGTTTGATAGTCGATGGCATACGCAAACGCCTGACGCACGCGTTTGTCGCTGAAAAAGGGATTGGGGAGGTCGCGGTTCGAACGCTCGCCGTTGGGTGCGGTCTGCCGCGGATCGCTGCGATTGAGCAGGATGCGCTCGACGTTCGAGCCGAACTTTGCCAGCACGACGCCGGTGCCGCCTTCCTGAAGCCTCTCCAGTTCTTCGATGGGGAGTGGGGTAAGGTAGTAGGCATAATCGGCTTCCCCGGCTTCCAGCACCATGCGTGCCGCTTCGGCGACCGTGCCGCCGCCGCGCAGTTCGATTTTGCTGAAATACGGCAGATCGGGGTCGCGGTAGTAAGGGTTCGGTTCGTAGACGATCTTGTTCGTCTCCACGATCTGCGTGCCCAGCAGCAACACCTCTTGCGGCTTGATCCCCGGCTCGACCACGCGATACGGCCCCGTGCCGACCGGCAGGGTGTTCGCCGGAGCTTCGCGGGCATTCGCGCCTTTGTAATCCGCGAATATGTGCTTTGGCAGAATCACGCCCTGGATGCCGACGAATGGCAGCGACCAGGCCGGTGTGACATCGCTGAAGATCACCTTGACGGTCAGCCGATCGATGACCTCAACCGCTTCGATGTTTCCGTAGATGTAGGCCGACTGTGCGTTCACTGCCGGGTCGATGAGGTACTCGTAGGTAAATTTGACGTCCTCGGCAGTGAATGGTGTGCCGTCCGACCAGGTGACGTCGTTCCTCAATTTCCATGTGACCGATTTCCCGTCTTCCGCGACGCCGCCGTTTTCCAGCGAAGGAATTTCGAGGGCCAGGAAGGGGACCAATTCGCCGTCTTCATCGAAGCTGGCGAGTGGTTCGTAGGTGATGCGCGCAGCTTCCCAGTCCTTGATGCTCAGCGACAGGTGCGGGTTGAGCGTGGTCGGCGCTTCCCAGTACACCATACGCAGCGTTCCGCCGATCCCCCGCTGGCTGGCGACGGTTGGGATGGCGGTTGGCGCAGCGGCTTCCGGCGTGGTGCGCGCGCCGTTGCAAGCCGTAAGACTCAAAAGGCTACTGACAACTATGAGGAATAAGAGCACTCTGTGGTTCAATCTGTATCTGTTCATATTTGTGGCATCCTCCTTATGGGACGCTTGCCCTTACGGTCCGTCCTTCGCCAGGGGGCGTTGATCACTACAATATTGTACTCACTTTACAGGCATACTCAATACCGCCGCTTAAAGTTGTCAATGTGTTGTGGCTCCAGGGTATACAAATCGCCGTGCAAGTCGGCGGCTTCGAAACCAAGCGCCCTGAGCTTGTAATAATGCTGCACGCTCTCCACGACGGTCACCGGGCCGACGGTGGGGGCAAGGTTGTCGAAGCGCGCCGCGAGCAACCCTGCCAGGATGCAGCCGGTGATGTCGTGAATGTCACGCCGCGCGTAGCCGATGAGGGGGGCGCTCCACGATTCCGGCAAATAGGTCGTCTGTCCAATCGGATCAGGCGACTTGAGCACGCCGCCCTCGGTGAACAGGATGTCGCCGTGTGTGTGCAGGCGGCGCAACGCCGCCTCGGATGAGAAACAGCGTGGACTGGAATCGTCCACGATCAGTGTCCCTGGTCGCACCCGCGTGATGTCGAGGACGTCGGCGGTGTTGGTCGCTCCGAGGATCAGCGACGCGTCGTAGAATGGCGCGGGAATCTCGTGCCGCGATGCGACAATCTGTACCTCGCCCGCGAAGCCGAAATCGTGGACGATTTCCCGGCGGGCGTTTTCGAGCACATCGCGCTTGTCGTACAGATCGCACAGCAGCAGGGTTTCGGGATGCGGCAACGTGCTGAGCATCAGCCGCAGCGAGGTCAGCCCGATGGACCCCAGTCCCAACACGCCGACCCGCTCGCGTTCCAATTGCCGCTCGCTCTCGTGGAGGATCTTCTTCACGGCCAGGATTACAGCAGCGGACGTGGTAGCGTGTCCGGTGGTGACGGCAGGCAATGCTGCGTTATAGCTGCTGTTGGCGACGATGGCGCGCCCGTATTCCGTCGCCGAGGGGATCAGTCCGGTGAGCGAGACCGTATGCGCGCCGAGCAGGCGCGCCATGTGCAGCCCGTCGATGATCCTGGCGACGAAATCCTGCGGGTCGTGATACAGCTCGTCGTCGAAGCGGGGCAGCAGGAGGATGGCGATGCGTCCCAGCGCCGTCTCGATGACGTCGGTGAAGAGCGGCATGTCCGCGATATGCGCGTGCAACAAGGCGTCGCGCTCCGGGCTGATGCGGTCGAGGTAACCAAGCGCCGCCGACGCCACGGGCGCGAGTTTCCCGGCAGCGAACAATGCCAACAGCGGGTGTCGTTCGATGGCGATGAACGAAGCGACCGCTGGCGCGGGTGCTACGGCGGCGGTCATCGCAGACGAGGAGGGCTGGAGCGCGTCGGCGAGTTCTGCGACAGTCGGGTGCAGGAAAAGCGTCTTGATCGAGAGCGATGTGCGTAATGCCGCCGTAATTTTGGAAATGAGCTGCACGGCTTGCAGCGAGTGCCCGCCCAGATCGAAGAAGTTGTCGTGAAGGCTTACCCGCTCGACGTGGAGCACCTCGGCCCAAATGGCGGCGAGCTGCTTTTCGGTCTCGGTGCGCGGTGCAATGTAATCCGTGGCGCTTTCGCGGTTGAATCCGAGCGCGGCGAGCGCTTGACGGTCGATTTTGCCGTTTGTCATCAGCGGTAGCGCATCGTGGAAGACGTAGCCGGCGGGCAGCATGTAGGCAGGTAACGCGCGCTTGAGTGCCGTGCGCAGACCCTCAGCCGTGAACGCACGTCCGTCTCCGGGCACGACATGGGCCACAAGTTGCTCCTGGCCTGCGGTGTCTTTGGCGACCACCACAGCCGCAGTTTTGACATCGGCCAGGTTTTGCAATACGGCTTCAGTTTCACCAAGTTCGACACGGAAGCCGCGGATTTTCACTTGCGCGTCGTTTCGCCCGAAATATTCGAGTGTGAAATCCGCGCGATAACGCGCCAGATCGCCGGTCTTATACAATCGCGCGCCGGGCGTCTCGCTGAATGGATCGGCGATGAATTTCTCGGCGGTGAGGTCCGGCTGGCCCAGATAGCCGCGCGCCAGGCACGCGCCACCGATGTACAGTTCGCCGGGCACGCCCACAGGCTGGGGGTGCAACTGCGGATCGAGCACGTAAGCCTGGACGTTAGCGATAGGACGTCCAATCGGCACACACGTTCGTGCGTCATTCAGCGCTTCCGGCGTCGATAGATCGTGCGTGGTCACCACCACCGTCGTTTCCGTGGGGCCGTAACTGTTGATGAGTTGCACACACTCGCCGGCGTGTGCATGCCACAGCGCCACGTCCTCCGGCAGCGCCTTTTCCCCGCCGATGATGATCAGCCGCAGCGATGCGGGCAGATTCTTCCCGGCGTGCGACGACAGTGTGAAGCTATGCACCACCTCGCGCCAGTAAGCCGTGGGTAAGTCGAGGACGTTGACCTCATATTCGCGGCACTTCTGCCAGAACGTGCTTGTCGCGCCGAGCATCTCATCCGTTCTGAGCACCAACGTCGCGCCTTGCGTCAGGCTCAGGTAGATTTCTTCCGCCGCTGCGTCGAAACTGAGGGAGGCGAATTGTAGCACGCGCTCGCTCGCGCGGATTTGATAGATTTCCTGGCTGGCCGCCACGAAGTTGTGCAGCGCGCCGTGTGGGATGACGACGCCCTTAGGCGCGCCTGTGGACCCCGAAGTGTAGATGATGTACGCGCCGTGCTCGCCGCTTGCGCCGGAAGCAGGATTGTCCGTGCTCTGTTGCGCGATGACGTCCCAATCCGTATCCAGACAAATCACGTGTTCCGACTGGATAGGCAACGCGCGCGCCAGTTGTGACTGCGTGACGAGGATGCGCGACTGCACGTCCCCCAGGATCAACGCCAAACGCTCCGGGGGATAGGCCGGATCGAGGGGCACATACGTCCCGCCGGCCTTGAGGACGCCGAGCAGGCCGACGATCATTTCGGGGCTGCGCTCAAGGAATAGCCCCACCGGCGTATCCGGCCCTACCCCCAGTGTTTGCAGATAATGCGCCAGTTGGTTAGCCTTGCGGTTGAGGTCGGCATAGGTCAGTTGTTGGTCTTCGTGGATGACCGCCAGCGCCTCCGGCGTCCGCGCGGCTTGCGCCTCGAACAGGTGATGCGCGCACACGTTGCCGGGATAGTCGCGTGTCGGGCCGCGCCCGATGGCGAGCATCTGCTGGCGTTCGGCCTCCGGCATCAACGGCAGCGTGGCGATGGGCTGTTCCGGGTGGACCAGTGCGCCCGCCAGAATTGTCTCGAAGTGCCCGGCCATGCGTTGGACCGTCGCTGCGTCGAACAGATCGGCGTTGTACTCGAAGCTGCCGCGCAGCTCTTCCGGTGTCTCCTCGATATCGAGTGACAGGTCGAAGAGCGCCGTCTGGTTATCGATCACGTGATATGAGGCCGCGAGATCGCGCAGGCGCAGGTCGGCATTGCCGTTGTTCTGGAAGGAGAACATCGCCTGGAACAGCGGCGACCGGCTCAGATCGCGCTCCGGTTGCAGCGCCTCTACCAGCCGCTCGAAGGGCAAGTCCTGGTGATCGTAGGCTTCGAGGGCGACGCGCCGCGTGCGGTCCAGTAGCTCGCGGAAAGAAGGCTGGCCTGCGAGATCGCCGCGCAGCGCCAGCGTGTTGACGAAGAAGCCGATCAGTCCTTCCACTTCGCTGCGCGTGCGGTTGGCGATGGGCGCGCCGACGACGAAGTCCTCCTGGCCGGTGTAGCGGTAGAGCAGCACCTCGAACGCCGCCAGCAGCAACATGAAGAGCGAGACGCCTTCCTCCTGAGCGAGCGCCTGCGCCGCGGTGTACAGCGCAACGGGCAGCGTGAAGCGGTGCAGCGCCCCGTTGTGCGTCTGGATGGGCGGGCGGGGCCGATCGGTGGGCAGGTTGAGCGCCGGCAATGGCCCGCTTAGCCGTTCCTGCCAGTACGCAAGCTGGCGCTGGAGTGTGTCGCCTTGCAGCCATGCGCGCTGCCACACGGCGAAGTCTGCGTACTGGATGGGTAACTCCGGCAGCGATGGCGCCTGTCCGGTGACGCGCGCCGCGTACAGTGCGCTGAGTTCGCGGAAGAAGACGCCCAGCGACCAGCCGTCGAAGATGATGTGGTGAAAGGTCAACTGTAGGATGTGCTCCGCCACGTCCAGGCTCAGCAGCCGCGCGCGCCAGAGCGGGCCTTGTGTCAGATCGAAAGGGACGCGCGCTTCGGCGGCAAGCTCCGCCTCGACGTCAGTGTTGGACAGTGATCGCGCTTCTACAACCACGAGCGGAACGTGCAGCGTTGGGGCGACGATCTGCGCGGGTTCGCCGCCTACAGCGGTGAAGGTCGCGCGCAGGATGGCGTGCCGCTGGGCGATGTCGTGCAGACTAGCTTCCAGCGCGGCGACGTCGAGCGGGCCGCGCAGCGTCACGACGATGGGGACGTTGTAGGTCGGCTGTCCGGGTTTCAACTGCTCGTGGAACCACAACCGCTGCTGCGCGAAGGAAAGCGGCGTTGGCCCGGTTTCTGCGCGGCGCGGGATTTCCGCCGGGCGCGCCTCCGGTCGTCCGCGCAGGCGTTTTTCGAGCAGCGCGCGTTGGGCGGGCGAGAGCGTGGTTCTCGGCGCCGCTGTGTAAACAGGCGTTAAGACGTCAGTCATTGTCCCCTGCCTGGGCGTGAACATCGGCGTCGCTGAGGCTCTCGATCTCACGGATGAGCGCCTCTTCGACGGCGGCGGCCAACCCCGCCACGGTTGGCGCTTCGAAGATGGCGCGCAGGGGAATGGCGATCTGGAAACTTTGCTGCACGCGCGAAATCACCCGCGTCGCCAACAGCGAGTGCCCGCCGAGCGCGAAGAAGTTGTCGTGAACGCCCACCTGTGGGATGCCGAGCACGTTCTGCCAGATCTCTGCCAGCGCCTCTTCGGTGGGGTTGCGCGGCGCGATGTGCGTTGCCGCCGCCTGCGTCCAATCGGGGGCGGGGAGTTTAGCGCGGTCGACTTTGCCGTTGAGCGTGAGCGGCAGGGCGTCCAATCGCACAAAGGCGGCGGGGATCATATAGTCGGGCAGCGCGGTTTGCAGCGCCTCGCGCAGCGCGTCCGCGGTGGGCTGTTGCTCTGGCGGGGTGACGACGTAAGCCACCAAACGTTTGTCGCCGGGGATGTCCTCGCGGGCCACGACGACGGCATTCTGCACTGCCGGGTGTTGTTCCAGACGCGCCTCGATCTCGCCCGGCTCGACGCGGTAGCCGCGAATTTTCACCTGATTGTCCAGCCGTCCCATGAATTCGACGTCGCCGCTGGGCAGGTAGCGGGCGCGGTCGCCGGTCTTGTAAAGCCGCGCGCCCGGTTCGGCGCTGAAGGGGTGGGGGACGAAGCGCTCGGCGGTCAATTCGGGCTGTCGCCAGTAGCCGCGCGCCAGCCCGTCGCCGCCGATGTACAATTCGCCGGGCACGCCGACCGGCACGGGCCGCATGGCGCGATCCAGGATGTAGACTTGCGTGTTGGCGATGGGCCGTCCGATGGGGACGGTGGCGCTGGATTGTGATCCAGCGCAAGCGGTATGGAGATGGTCTGGGCCATGCATCGGATAGCAGCAGGTGAAGGTGGTGTTTTCGGTGGGGCCGTAGCCGTCGATGAGCATGTGTCCTGGGCGTAGCCGGTCGAGCATCTGCCGCACGTGGGCGACGGAGAGCACATCACCGCCCGCCAGCAGTTGGCGGACGTGGCTGAGGCTTTCGGGATAGCTTTCGACCATTTGGTGGAACAGCCCGGCGGTGAGCCACAGCGTCGTGATGCCTTGCTCTTCGATGAAGCGCGCCAACTCGTCGAGCGACGGCTTGTGCGCGGGGAAGATGACGAGTTTCCCGCCGTTGAGCAGGCTGCCCCAGATTTCGAGCGTCGAGGCGTCGAAGGAGAGCGTCGCCAGTTGCAGGAACGTCTCGTCGGCGGTCAGGCTGGCGAAGTTGGTGTTTTTGACCAGCCGCACGATGGCGCGGTGGACGATGCTCGTGCCTTTGGGCGCGCCCGTCGAGCCGGACGTGTACATCACGTAGGCCAGGCTGTCGCCGGTCGCGCCGCCGTCGAGGTTGTCGTCTGCATAGGCCGAACCCAGATCATCGTCGAGGTTGACGATCCGCCCGTTGTATGCCGGGAGCTTCCCCACCAATCGCGTGCGCGTCAGGATGACCGGCGCTTGGGTGTCGTCGATCATAAACGCGAGACGTTCTTGTGGATAGGTGGGATCGAGCGGGACGTAGGCCCCGCCGGCCTTGAGGATGCCCAGGACGCCGACAATCATCTCGAACGAGCGTTCGACGTAAACGCCGACGCCGACTTCCGGTCCCACGCCCAGTTCGCGCAAATGGCGCGCCAGGCGGTTGGCGCGGCGATTGAGTTCGGCGTAGGTCAGCGTCGCGCTCTCGAAACTGAGGGCTACGGCGTCAGGCGTTTGCGCGGCCTGCGCTTCGAACAGGCGGTGGACCGGCGTGTCGCGGGGGTAATCCGTGCGGGTGTCGTTCCACGCGATCAGGATTTGTGCGCGTTCTGTCGCGGTGAGCAGCGGCAGGTCGCCGGGCGCGGATTCCGGCGCGCCGAGCATCCCTTCGAGCAGCGCGCGCAGGTGTCCGAGCATCCGCGCGATGGCGTCATCGGTGAAGCGTTGGCGTCGATAGCTGATTCTCAGGCGCAGCGCCTCGCCCGGCTCGACGATGACCGTGAGCGGGTAGTTGGTCTTTTCCAGCGTGACCATGTCGGCGATGCTGAGCCGGGGATCCGCCGGTTGGACGTCCGCCTCGCCGGGATAGTTCTCGAAGACGAGCAGCGTGTCGAACAAGCCTTGGCCTTGCGGGACGTCACTCCACCGCTGGATGTCGACCAGTGGGGCGTACTCGTAGCGGCGGGCGGCGGCCTGCTGCGCTTGCAGCGTTTGTAGCCAGGGACCCAGCGCGCCTTCGTCGGGCACGTGGACGCGCGCGGGTAGCGTGTTGATGAAAAGCCCGATCATCCCTTCGACATTATCCAACGCGGCAGGCCGCCCGGCAATCGTCGCGCCGAAGAGCACATCCGGCTCGCCGCTGTAGCGGCTGAGGAGCGCGGCCCACGCGCCCTGGATGACCGTGTTGAGCGTCACCCGCTGCTGGCGGGCGAAGGTGTGCAGCGCCGTCGTCGTCGCGGCGGGCAGGCGCAGGTGTTGCTCGGCGTAGTCGTCCGCGGCGGGATTGGCTTCTGTCGCCCGCTGGACGTGCAGCGGCGTGGGCGTGGTGAACCCGCGCAGCGTCTCGCGCCAGAATGTCTCGGCCTCCGCCAGATTTTGCGCGTGCAGCCAGGCGATGTAGTCGCGGTAGGGGCGGGGCGGCGGGAGACGCAGGTCTTGCCCCTGGCGCGCCGCTTCGTAGAAGGCGAACACATCCTTGAGCGCCAGCGTCAGGCTCCAGCCGTCGAGGATCAGGTGGTGGAAGCTCCACACGCAGCGCCACGTCTCGTCAGCCAGGCGGAAGAGGGTCAGGCGCATCAACGGGGCCTGGTGCAGATCGAAGCCGCGCCCTTGATCGTCCTTGAGCCACGCCGCGAGTTGGTTTTCCTGGGCGTCGGGTGATAGATCACGCCAGTCGTGCGTTGTCCTCGGGAGGATGGCGTGTTGCCGTACCACCTGCAGCGGCTTGTCGCGCGTCTCCCAGGCGAAGACGGTCCGCAGCGCCGGGTGTTGGTCGATGAGGGCTTGCCACGCGCGCTCGAAAGCGGCGATATCGAGGTCGCCGTGAAGGGTGAAGCACAGTTGCTCGAAGTAGACGCCGGATTCCGGTGTGTAGAGCGAGTGAAACAGCATCCCCTGCTGCATTGGAGAGAGTGGGTAAATGGCCTCGATGGTGTCCGGCGTGTTCATGGGTGTGCTGTCGGTGGCGCGGTCAGAGACCGGCCACCACCTCCTTTGACGGGATCACGTCGCCGAGTTCGCTCAACAGCGCCTCGAACTCCTCTTGGGTCAGGCGCACCTCAGGAAAGTCGGTGGGCGAGACCAGGGGTAAGGGGTCGAGGGGCTGCGGGGGACAGGCGGCAGCCAACGCGGCGATGGTCTGGTATTCGAAAAGCTGCTGGACGGTGATGAGCAACCCGGCAGCGCGCGCTTCGGCGATGATGTTGAGCGCCAGCAGCGAGTCGCCGCCCAGCTCGAAAAAGTTGTCGTGGATGCCGACCTGCGCCACGAGAAGCACGCGCTCCCATATCTGCGCCAGGATTGCTTCGGCCTCCGTGCGCGGCGCGACGTAGGCTGTGGCGAGGGTGGGGCGGGCGACTTCAGGCGCGGGCAGGCGCAGGCGGTCGATTTTGCCGTTGGGCGTCAGCGGCAGGGCGTCGAGATGGACGAACGCGGCGGGGATCATGTGGGCCGGGAGATGCTGTTTGAGAAAGTCCTGGAGTTCGGTAGTCGTTGGTCGGGTAGTCGGGTAGTCGGTGGGGGCGGGGGTGTAGTAGGCGATGAGGTGGGGGGTCTTGTCGGAGCCGGGGCGGATGATGACGACGGCTTCGCGCACAGCGGGATGGCGAGCGAGCGCGCTTTCGATTTCGCCCAGTTCGACGCGATAGCCGCGGATTTTGACCTGATGGTCGAGGCGCTGCACGAATTCGATGGCGCCGTCTTCGAGATAGCGGGCCATGTCGCCGGTTTTGTAGAGGCGCGCGCCCGGTTCCGCTGAAAACGGATCGGCGACGAATTTCTCGGCGGTGAGCTGCGGGCGGTCGAAGTAGCCGCGCGCCAGCCCCACGCCGCCGATGTGGAGTTCGCCGGCGACGCCCACGGGCACGGGTTGCATGGCCGCGTCGAGGATGTACAGGCGGATGTTGCCGAGCGGTCGCCCGATGGGGACGGTCGGCGCGTCGCCTGGATCGGTGACGGGGTAACAGGCAGCCCACACGGTCGATTCGGTGGGGCCGTAGAAGTTCCACAGCGGGATGTTCCACGCCAGCACGTCCTGCGCCAGCGCGCGCGGCAGCGCCTCGCCGCCGCAGCAGATCAGGCGCAGTGAAAGCGGGTTCGCGGCGTCGTAGAGGTCCACCAGACGTTGAAGCGCCGACGGCGTCTGGTTGACGACCGTGACGCCCTCGCTGCGCAGCAGGTCGAGGAACATCGCTGGCGACTGCACGGCGGCTTGTGGCACGATCACCAACCGGCTGCCACAGAGCAGTGGCGTCCAGAGTTCCCAAACCGAAAAGTCGAAGGCATACGAGTGGAAGACCGTCCACACGTCGTCCGCGTCGAAACCGAAAACCGGGCGGGTGGCTTCCACGAGGTTGATCACGCTCTGGTGGGCGATTTCGACGCCTTTGGGTTGGCCGGTCGAGCCGGATGTGTAGATGACGTAGGCCAGGTTGTGACCCTGCGTGCCGCCTTCGAGGTCCGCATCCGCGTGGGCGGCGATGACGGGCCAGTCGGCGTCCAGGCAGACGACGCGCGCCTGGGTGGGCGGAAGCGTGTCGACGAGGGCGCGTTCGGTCAGCAGAACGGGCGTCTGCGTGTCGGCGAGCATGAACGCCTGGCGGTCGAGCGGGTAAGCGGGATCGATGGGGACGTAAGCGCCGCCGGCCTTGAGGATGCCGAGCATTCCCACGAGCATCGCCGTCGAGCGCGTGACGCACATCGCTGCGGGGACTTCCGGACCGACGCCGAGCGCGCGCAAGTGATGGGCCAGTTGGTTGGCGCGGGCATTCAGTTCGCGGTAGGTGAGGGTTTGCCGGGGTTGTCCCGGTTCGGCGTAGACCACGGCGACGGTGTCCGGCCTCTGCGTGACCTGGCGCTCGAAGCGGCGGTGGATGCACTGCCCGACGTAGCCGGTGCCGGTCGCGGTGTCGTTCCAGGCGACGAGCATCTGCTGGCGTTCGATTTCGGTCAACATGGGCAGGGCTTCGAGGGGCAGTTCCGGCAAGGTAACGAGGCTTTCCAGTAATGTGAGCAGGTGTCCGGCCAATCGCGCTATAGCGGTGGCCTCGAATCGGACGGTGCTGTAACCGAT
This sequence comes from Anaerolineae bacterium, assembly GCA_034432995.1. GTDB lineage: Bacteria > Chloroflexota > Anaerolineae > B4-G1 > SLSP01 > DSWT01. The sequence goes on along the minus strand of DAOUAY010000720.1, from coordinate 4,858 downwards.
GCGCAGGCGCAGCGCATCGTCAATGGCAAGGATCAGGGGCGTTTCGACGTGCTCGCCGTCGGGGTGTGTACCGAAAACGAGCAGGCTTTCCAATGGGCGTTGTTCCGGCGCATCCTGCTGTTGGCGTGCGGCGGCGAAGTCGGCGCGTTGAGCCGCGAGCCAGGCGCGCGTCGCTTGCTCTGGCCGGATGGTTGCGCGCACGAGGGTAGGTTCGCGGGTGTGGGCGACCAACATTCCGAAAACTACGTCCTTCTCCCCGCTGTAACGGTTGAGAAGCAGCGCCCACGCGGCCTGGATGAGTGTTGGGATGTCGAGGTCGTTCTGGCGCGCAAAGTCGCGTAATGCGGCGGCGAGTTCGGGTGTGGGCGCGGTTTCGTAGCAGGCGCGTGGCGTCGCCCCACCGGAGTGCGGCAAGGCTTTGGAAATCCCCAGCGGCGTCGGCGCCGGGTAATCGCCTGATTGTTGTCGCCAGAGTGTTTCGTCTGTCATCATTCTTCCAGTACACGGATGAACACGGAGAACACGGATTTTTCCTTATTAATTCATAGAATCCGTGAAATCCGGGTACAATTCTGTGGTTGTAGTCCTAATCGTATTGGTCGAACAGCTTGTTGAGCTGGCGTGGGCGGGCGCGGGTGAGTTCGGCGATGCGGTCGTTGGACTCGCGGAGCCGCTCGCTGAGGACGTTGATGAGCGCCAGCGACATCTCCGGGTTTTGGCGCGCCAGGGCGATGAGCGGCTCGCGGCGCAGACGCAGCGTGAGCGTGTCCTGGATGGCGACGGCGGAGGTGGTGTGCGGGCTGCTGTCGAAGAAGTTGGCTTCGCCGAAGTACGAGTGCGCCTCGACGGTTGCCAGCCGGGCGAAGGAGCCGGCGCGCTTCTCCTGCTCGATGCCGACGCGCCCGTTGACCACGACGTACAACGCGCCGCCGGGATCGTCGTTGTTGTAGATGCGCGTGTCCTCCACGTACATTTCTTCCTCGCAGACGTTCGCCAGGATTTTGAGCTGGTCGATGGTCATCCCCTGGAAGAAGGGGACTTCTTTGAGGAAAATGATCTTTTCAATGGCAGAAAGCATAAGGTCCTCCTTCATAAAGTCGGTTTGCGCGCCGGCGATCAGCCGTTTGGCGGCCTGCGCCGCGAGACGGACTTCTTCGACCGGGTCTTTGAGCGCCGTCGCCAGGAGCGCTTCGATCTGCGCGAGGGTGAGGGGGAGGGAACAGGTGGGCGCAGCGGGCGCGTCGGGTTGGGGCGCATCTGGCTTTGGGATTTCGACGGCTGGGGTGTCGGCGACTGGCGTTTCGGTTTTGGGGCTGTCGAGTGCGCCGAAAAGGTCGGCGGGCGGGCGGCGGCGCGCGCGGGTCGCGGGTGCGCTATCTGCCGGCGCGGCGTCTGCCGGCGGCGTGGTGGGTTGGGGCGCTTCCGCTTTCGGCGCGTCGAGGGCAGCGAAGAGGTCTTTGGGCATAGCGCGGCGGGCGCGGCGCGGTTCCGCTTCCGGTGCGGCGGGTGGCGGTTCGGGGGTGGGAGGCGCCGCCGCCGCGGGTGGAGCGAGCGCCGCGCCGAGTTGCCCTAAGGCGAAAACCGTCATCGTGCGCACCCAGGAATCTTCAGGGATGGCGGCGAGTTTGTGGATGGCTTCGGCGGTGTCCGGCGGCTCCATGTCCCAGGTCTCCTTGCTCAACTCCAGGAGTTTGCTTGTGGGGGTTTCCGGTTCGTAGAGTGGCGCGATCAACTCGGCGGTCTTGGGCGAGGTGAGCGATTCCAGGGCTTCCACGGCGTTGGCGCGCGTGCGGGGATTGTCGCTGCGCAACGAGTCGCTGATGATGTCCACGCTGTTGGGGTCCTGGATGGCGGAGAGCAGGTAGAAGATTTCGGACGTGAGGCGCTGGCCTTGTTCGCGCAGGGCGCTTTGCAGGACACCGAAAGCCGGATAGGCGGCGCACGGTTCGAGGGCTTCGACCAGGCCGAAGTTCCCGTAGATGGCGAGCAGGTTGCCGGTGATGTTCGCGCCGACGATCAGTGGGCCGAACTCTTTGGGGTTGATGCGGCTGAGGACGACGGCAGCCATTTTGCGCAGTTGCGCGTTGGGCGCATCGAGTTTGGGATGAATCACCGGGATGATGGCCTTGCCGAGCGCTACGAGCGTCGCGGCGGCGGTCTCGCGGACCTGCGGGCTGGCGTCGGTGAGGGCGTTGACGATCAACGGGTAGGTCTTGCGACTACCCGTGCGCCCTAACACGACAAGCGCAGCCCGGCGCGTCCGTTCGACGGGATCGTTGAGGCAGGAGCTGATTCTAGCTTCGATCTCGGCTTTCTGCGCGTCGTTGAGTGTCGCTTTTTGCACAGCCGCTTCGACGGCCAGCGCCGCTTCGAGCCGGACTTCGTCGGCGGGATCGTCCAGGTAGGTCATTAGCCGGTTGAGCGTGTGCTCGCTCTTGATCTGCCCCAGGATGCGCACGCCGTAGGCGCGGTGCTGGGAATTCTCGCCGGTCAAGATGGCTTCGAGCGCGTCCACGGCGGGTTTGAGGCTGTATAGCTTATCCACCTGCACCAGGACCGCCAGCGCCTGCCCGCGCACATTGATGTCGGGATCGTAGACCATATTCGCCATGTAGGTGAGAAATTCGGGATCATTGGGCGCTGCAAGCTGCTGCAATCCCGCAATGGCGGACTGGCGCACCTGCCCGGCAGGATCGGCCATAGCGTCGAGATACAGTTGGCGCACCGCATCGCCGCGCAGGTCGGCGGCCACGATCACGTCGAGGATGGCGGCGCGCGTGTGGCTTTCAGGCGCGGTGTGGGCGGTGTGACTGAGGATGGGGATGGCGTCACGCCCGCCGATCCGGCTGATGAGCTGCGCCATGAAGACGGTAAGTTCGTGGCTGGTGCTGCTTTCGAGCTTCTCGCGCAGTTTGTTGAGCGTTGTCGGGTCGGCGACGGTCAGCTCGGAGACGTTTTGGGTGAGCAGGAAGGAGTAGTCTTCCTGTTCGAGCATTTTGACGAGCGCCTGCCCATACTGGCGGCGCACGATCAATGTGTTGGCGATATAGGAGACGGCCAGGGCAAGGATGAACGCCGGCAGGAACCACCCCACCGCGACGAATGGCGGTAATAGCAGAATGCTGCCGAGGAACGCGCCGACTGGCGCAACCAGGCCGTCGATGAAGGCACGCGCGCGTCCCTTGATGCGCAGCGGCACGGCGTTGTAGAGCAGGCTGTTGATCTGATAGCCGACGTTGCCATAGAGGGCGGTACTGCCGAAATAGCCCAAGGCCGCCGTCGGCAGGCCGGGTAAAAACACCAGGCCCGCGCAGATCGCCAGGTTACCCGCCGGGAACAACATAAAGGCGTTGCCCACTCCAATCCAACTGATGATGCGACTGAGGAGGAACAGTTGGAAGGGCAGCATGATCAGGTTGGCAATCCCGGTCACCAGACCGTAGAAGTTCGCCATGGCCTCGGTGGTCTGGAGTTTGTCGACGATGATCTCGCTGGTGCGGTAGCCGACGAAGTTGAGCAGGATGACGACAACGAGCGTCGCGATGGCGATCCCCCGTAGGAAGCGCGACTGGGTGACGTAGTGATAGCCTGCGCGCAGTTCACTGACATAGGAAACGCGCGCTTTTTCTGTCCCCTTGGCTTTGACGCTGGGCGCGCCGCTTTGGACTGCGCCGTTGCGCGATTTGATCAGGTGGGGCATCAGCCAGGCTCCCAGCGCCATGATCCCCAACATGCTGAGCCACACGAGGATGATGCCGTTGGGCGAGAAAACTTTGTTGAGCGATTCCATGCTCAGGCCGGCGATGATCCCGCCGATGCTGCCCGCCGTGCCCAAGATCGGCACGACACGTTTGGCCGCCCGCGTGTCGTAGAAGCTGTCGATGTAGGTGTACCAGTGCGCGGAGAGAATGTCGGTCAGTGGGACGTAGATCAGCAGGTAGAGGAGGGGGTACGCGATGGCGGCAATGCCGAGGTTCAGCAATCCCAGGCCGACGAGGATGCCCGCCCCGCCGATAAGCAGGATACCTATCAATAATTTACGGCTGGCGATGCGGTCGGCGAAGGCGGTGTAGATGGCGACCGCCGGTATGGAGAGGATCGCCCTGACCATGAAAAACCAGGGCAGCCCTCTCACCCCCACCTGTTCCAGGAAGGCCGCCGCCACGATCGTCTCACCCCAGACCGCGCCGAGTGTGACCGCCAGGAGCATCGCGTAGAGCAATAGCAGTCGCGGCCACTCTTCCGAACGAACGTTGAATAATTTGTTGAGGAATCGCATCATGATCTGCACCGTCCTTAAGGACTTTTCCATAAACATGAGTTACTGTCGCGCGCCGCCGGCAAAATCGGTTGACGCCACCATAAGGTAATCATAGCACAATTCTATTACGTTAGGATAAAGTTTGCGTGGCGATTCCGTAGCAGTTGTGTTAGGGGAATGTCATCGCGTTCCCAAAAAACCTTGCGAAGGTGTGCGAACCTTCAGTTCGCCTAAACCTTCGCAAGGTCTGCAAGGTCAGAATGATTCCGGGATGTGGCTCAAATGGGGAACCTGGCCGGATTCTGTCAGAATCAGCCCGACCCGTGCGGCATACGCGGCGCGAATCTCCTGGTGCAGGAGGATGTTTTCGAGATAGGTTCGGCGGAAGTAGCTATCGGTGGGGATGAGCGCGTGTTTGCGCGCCATTTCGTCGTAGGCGCGGCGCAGATATTTGGTGGCCTCTTCTTGCTGTTCGTTGGCGGCGAGCGCCTGGCTGTAACGAAAAAGAATTTCTTCGCTCACGCACTCCGTAATCTGCACGAAGCTAAATGTCTGGTAGAGGTCCAGCGCCTTCTGCGCGGCGCGTAGCGCGCTATC
>DAOUAY010000719.1:0-2225 GCA_034432995.1 Anaerolineae bacterium | reverse complement strand
GGGTCGCCGAAGTCTTCCGGGGCGGCGGGCAGGTCGGGGTTGAATTCGCCGCGCAGGGCGCGGGCGAAAACGAGGTAGCCGGTGTGGGCGACGATGCGGTCGAAGGGCCGCAGGCGGCCCGGCACAGGTTTGTAGGGCCGCAGAATGAGTTCATCCACCTCGGTGTAGCCGAAGGCGGGCTGTTGGAGATGCCGCAGCAGCGCCGTCACCTGGTTGGTAGTCGGCAGCAGGCTGCCGAAGAAGCCCCCGCCCTTGAGCGCGGCGTGGACGTGTGACAGGTAATCCCAGGGCGCGCGCACGTCGAGGAACACGGCATCCACGCCCTGCTCGTCGAAGCCTGCGCTGATATCGCGAACTTTGAATGTGACGTAGGAAGCCAGCCCCACACTTTCCAGGTTCTTCTGCGCCAGGGCTTGCATCTCCGGGCGGACTTCGTAGGTGTAGACGTGGCCGTGGGGCATGACCATGCGCGCCAGGGCGAGCGTGAGACCGCCGCTGCCGGTCCCCGCCTCGATGATGCGCGTTCCAGGGCCGATGTTCATCTTCATCAGCATATAGCCGATTTCTTTGGGATAGACAATCTGCGTGGCGCGGCGGACCGAGCGCACGAGTTGTTCCAGCGAAGGGGGGAGGATTTGGTAGGCATAGCCGAGGTGTGTCGTGACGCTCTCTCCCCACGGTTGTCCGATGATCGCATCGTGGGGCACCACACCGTGATGCGTCTGGAAGACCTTCCCCGATTCCACGAAAGTGATGGCTTCCTTGCGATCTTTGCCAACCAGGAGTACAATGTCACCTGGCTGAACGTAGAGGGTGTTTTTTTCGCTATCCACAGCTTTTCCTGCTCTTTCATCCTTGCGCACACTTGGGCGAACGGAGGTTTGTCCACTGCGCAAGGTTAACTTTTCTTGTTGGCGTAAACCGATTATAATGAAAGAAACGATTGTCGCAACCTTAAGGAGAGGACCTATGCAGCAAGAAACTATCGATCGTTTAGCGATCACGATTGTCGATGGCAGCCAGTCCCGCGACTTGATCCAGGCGTTGAACAAGGAGCAGTTCCCCGTGACGATTGTGGATGCGGTGGGCGGCTTTCTGCACGAGGCGCTGGTCACCCTGTTGATCGGGTTGCCGTCGGCGCGTTTACCCAGGTTCTTTGCAGTGGCGCGCGAGCAGTGTCCGCGCCGCACCCGCTACGTACCGATGGGTGTCGAGCTTTCACTGACGCCTGGCTATCCGATGATGATCGAGGCTTCTGTAGGTGGGGCGACGGTCTTTATCCTTCCGGTGGAACGCTTTGTGCAATTGTGAGGTGAACAACATGAAACTCGTTATGGCGATTGTGAAAGACTCTGATGCAATGGACGTTTCGGATGCGTTGGTAGAACACGAGTTCCGGGTGACGCGCGTGGCGAGCACCGGCGGCTTTCTGCGGCGTGGGCGGGTGACGTTGCTCATTGGCGTGGAGGAGGAAGCGCTGGACAAAGTCTTCGGCTTGATCGAAGGCGCCTGCCGCACGCCTGATCCCGGCGAACATAAGGCTACGCTGTTCGTGATTCCGGCGGAGGACTTCGTCCAACTCGGTTGAGGGCGTGGGGGCAGAGCATGGCCGACAAGGTTGAACAGCGATTATACCACGGTGACATCAGCGCCGGAGACATGGCGCGCGTGCTGGTGCTGCGCTTCGATCAGGGGGAGACGCGGGCGCAGTGGATGCCTGCCGAAGGCAAACGCGCCGTCGTGCACATTCAGAGCCGTAAGGTCGAGCACAGCGATCCCAACACCGAGGTGACGGTACACATCACCCCAATGCAGACCGGCGTGACGGTGGCAGTGAGTGAGCAGCAGGTGCTGGGCGTGGCCGCAGACCTGGCGCGGACGGGCTTGAAAGGCTGGCGCAATCCGCTGCGGCTGGTGAACGAATTGGACAACGTAGCCCGCAATGTGCGCTGGCTGGGACTGCGCACGGAGATCTGGAAAGCGGTCGATGAATATTGCCAGAGCCGGGGCAGTGGATTGGGGACGGCGGCGGCGTTTCAAACGGTGGTGTGCTCCTACTGTGGCACGCCCAACGACCTGGGCGCGCACATTTGCCAGTCATGTCGCGCGCCGCTGGCCGAAGCGCAGCCGGTGGTGTGCGCGCGTTGCGGTTTCCTCAATGATCCAGAAGCCAGCCTGTGCGTGAACTGCGGGGCAAAATTACGGGCGCCGGTGCAGCGATGAAC
>DAOUAY010000718.1:0-2394 GCA_034432995.1 Anaerolineae bacterium | reverse complement strand
GCAGTTGGCCGTCTACGAACATCACGGCTTCTGGCGCGCGATGGACACCTTCAAAGAGGCGCAGGAACTCACTTCTTTGTGGGAAACGCACGCGCCGTGGAAAATCTGGTAAAGAGAAATGAGTTATGAGTTATGAGTTATGAGTTGCGAATACTCTTCACTCTTCACTCTTCACTCTTCACTCTTCACTCTTTACTCTTTACTCTTTACTCTTTACTCTTTACTCTTTACTCTTTACTCTTTACTCCTAACTCCCAACGAGGAGGTAACTGAATGAACCCATCCTTCTGGCGCGACCGTCCTGTCCTGGTCACAGGCTGCACCGGGCTACTCGGATCGTGGCTAACCCAGACGCTTATCGAAGCCAAAGCCGATGTCGTCGGGCTGATCCGCGACGATGTGCCACAGTCGCAGCTCGCGCGCTCCGGGGTCATCCATCGCATCCGCATCGCGCGCGGCGATGTGACCGACTACGCCACGATGGAACGCGTGCTCAACGAGTACGAAATCGACGCCATCTTTCACCTGGCCGCGCAAACCATTGTGGGGATCGCCAACCGCGCTCCCCTCTCCACCTTCGAAACCAACGTGCGGGGGACGTGGACCACACTCGAAGCGGCGCGGCGCTCGCCCACCGTCAGACGCATCCTCGTGGCCTCCAGCGACAAAGCCTACGGCACGCAGCCCGTCCTGCCCTACACGGAAGATATGCCACTACACGGCGAACATCCCTACGACGTCTCCAAAAGCGCCGCCGACCTCATCGCACAAACTTACGCCAAGACTTATGACATCCCCATCGCCATCACGCGCTGCGCCAATCTGTACGGCGGCGGCGACCTCAACTGGAACCGCCTTATCCCCGGCACGATCCGCAGCGCGCTGCAGGGTCAGGCGCCGGTCATCCGCTCCGATGGCACCTTCGTCCGCGACTACCTTTACGTCCGCGATGCCGTTCGTGCTTATATGATGCTCGCCCAGGCGCTTGACCGTCCGGAGATTCGCGGCCAGGCGTTCAACTGTAGCACCGATGAACCCGTCAGCGTACTGGAGATGACGCGTCTGATTCTACGGCTCTCGCCACACCCGAAGCTCGAACCCATCGTGCTGGACGAGGTAAAGAACGAGATCAAAGATCAATACCTGAACAGCGCGAAGCTCCACAACACCCTCGGCTGGCAACCGGCATGGTCACGCGAGGCAGCCATGGTTGAGACGATGGCATGGTACGCGCAGTACCTGGGCTACAAGTTGGAAGTTGGAAGTTGAAAGTTATGCTCACATCTACAGAACAACTTTCAACATACAACTTTGAGCTTTCAACTCCAGTCTTTCTGACCGGTGCGACGGGTTTCATCGGACGGCGGTTGGTAGAACACTTGATCGCGGCCGGCGCTGCCGTGACTGCGCTCGTGCTGCCCGGCGAATCATCCCTGCTACCGGAGGGTGTGCGCGCGATTCCTGGTGACATCACCATTGCAGAGACAGTCACCGAAGCGATTGCCGCCGCGCAGCCGGGTCTGATCATCCATCTCGCCGCGATCGGGATCACTACCCCTGATTTGCCCTTGACCACCGCCTGCGATGTCAATGTCGGCGGCGTCATCAACGTTTTGAATGCGGCGCGGCGGGTGAAAACGATAAACCGCATTGTGATGATCGGTTCATCCTACGAATATGGCGCGCGCCGCGCTGATGAAGGACTTGATCCCTTCAACGCCTACAGCGCCTCGAAGGTCGCAGCATGGGCCTGCGCCCGCGCCGCTTACAATGCCTGGGACGTGCCTATCGTGTGGATGCGGCTGTTTCAGGTCTATGGGCCAGGGCAGCGGGAACAGGCGCTGATCCCTGCGGCGATTCGCGCGGCACTGAACGGCGACGATTTCCCTATGACTGCCGGCGAGCAGCAACGCGATTTCGTCTTCGTCGCGGATGTCGTAGAAGGATTGCTGGCAGCCGCAATCGCGCCTGGTATTGAGGGGCGCGCGCTGGATGTGGGAACGGGACAGCTTCACCGCATCCGTGCCGTCATCGAGCGCATCTGGGCGTTGAGCGGCGCGCGCGGGCGCATCCTTGCAGGAGTGCTCCCCTACCGGCCCGGCGAAGTCCCCGCCATTCCTGCCGACATCGACCGCACACGGCGGCTCACGGGATGGGAGGCGCAAACCGGATTGGAAGAAGGGCTACAGAAGACGATTGCGGAAATGCGCGATACGTGATGCGTAAATCACACATCACGTGTCACGTTCTAGTTCGGAGGTATCGGTATGGCAGATGAGCAGACAACGCGGCAGCTTGCCGAGGCGCGGGCCGAAGCGCTGCGCCGCGAGATACTCGATAAAGTCGCGGAATATCACGCTATCGCGCACCAACCGGCTACGTTTGTGCCAGGCG
>DAOUAY010000717.1:0-1779 GCA_034432995.1 Anaerolineae bacterium | reverse complement strand
GCAACCAGGACGAGGTCTGCGCCGCCGGCCTGGAGCACGCGCGCCAGGTTGCCGGTCTCCGTAGTGACGTGGAGGCACGCCGAAAGGCGCACGCCCTTGAGCGGCCGCTCGGCGGCAAAGCGCTCACGGATCTGCCGCAGCACGGGCATTTCCCGCTCGGCCCATTCCATGCGCAGGCGACCGGAAGGGGCCAGGTCCAAATCTTTGACGTGGTATTTTTTCATTCGTTTATTGACTCCTTGTAGGTTGTTCTTATTTAGAGTTGGTTCCACTCTTCTACGAATAGCTCGCGTTCGATAATCAGCTCAATTTCGCTGATCAACATCCGCAATTGTGGCACGGAATACTCAGTATTCGATGGTATGGCTAGACGATGATACTGGTAGATCATAAACTGGTGTCGCGTGCCACAATATGGTCCGTCGAAGCCAAGTTGGCGCAGCTTGCGTATGAAATCGCGGCGCTTACATGGCGTCCATCGTGGCATAGGCTGGCTCCAGATTCAAATCGATGTCGGCGATAAGGGGTAGGGGGTGATTTAGTTTTAGTCCCACCAGGATCCAGTCTTCGAGCGTGGAACGCAAGTTGTTTTCACATTCGCGCAACGTGTCTCCAAATGCAATGACACCCACGCACGACGGAACGCGCCCGGTAAAAGTTCCGTCTTCTAGTTTGTCATATACCGCTTGCGCCAGCGCCTCTTCGACGTAATCGCTCAAAATATAACGCGCAACCATTGTTCCCCTTTTTTATGGCGGCTCATATTATTATGAACCCTACTATGGATCTTTATCAGGTAACAATTCAAAGTATTCATAAGTTTGTGGCTGCAAGATACTGAAATCACGTCGGTCAAGCGTCAAAATGCGACGGACTTTTAATCGTTCTGCAACTACAGCTACAGTGACATCCACAAAATCAAGCCGCGCATCTGCATATTGCTTGAGATACCTGGCTGTCATTTGAATATCGGTGTCTGTCAAAGCAACGAGGCGATATTTACTTTGTGGCAGATTCTCCAGGAAGCGGGCGCAAGTCAAATTTCCACCCTCGCGCGTTAGTAAATAGCCAATTTCTGCGAGGACGCTTTGTGGCAAGTATATACGCCGGTGCTGACGATAAAGCGCGACGCATTCATTGTGTCGGCGATCGGTGGCAATAGCGACTGCCAAGATGAAACCTGTGTCAGCTACGGCAATCATTTCAGGGGTTCTTTTCTTGTCCAGCCACTATATGGCTGCGCTTCTTCGCGCAGGATTTCTTCGTGACGTTCGGCTAGGTCGGTAGGGCCTTGCAAAAGTGCAATAACTACATCTTCGGTTTCGTCATAGTTGTCTGTAGTCTGTTCGAAGGGGTAGCGGTATTGATTAGCCTCTAGCTCTGTCAACAAACGTTGATAGGTTGGATATGGAATCACCGCCCATTCAGGTTGTCCTTCTTTTTCGATAATCTGAACATCACTTGGTATATCTTTGAGTCTCACCATTTCATTCTCCTTCACTGCTTTTGCAAAAAGCACAACTTGAAGGTAACTTGGTCTCATTATTTCTCTATTATACCAGTAAATTCATCTTCCCCGAACGCCGCTTTATATCGCTCCCCAAACGCCGCCAGCGTGTACGTGTGCGCCTGCGGGCCGTGGGTTTCGAGGACATAGGTGGCCGCCAGCGCGCCGATCTGCCCGCAGATGCGCCACGGCAGGCCCAGCGCCAGCCCTTTGATGAGGCCCGCGCGGTACGCATCACCGACGCCGGTGGGATCGAGCACTTGCTGCGGCGG
>DAOUAY010000716.1:0-7921 GCA_034432995.1 Anaerolineae bacterium | reverse complement strand
CAGCCGGTGCGGGGCTTTGGGCTGGTCTGGCGTGAACAGTGGAACGTCCGCGAGCGGCTAGGCTGGGCGACCGCGCTGGAACAGGGGTACGACACCGCCGTGCAGCGCACCTCGCGCTGGAAGTATAACGACACCTACATCCGCGCCCTCGACGGCGGGACGTGGCGGTTGGGGCCGGAGGGCGGCTCGTGGGAGTATGTGCCGGTTCCGTGACGTTCATCTGAGATCTGACAGGTTTCAGAAAACCTGTCAGGTCTGAAAAAATCCGTTCAATCTGTTGACAGCCCCGGCAGCCAAAACGCGACGGTCAGCCCACCGCCGGGCGTGGGTGCGGCCCAGATGCGCCCGCCGTGCGCGAGGATGATGTGGCGCGCGATCGCCAGCCCCAGACCCGAGCCGCCGGTCGTGCGGCTGCGCGAGGGGTCGCCGCGCCAGAACCGTTCGAAGATGCGGGGCAGGTCGGCGTCTGGCACGCCGGGGCCGTTGTCGGCGATGGCGACTTCGACGCCGTCTTGCGCGGCCCGCGCCGTCATCTGCACGCGACCGCCAGCAGGGACGTAGCGCGTGGTATTGTTGAGAACGTTGCCAATGACTTGCGTGAGGCGTTCGTAATCAGCGTGGACTGTGAGAGGGCGAGTCGCGGGGGTGTAGACGAGCATCAGCCCGTGATCGGCCAATAACTCGCGGTAGGCCTCTGCCGCGTGTTCCAGGAGCGCGACGACGTCCACCGGCTGCCGTTCCAGGCGCAGTTCTCCGGCGTCGGCGAGGGCCAGCGTGCGCAAATCGCCCACCAGGCGGTTGAGCGTGCGCACCTGATCCAGCGCCGGTTCGATGTTGTCGGGCGTGGGTTCGTAGACGCCGTCGGCGAGCGCTTCGAGCGTGCCTTGCAGTACGGACAGCGGATTGCGCAGTTCGTGGGCGATGTCGGCGGTTTGCGCGCGGCGGGCCTGCTCGGCGCGTTGCAGGCTGGCGGACATCGTGTTGAAGGTGTGCGACAGCTCGGCGATCTCGTCGTGACCTTGTACGGGCGCGCGCGTGTCCAGATTTCCCGCCTCGACCGCTTGCGCCGCCTGGGTGAGACGCCGTACCGGCGCGACGATGCCCCGCGTGAGCACACCGGCCAGCAGCAGCGCCGCTGCAAAGGCAACCAATCCGCCCACCAACAGCGCCCCGCGCAGTTGATCGAGGTAACGCTGCGCCGGTTCATCCAGCAGCGCCGCGCCCAGCGCCTCTCGGCCGGGCAGCAGATAGCCGACGATGGCTTCGCCGTCTCTGATGGGCAACGCCTGTTGGCGTTCCGCCGAGGTGAATTTTCCCGTCGGGGTCGCAGCGGAGTCGGCGATGACACGCCCACCAGCATCGGCGACGCGAAAATCCCACATCGCCATGCCGCCGCCCATTGGGCTGCCTCCGGTCACGCCGCCGCGCCCCTGACGCCGGCCAGACATGGCCACCAGCGTTTCCATCTGCGCCTGGAGGCCGTCCCATGAGCCGTGTTCGGCGTGATAGGCGGCCAAGGTCTGCGCCATAGTCTGCGCGCGGTTGCTGTAGAGGATGTTGTAGGAGCGGAATTCGTTTTCGGCGCGCTGACCCACGAGGAGCGCCACGGTCAGCACCGCGATCAGGATCACCACGGCGAAGGCTAACAACCCTTTCTGATACAGATTCATAAGTCTCAGTAGATCGAGATTAAAGCTTGAGCCAGACTACAAAAGTCTCACAAGGCGCTTGCTTGAGCCAGTATGCACGTTGAACAACAGGTTTGCAAAACACAGTCCGTGCTGAGACTTTTGTAGTCTGTGGTTCATAAATCTTCCAGCCGGTAGCCCACGCCGCGCACGGTGGTGATGTAGTGGGGATTGGCAGGATCGGGTTCCAGTTTGTGGCGCAGATTTTTGATGTGCGCGTCGATGGTGCGCTCGTAAGCCTCGAAGGCGACGCCCTGTACGGCTTCCAGCAGGTCGGCGCGGGAGAAGGCGCGGCCCGGCGCGCTCATGAGCGCCGCCAGCAAGTCGAACTCCGTCGGCGTGAGATCGAGACGCTCACCGGCGAGCGTGGCCTCCCGACGGCTTTTGTCGAGGCGCAAGTCTTTGATTTGCAACACTTCGGCTGGCGCGGGCGCGGCCTGCGAACGGCGCAGCACGGCCCGCACACGGGCGACGAGTTCGCGCGGGCTAAAGGGTTTGGTCATGTAATCGTCGGCGCCCAATTCCAGGCCCAGGATGCGGTCCACTTCTTCGACGCGCGCGGTCAGTATGATGATGGCGATGTCGGGCTGCTCGGCGCGGACGCGGCGCGTGAATTCGAGGCCGTCCATCTCCGGCATCTGCAAGTCCAGCACCACCAAGTCGGGCTTCTCATGCCGGGCAACGAACAGCGCTTCCTTGCCGTTGGAGGCAGTCAGCACGCGATAGCCGGCTTTTTCCAGGTAGCTGCGCGCCACGCGCACGATTTGGAGTTCGTCATCGACGACCAGTATTTTTTGTGCCATAAGCATTAAAAGGAGAGCCGTTCGTAGAGCATTTCCAGGCTCAGGGTAGGGCAGACCGTTTCGTGGCAGAGGACCGTCTGTGTGGCGGCGCTGATGCCCAGGCGGACGGCCTCCGCCGGTGAGACGTCTTCGAGCAGGCCATACGCTACGGCTGCGGTGAGCGCGTCCCCTGCACCGATGGAATCGACGACATCCACGGAGAACGCCGGCAGCCGTCCACTCTCTGTGGATGTGGCGTAGAACAACCCTTGTGCGCCGAGGGTGATCACGGCCAATTGGACGCCCAGTTGCACCAACCGGCGCGTCCCGGCGCTGATGGCCTCCGCCGTGTCGAACGGCGCACCGAGCAGGGCCTCGGCCTCCTCCTTGTTGGGCGTGATGACGGTGATGTCGGGCAGGTAGGGATGCAGGCGCGGGGCCAGCGCCGCCGTCGTGGGATCGACGCAAACGGGAATGTCGTAGCGGCGCGTGAGCCGGAAGAGCGTTTCGAGTACAGGCGCCGAGAGATTGGCATCCAGGCACACCATATCGACGCTTTTCACCAGACCGCGCAGCCGGTGGATGTGCCCTGGCGTAATTCCGCGCAGCAGCTCCATATCCTCGAAAGCCAGCCAGGGTTGCCTGTCGTTATGATAGAGGGCGGCGTAGGCTGAAGTGGGTTTTCCGGCGACGATGAGGCTGGCGTCGGTGTGAATGCCCAGATCGCGCAGGGGTTGCAGCAGCAGACGGCCCAGGTGATCGTCGCCCACGGCGGTCACAAAGTGGACCTCGGCCCCCAGGCGGGCCAGGTTTTCGGCGATGTTGCGGGCGACGCCCCCCCATCCCCAACGGATGACGCCGGGGTTGGAATAGGCCGGTTCTACTGTCTGATCGCGCGGGTAGATTTTTACATCCACGCTGGCTGCGCCGAGGACCAAAACGCGATGCTCTGCAGCGTTCATGGCTTATTTCCCTTTTTGATCAAGAGTCGCGGAATTCCAGAAAAGATCTCGTCCTGTTGTTCATAGGGGCCGAAGATGATTTTCCCGTCTGCGCGGCGCACAAACGGCATGTCACGGGTCAGCGTGATCTCTTGTGGTGAGACCGGCGAGGCGGCTTCGATCAAGAGGATATCGCCGGCCTGGCTCTGGCGCACCAGTTCGCCTTTGCGCGAGATTCGCAGGGCCAGATAATGCACATCGGGCCACAGTTGGAGGAACAGCAATGCCTCGATTTCCAAAGGTACGTAGTTTGCCGGTAGATAGGCATCGAGCGCCTCTTTGGGCAACTGTACCAGGAATGGCGTCACCGGTACGGCATCGACGAGCGTCAGCGTGCGGTTGACCATTTCGTACACCGGGACGATCATCACCAGCTCTCCCGGAGGCGTAATGGCCGTCAGATTCAGCAGCCTGGACATCCACCGGGCCAGGGTTCGGCAGGCAGTGCTGCGGATGATATTTTGTTCGAAATCCCAAAACCGCTCGCTTTGCACCAGGGCTTCCTGCGCGGCGTTGAAGGCATGCATGGCGTGGGCATCCGCGCGCAAGATGAAGTGTAGCAGCCCTTCGAAGTACAACGATACGCCCCGGTTATAGGTCGCCACCTGCGTCACCTCAGAGCGCAGCCATACCGACGCCTGCTGCGCATGTTCCAGCGCCTCTTCCAGGCGCATCAGCCGGTACAGCGCCTCCGCCTGGTACAGATACACCAACGCCTGGGCGTTTGGATCGCGCGCACTGCGCGCGGTGGGGAATAGCTGTTCGGCGGCTATAACGACCTCGTCATAGCGTCCCCCATCGATGTTCTGGCTGATCGGCCCGGTCAGTTGATCGGTCATAAACGCCGATATGCCGCGCGGCGCTAACAGATGGTGAGGTGTCAATCCTACGGGAATCGAAACGATACGCATACTCATGGCTCCCTATTGTGAATCAGGCTTTTTGGCGTTGGTTGGAGGTCGATCCGGCTGGCGATGCTGACGACGCAGACGGTATGGCAAAGGGTTGTTGATCTCCTTGAATGGCGTTGATGATGCGCATCAGGCTCTCGGCCTGCTGGTACATCAATAACTGCACGGCAGGATCCCGATCCGACATCGTGCGCAGGACATCCATGAAACTCATCACAATAAGCTGCGCCGGGACCTCGCTTTTCTGGACGTCCAAATCCTGAAGTTTGCTCAACATACTGGTCACCAACTCAACCTGCGCATCGACGCTGGTCTTTTCCAGGATTTGGCGCCGCCGGGCGTCTTCGGAGAGGCTGTAGGCAGTCACCGGGCGTTGGGCCTTGGCCTGCCAGAACTCCAGCCACTGACGCGAGATGGCCTCTTCCTCCGGCAGTACCGGCCCTAACTGCACCATATCGACCTCGATCCCGCGCTCCGCGGCGATCCGCTTCACTGCCTCTTCGACCCTGGCCTGGATTTCGAGCAATGCAACCGGTTTTTCTGGCGGGGGAGAGGCTTTGTCGATCGCTCCCTCGCTCTGTAGCGCCCAGTAGCGTGGGTTGAAGAAATGGTCCAGACTGTACTTTTCCAGCATATCCCTGAGCGTGCCATCCAACAGGCCATGGACCAGACCGATGCGCCAATCCTGGACACGGCCAGCGCCCTCGTGGCTTCTCACGTATTTCGCCGTCGCCAGCTTGAGGATGACTGCCGGATCGAAGGGATAGGGCTGTGGGGGGATGTTCTCCTCATGGGGATAGGAGAAATCTGCTTTGTTGGGACCGGCGACCTGGAAACGGATTTCCGCATCGCAATAGGCCGGAATCCCGTCCGTGGTCATAAACTCAACGTGCAGGCTCCGTCGTTGAGGGCGCAGGTCAATCACATCCCAAACTTTTTCGAAGGGTTCGGCCCTGTAAAAGCCCGGTCCGAGGACGCGTCGCAGCTTTCCCAGCCTGCTGGTGACGATGGCGCTGTCGTGCGCGATGCTGAAATACCCTGGCCCGCCGACCTTATCCATATACATCACGAGCGGGCCGTCGGGTAGGGTATGACCTTCCTGGATGCGCAGGAGCGGGCGTCTCGGCGGCTCAAGGGGCAATCCGACGAAAAGATAGAAACTCAACTGTTGGGCATCTTCCCGTGACAGATCGTACAATTGCTCCAAAAACTGGGGCGCCAACAAATACAGGACGGTGAAGACGACGATGGCCAGATAAGTGCCAAAGGCCGCGCTGAGCAGGAACAGGTTCAACAGATAGCGCCCGGCGTGTTCAGCGGGTGGGCTGACAAAATAGAAAATGACGAACAGTCCCACGCTAAAGGCCAGGAAAGCGATCAACACGATGGTCGACAACAGCATCAGGTTGGGGGATTCGTACTCTTCCAAATGCATCGCTCAGTCTCCCTGTGTCAGTTCCTTGAATTGGGTCAAGGTCGGTAGAGCCGTTTCGGGCAGCAGTTCCCGTACCTGTGAGTTGCGCGCCAGATGAAGCAGATTTTCCAGTAGATGATGGGCGAGATAGCGACCGGCATTCTCCCGGTCCTCGAGTTTCATCGCCGTTTGTTGCAGGATTTCGGAGAGCAATTCGACGCGCGCATCGCTGCGGATGCGCGAGAGGTCTTTGAGGCTTTGGACTTGCGCTTCGGTCTGCCAATCCATCACCTTGCTGATCCAGCCTGCCTTCCAGGCTTCGACACGCTGCTTGACGACTTCGGGATTGGTAGGGACGATCTTGTTGCCGATACCCCCGCCGAGGATTTGAAAGCCTAGAGGTTCGACGGTCGCTTTCACGGTTTCACGTACCCTGGCGGCGATACTGGGCCGGGTCAAATCACTGGTCTCGGGAACCACCTTACCCGTTTTGGGGTCGATCGCGCCGGGAACGATGCTGTAGAGTTGTTCCAGGCTGTATTCGGGGATCACCTGCTTGACGCGATTCATCGCGGCCTTGAGCGGGATGTCATCCCAGAGACGCACCTGATGCGCCTCTAACGGCGTTTTGCCGGTAGGATCGACTTCTTCGTGAAAGACAATCTTGTAGATGTCGCGTTTGTACCGGTAGGGCCAGGCTTCCTGATGGGCCAGGCTTTCGAGGGTGATCGTTTTGTGCCCTGGATCGACCCGAAACAATGATGAGATGGGCAGGTTGACTTCGATGCCATCCTGCGTGCGGGCATCGATACGCGTGATGCGAATCTGGTTGCGCAGGTCGATGGCCTGGTGGGGCGATTCCGCCGGCTCGGTGAACACTACGCCTGGCCCCACAATACGTTTGATCTTTGTGCCATCTTTGAGCACGACGAGATTTTCGGGTTCGGTCATCAGCCAACCGGGGCCAATGCCATAAAACGCATTGCCCTTGATACGTATTTTGGCTTCGCCATCTTCGACCATCCAGCTTGGTCGAGGGAAGGTGGTGAAGAAGCCTATGAAATACTGGACGATATGCAACAAGCGCCTGGGTTGGTCGGGACTGGTGGGAACGACACAGGTAGCCACCCACACTAAAAAAGCCACCGCCAGGATTGGAGGGAAGGTCACAAACGCCAGAAAAATCACAAACTGCCAGAACGAGAACGTATAGCGGGGCAAGGTTAGAAAGATGAGCAGTGTGAAAAAGACGGAGAAAATCGCTGGCAGCCACGAGAACAACCTGCTGATGGCTGATTTTGAATAAGATCCGAGGACGCCGCCGGCAGTGAAAAAAATCATAAAGATATTGAGCGGTATGAGCAGACTCAGAATGATGATGATCCCGGCGGGGAGAGGCAGCATCCCGGCTGATCTTGCCTCCACTTCGCTCAGGCCTACAATCCAGGTGGGAAAGCGCATCATTCCGATCCACAGCAGGCCGGGCAACGGCCACAACAACAATCCAAACATCCGTACCAACGCATGCCCTAGCCGTTCGAATTCGTAGACATACTCACCTTCGAAGCGTGGAGGATGATCCCGCAAATACGTGCGCAGCGCGACAAATGCCGCAACGTACACTCCCAGGACTAAGAACCGTAGAAGCATACTCGAACCTCCTTGCATTTTCACATAAACTCACTTTAGCATGGAATAAGAAAAAGGGAAGTATCCCTTTCAATCGCCGAACCCGGCGAAGGTTTTTGCGGCAATCTGCATCGAGAAGGCTCAATCGCTACCGGCGGAATAATTTTTCCGGTTGATGGTGGATAAATTACACTTGACATCCACGTGAAAAATCCTTACAATGAAGGTGAAGTAGTGGACGAATGATCTTCACATAGGGCGTTAGTTTATGCGAAAATGTAGAGTTGATGCCCCCAATCGAATAGCCATAGCCACACTGCGGGTCATCTGAAAAGATGTCGCCCGCAGTGTGTGTTTATCAGCAGACTATCTTATTCACAAGGAGGTGATGTCCGCGTAGGAAGTTCTCTTACGGTTATAGTGGCACTTCGTCACCAGAATATACCCATCCGTTTGGAGAAAGGAAAAGACTATGTTCGATGAAAAATCACTGCGA
>DAOUAY010000715.1:0-2127 GCA_034432995.1 Anaerolineae bacterium | reverse complement strand
AACGCAACCCCCTTCGTAGGGTATTGCCATGCGCAATCGTCCGCGCCCCACGTGACCGTCAGTCGCCCGGCCGTGCGGAGTTCCGCAACCGTCGCCTGCGACACAAGCTGTTTGAATATCACCTGGATTACGTCTGCCTCGCCCGGCACGCCGTTGTCGTCACGCAGCGGTGCGAAATGGGATTTTTTTCGCGTTGAGGTAGGCGCGTCGTAGCGGGGGGATTTGCGGTTTGGAACATCTCGGAGCCCCGCTACGTTTTTTCTTGACATCTGATATCTAAGTATGTATACTTAGTGTATGGAGGGTTACGGTGTGGAAACGCTGGAACACAAGAGGCTGCACAAACTCGGGGAATTGGGACTGGACCGGCCCTTGGTGGCGGGGTCGCTCAATCGGGTCGAGCGCCGGGACGCCGCGGGACGCGTCACGGACTATCACCTGCTGACCTTCAAGGAGGCGGGGAAGACCCGGTCGGTCTATGTGCCCAAGGCCCTGGTGAGGGAGGTCAAGTCCTGGATACGCCAGCATCGCCGGGTCAAGCAGCTCTTGGCGGAGATTACGACGCTGAGTGTTGCTATCATTCGCAAGTACGGAGCGGAAAAGCGGGCCGCCGCCGCCAGGCGCCGCGGAAGACCAAGCAGCCGATAGGGCAGGCACTGGTTCGGCTGGTTCGGCACTGTTTTCCCTGGTTCTGGCAGGCCCTGGGCGAGATCGAGGACCCGCGGGACGATCCCCTGTACTCGATGCCGCAGGTGCTGAGCCTGGCGGTGTTGATGTTCGCGTGTCGGCTCCGCTCGCTGCGCGCGCTGGACCGGGTGACCGATGACGCGTTGTTTCGAGACAACTGGTGTGCGTTCAGCCGGGCGAAGACGGACACGGTCATTTGTTCGCGGCAGATGACCAATGTGCTTGGGGCGATGGAGGCCGAGGCACTGAGCGCGCTGCGTCCCCGGTTGGTCAAGGGTCTGATCCGTCAAAAGCAATTGCCGGAAGCGTTCCTGTTGGGGCATCTGATGATGGTGAGCGACGGCACGGGCATCTTTTCTTCCTCGCAGTACCACTGCCCACAGTGTCTGACGCAATCTCATCGGGACGGTTCGACCACGTACCTGCACAACGTGCTGGAGGCCAAAGTGGTGACGTGGGACGGACTGGCCTTCTCGGTATTGACGGAGCCGCAGTTGAACCCGGAGGAGGGGAAGTACGACAAGCAGGACTGCGAATCCAAGGCCTTTCACCGGATGCTGCCGCGGCTCAAGCAGACCTTCCCGCACGAGCCTATCGTGCACCTCTTGGACTCCTTGTACTGCAACGGCCCGGTGTTTCGCGCCATCGAGCGGCTCAAGCAGAAGTTCATCTGCTGCTTCCAGCCGGGGTCGATCCCCACGCTGTACGAGGAGGCCCTCTCGCTCCAAACGCTCACCCCCCACAACCGCGTGACCCAGACCCTGCGTGTCGAAGGGCATCGCGTCCACCGCGTGTACTCCTGGGTCAACGACCTCGACCACCAAGGCCAACGACTCGATTTCGTCATGCTCCACGAGACGGTCGAGGGAAAGACCACCACGTTCACCTTCCTGACCAATTTCCGAGTCGATAGGGACAACGTCATCATGATCGCCAACGGAGGACGTAAACGATGGACCATTGAAAACCAAGGCTTCAACGAACAAAAGACCGGCTACGAATTGGAACACTTCTGCGACTGCGCTTCCTTCAAAGTGATGTTCGCCCTGTACCTCCTGCTCCAAATCGCCCATCTGTTCATGCAACTCTTGGCCCACAGCGACCTCATCGAACCCGTCGCCACCCTGACGTTCCTGGCCGCCTTGCTCCTCGAGGCCTTGCGCAACCTGCCCCTGCCCGAAGCCCTCTTCGCCCCCAACCTACCCCGGTTCCAGGTCCGATTCGCCAAGGCCCCCACCTAACCCACGCAGTCCAGAAGCTCCTTCGTCGCAGCCGGCCCCCTCAACCTCACCTCCTCAACCACCCAAGGGACCCCTCTGTGCGTTCGCGCCGCCTGTCTCGCGTGTTGGGCGTATGCGCGGTTCCGCCATTCCCATTTCGCACCGCTGAACCTACACAGACCCGGCTTGAGTTCAAGAACGGGCTGTGCATCATGAGCTT
>DAOUAY010000714.1:0-2754 GCA_034432995.1 Anaerolineae bacterium | reverse complement strand
CACAATCTTGTCACGGGGGATGACGGCCCACACGTCGGCAAAGGCTTCCTCGGATTTGCCGCGTGTGTAGATGTCGGCGTGGTCGAACAAGGTGATGCCCTGCTCGTAAGCGGTGACGACCGCCTTGATCGCCGCATCTTTATCGGTCTGTGTGAGCGGCTCCGGCCCCCAACTGCCGCCGATTTTCATACAACCGTAGGCAATACGAGAGACGCTCAACTCTGTTTGCGGTATTTGATACGTTTTCATTGTTGTATTGTAGCTCCTAATCGAAATAGGTCTCGCTTCGTCACAGCAACGACCTGGCGACCCTGTCGTTCAATTCCACACCGCTGCCAGGCGCTTCGGAGACGCGCGCCGTCACATTGTATACTA
This sequence comes from Anaerolineae bacterium, assembly GCA_034432995.1. Classification (GTDB taxonomy): domain Bacteria; phylum Chloroflexota; class Anaerolineae; order B4-G1; family SLSP01; genus DSWT01. The sequence goes on along the minus strand of DAOUAY010000714.1, from coordinate 2,379 downwards.
CCAGCGGCGCAATGGCAAGCAGTGATTTGACAGCGGCCGCTATACCCCTTATCATAGGAGATGCTGGCGCTGATGCATTCTATGCAAGCACGAAAAGGCTTGCGCCGGATCACAATCCGGCGCTGCGGGGACGGCGGATTGTGATCCGCCTTAAGCGTCGAAGTTAGACTATTTTCGAAGGCGGCGACGGCAGTGATATGCCGGAAATTGGCAAGTAAGCGACAGCGTATTCGTCAGCAATTTTCGAGCAACCCGGAGGATAAACAGACGATGAACCACAAGGAAATCCAAAAAGCTGTTGAGCAGGGAGAGACCACGTTGGGCGTCGAGTTCGGCTCGACGCGTATCAAGGCCGTGCTAATTGGGACAGGCCATGAACCACTTGCTTCAGGCAGCTATGACTGGGAAAACCGGTACGAAAACGGTCTGTGGACCTATCATCTTGAAGATGTATGGACGGGGTTGCAGGAGAGCTATCGCGCGCTTAACGCCGAAGTCCTGGAAAAATACGGCGTCCCGCTGCGGACGGTGGGCGCTATCGGGTTTAGCGCCATGATGCATGGCTACCTGCCCTTCGATCAGGACGGCAATCTGCTCGCCCCGTTTCGAACGTGGCGCAACACGATAACCGGACAGGCAGCGGAGCAGCTCACCGAGCTGTTCCAGTTCAACATCCCCCAACGCTGGAGCATCGCGCACCTCTACCAGGCGCTCTTGAACGGGGAATCGCACGTCAGAGAGATTCATCATTTGACCACGCTGGCCGGCTACGTCCACTGGAAACTGACCGGGCAGAAAGTACTTGGGGTGGGGGAAGCGTCGGGCATGTTCCCGATTGACAGTCAAACCCTCAACTACGATGAGCAGATGTTGGCGTTATTCAACGAGCGGATCGCCGCGGAAAACCTGCCGTGGACGTTGCGAGATATTCTGCCCCACGTGCTCCTGGCAGGGGAAGCCGCTGGCGTGCTCACCGCAGAAGGCGCGGCCTTGATCGATCCCACGGGGAATTTGCAAGCAGGCATCCCGCTCTGCCCGCCTGAGGGGGACGCCGGCACCGGCATGGTGGCGACCAATAGCGTCGCCGAGCGCACGGGCAATGTTTCGGCCGGCACCTCCGTCTTTGCGATGATTGTCCTGGAAAGAGCCTTGTCGAAGCTCTATCCCGAAATAGATATGGTGACGACGCCGGCCGGCAAACCGGTGGCGATGGTCCACAGCAACAACTGCACCTCCGATCTGAACGCCTGGGTCGAATTGTTCCAGGAATTTACCCGCGTGCTTGGTGTGGAAGTGGAGCAATCCCGGTTGTTTGAGGTGCTCTATCAACAGGCGCTGGCGGGCGATGCGGACGCCGGCGGCTTGCTGGCCTACAATTATCTTTCGGGCGAACACATCACGCACCTGGAAGAGGGACGCCCGCTGTTTGTGCGCACGCCCGAAAGCCGTTTCAACCTGGCGAACTTTATGCGCGTCCACTTGTTTTCGGCGCTCGGCGCGTTGAAGATCGGGCTGGACATCCTCTTCGAGCAGGAGCAGGTGCAGATTGACCAGATCCTCGGTCACGGCGGCTTCTTCAAGACCAAAGGCGTGGGGCAAAGGCTCATGGCAGCGGCGATGAATGTGCCCGTTTCGGTCATGGAGACCGCCGGCGAGGGGGGCGCGTGGGGAATCGCGCTGCTGGCCGCCTATATGCTCCGTAAGGCCGGGAATGAATCCCTGGAAGCGTATCTCGCTAACGCCGTTTTTGCCGGCGCTAAAGGCGCGATGATTGCACCCGATCCAGAAGATGTAGCTGGCTTTACAGCGTTTATGGAACGCTACAAAAAAGGACTCGTCATCGAACGCGCTGCCGTGGAAGCGTTGCGGTAAGAAACCTGGAACGCAGCGGCTGCGCGCGCAGCCGCTGCGTTCTGCCTCCCCTTGGAAAATAACCCCCTAATCTTGCTAATCCACGCGAATCTTTCTTGAAAATTAGCGAAAATTCGCGTGATTCGCTGTTCCCTTCTTATCTTCGGCGCTGTACCCAGGTTCGGTTACACGCTAATCAAAATACGTATCCCCAGGCCACAGCAGCGATTTGGCGACCTTGTCGTTCAGTTCCACGCCGATGCCGGGCGCTTCGGAGACGTGCATCCAACCATTGCGGATGAAGGGCTTGTCCCCGTCGCAGAGATCGTTCCACCAGGGAATTTCGCGCCCGTGGAACTCCAACACCAGGAAGTTGGCAACCGCCGCGCAGACGTGACACGCCGCCATCATCCCCAGCGGCGACGAGACGTTGTGCGGCGCGATGGGCACGTAGAAGGCGTCCGCGATGTCGGCGATGCGCTTGGCCTCCATCATGCCGCCGGCTTTCGAGAGATCGGGCATGATCAC
>DAOUAY010000713.1:0-3129 GCA_034432995.1 Anaerolineae bacterium | reverse complement strand
GGCGCAGAGATCACAGAGGGGTTTTTCTCTGTGTCCTCTGTGGTGTCTGTGGTTGCCAGTTTGGGTGTCAGTTCTTCTTCGACGAGGGTGCTCTTGCCGGAGCCGGAGACGCCAGTGATGACGTTGAGCCGGCCGAGAGCGATGGGGACGTCGATGTGCTGCAAGTTGCGCGCGTGCGCGTCACGCAACCACAAGAACTGCTCCGGCGCGGGGCGCGCCTCAGGGAGCTGCACCCGCTCGCGCAGGCTGAAGTAACGTCCGGTGTGTGTGTTGGTCTGCCAGAGTTCGGCGGGCGTGCCCGCGAAGACGACTTCGCCGCCAGCATCGCCTGCGCCGGGGCCGAGGTCAATGGCGTAATCGGCGGCAGCGGCGGCGACGCGGTCGTGTTCGACGAAGACCACCGGCCCCGGCAGGTCGCGGAACGCATCGAGTAGCCGCGCTACATCGGCGGGGTGCTGACCTACGGTCGGCTCGTCGAGGACGTGGAGCATGTCTTCCAGGCGGCTGGTGAGGATGACCGCCAGGCGCGCGCGCTGCGACTCGCCCCGCGAGAGGGTGGGGGCAGGGCGATCCAGGCTCAGGTAGCCCAGGCCTACGCGGTCGAGGGCCTCCAATCGGCGGGAGATCTCGGTTTGCAGGCGTTCGGTGGAGGGGGGCAGATCGGCGGTAGCGAACAGGGCGCGCGCGTCTTCCACCGGCAGCGCGAGCAGGTCGGGCAGGCGCAAGTCGTGCCAGCGCGTGGCGGCGGCTTCGGGGTGCAGGCCGGTGTGGTCGCACGCGGGGCAGCCGGCGCCCTGGCACTGCGGGCAAGGGGTATGAAAGTGTGTGGGTTCGAGCGCGGAAAACCAGGTTCCGCAGGCGGCGCACACCGGCGCGCGGGCGAGCATGTGTGTGGATGTTGCGCTTTCCACGCTGAGCGCATCCACGCCCAAAGCCCATGCTCGCTGAATCGCTTCCCGCGCCGGAATGGGCGAGACGGCGGCTTCCCAACGGGCGATTTCGAATTCGATGGTGTGCGGCGCGGCAGGCTCGAGCGGTTGCCTGTCCCACGGTTGCCCGTCGACGCGCAGGACGTCTGGGCCAAATTCGCTGATCAGCAGACGCAGTAGCGTGCGGTGGCTGCCGGGGATGCCGCGCAGCAACGGCGCGAAAAGCGCGAGCGGGCCACGTTCGCTCACAGCCGCCACGCGCGCGACGATTTCGTCTTCGGTCAGTACGGTGAGGCCGGCGCCGCAACGCGCGCAGCGGCGTTCACCGAAGCGGGCGTAGAGCAGGCGCAGGAACGGGTGCAGGCCAGAGGCGGTCGCCAGCGTCGAACTGGGATTGCGGTTGAGCAGGTTTTGCTCCACGGCGACGGCCGGCCCCACGCCGGTCAAGGCGGCGACGTGGGCCGGGGAAAGCCGCAGCCCACCGCCAACATTGAACACCTCCAGAAAGCGGCGGCGCGCCTCGTGGTAGAGCGTGTCGAATACGAGCGAGGTTTTGCCCGACCCCGACACGCCGGTCACCACGGTAAGCCCGTCGCCGATCTCGACATCGACGCCTTTGAGGTTGTGCTCGCGCGCGCCGGTGATGCGGATGTGTGTCTCTGTTTTGACTTGTGTAGAAGCGTTCTGCGTTGTCATCGGCTCTATTCTAGGGTAGATATATGCCATATCTTGTCATGATAAGACGATTTTACTATAGCGCAAAGCGGCGTGTCCGAACTGGACACGCCGCTTTTACTACGAACCTATTCTCGATAATTTGCGCTATACCCTGGCGCGCGTCGTTGTGGTGGAGTCAGCTCAGGACCCATGTAACGATCGTGACCATAGCCAGAGTGGATAGGATCAGCAAAATTGCGCTGATGAACCAAAGCCCGATCATACTGAGGATCAGCGCAATGAGGGCCGCTGGCGCGAGGGCGAGGGCCAGATAATCGATTGGGCGCAGGTCTTTGTTTTGCGCCTCCGTCCCGCGAAGCCAGAGCACGGCGCCTACCGCCATCAGCAACAGACTGATCCCGACAACGGCGATGACGATCTGCGCGCCGGCGCCGAAGGGGAAATCGACCACGAGCACGCCGCAACTGCCGCTGCGCGGCGGCAGTGGCCCGATGCGCTGCACGTGAAGCCGGACGAGGATGAAGCGTCCCCAGGCGGCGTCTTCGGGGGCGATCGTCCACTGGAGGGTGCGCTTCTCACCCGGCTCAAGGTCGATGCGCGTGCGTTCTTCGCGCATAAGCAGCACAAAACCGTGGCTGATGTGCGTGTCGATGGTGCGCCGGAGCGCCCATGCGGCGGGATTGGCGAAGGTTGCGGTGACTGTGCCGGTTTCATCCCCGTTCAGCAGGATGGGACAACGCAGGCTTTCGAGTGGTAGTGCGCTTGAGTCGGTACTGGCGTCAAATAAATACGCCTCGAAATTTGCCCAGGTCGCCATCATCGCAAAGAACATCCCTAAGAGGACGCCGATGAAGAACACGTACAATCCCAAAGTACGGTGCCACCGTTTAGGATTCTTGAACATAGTTACACCTCTTGAATCTCAGAATGACTACAAAAATCTCAGTAAAGACGCCGCGTGAGATTAGCGAAGATTCTGCCGCCAGACCATACGGTTTTCCACTATCTCCACCGTCGCCTCTCCGGCCGCTTGCAGCGAGGTCAGCGCGGCGTGGATCGTCGTCAGCGCCAGGAGGTAGAATTGCGGCGCGGCAAACGTGACGCCGTAGCGCGCGGCGACGGCGCGCAGCACGGCGGACGCCTCCTGCGGCGTTCTCAGACTTTCCCACACCCAGGCGCGCGTCTCGCGTAAGCGGGCGGCGTTGCGCACGACCGACGGCGCGACGTCCTGCGCCGGTTCGCCGTGACCGGGGACATACCAGGTGTAGGGCAGGGCGGGCAGACGTTCGAGTGTGTTTAGCCACGCATCCATATCCGCGCAAAAGAGGATTGGATGGCGCGCCAGCGTCTCTTCGGGGAATACAACGTCTCCGCAATAGCAGGTATCGCCTACGCCAACGCCGATTTGTTGCGGCGCATGTCCGGGCAAGGGGACGATGTCTATGGGGATGCCGGCGATGACTTGCGCGCCTGTATCCAGCGGGATGATCGTGTCTACGCCTTGCTGCGCCAGCGTGAACTT
>DAOUAY010000712.1:0-5991 GCA_034432995.1 Anaerolineae bacterium | reverse complement strand
GTATCGCCGATTACGCTATCCAGCAGCGTGGCGGCGCCGGGAAAACCGGTTCTGCTCAGCATGGACATTCGCGGCGAAACCGTCGGCTACATCAAGCTGTTCGTGGGATTCTACGACCAGGGTTCCAACTCCATTTTCGTGGCCGACTCGGACTACCTGGAAAGCAGCGAAACCCGCGAAATCGACGGCGTTTACTATCCGGTGTGGAGCGCGAACGACATTTTCACCATGGAGTTCGAATGGGATCCGGTGTTCTTTGCCATCGACGACGGCGCCAACACGGTGATCGCCAACTTCGAGCCGCATAGCTACGGCGCGACGTATGAAGAGGCCGTCTACACCGTCGAGGGCATCTACACCTTCATGGACAGCGGCGAAACGCGCTACGCGCGGCTGTACTTCGCCAACGGGGTCTTGCAGCAGGTGTTTGGCTTCACCGGCGAGGATGGCAATGGCGCGCCGCGCGAAATTCTCCCGCAAACCGGGGATACCTTCACCGTGTTGGACAAATGGCTCGATCTCGATGCGCAGGGTCAGGTCACACAGACCTCGCGGCAGGCCGGCGGCACGCTGACCTTCGGCACGCAGATGTTCACCTGGACGGAGTTGACAGCCCCGGCGGGCGAATATCTCGTCGGGTTTATCGTCGAGGACCTTGACGGCAACGCTTATCAGATGTACGAACAAGTCACCGTTCAATAAAGACAGGAGAAAAATTATCGTATGACCGATTCCGCACTCGAAAAGTGCCGGGCTGCTCTCGCGGCAGCCGAGGCGCAGAACGCCGCGCGGGCGAAAACCATCGCGCAACTCAGAAAGGAAATCCTGCAATACGAAGAAATCGAGGAAACGCTCAAGCGCCGCAACCGCGCGCTCTATCTGCTCAACCAGGCCGGGCAGGTCTTCAGTTCCAGCCTGGATTTGGACGCGGTGCTTTCCGCCATCCTCGACCAGGTGCGGCAGATTATGGGCGTGCGCGCGGCCTCCATCTGGCTGGTGGATGAAGCCGCCAACGTCGTGATCTGCCGGGAATCCTCAGAACAATGGCTCATCCGCGGACACCGGGTAGCGTATGGACAAGGCATTGTCGGCTGGACGGTGAAGCACGCGCAGAGCGTCATCGTGCCCGACACGCGGCTCGACCCCCGGCACTACAAGGGCATCGATCATGAAATCGGGGTAGAAATCCGCTGCATCCTCAGCGTACCGCTCAAGATCAAACAGCGCGTCATCGGCGCGCTCCAGGTGGTGGATACCGAGGTCAATTGCTTCAACCAGGAAGACGTTCCGATCATGGAATCGCTGGCCGCAACGGCGGCGATTGCGATCGAAAATGCGCGACTGTTCGAGCAAGTGCTACGCGACGCCGAAACGAAAACCACGCTACTCTACGAAATCAACCACCGTGTCAAGAACAATCTGGCCTCGATCATCGGGCTGCTTTACAGCGAGCAGCGTTACGGCGGCGACGGCGACCGTCAGGCGCTCATCCAGGACCTCATCCGGCGCATCCAGGGCATCGCCCAGGTGCACGCGATGCTTTCCGAAACCGAGTGGGCGCCCCTGCCCCTGGACAAGTTGACGCGCCAGATCATTTTGATGACGTTGCGCACGCTCCCGCAGGATGTCAAAGTGAATGTCACCATCACCCCGGCCCCGGTGCGGATCACGGCCAAACACGCCACCAACATGGCACTCGTCATCAATGAGCTGACCACCAACACGCTCAAATACGCCCTGGCCGGACGCGATACGGCGGAAATTCGGGTGCGCATCGTCGCAGAGGATGAGGGAACGACGCTATTCGAGTTCTCCAACGATGGGCCGGATTACCCGGACGATGTTTTGGAGCTGACCCGTCATAACCTGGGCCTCTATCTGGTCAAAAGCCTGGTGGAGCGCGGCCTGGAAGGGACCGTCAGCCTGCGCAACGACGGCGGCCCGGTCACGGCCATACGCTTCAAGAACACCCAAAGCAAGGGATAAAACAAAAAGGGGGGCGAGACATCGCCCCCCTTTCGAATCCACTTTCTCACCAGCGGCGCAATAGTTCGACGAACAGCCGCACCCCAAAGCCTGTCGCGCCTTTGGGAATGTAGGGCAAATCCTTCTCGATCTGATCCAGCCCCGCGATGTCGATGTGCGCCCACGGCACGCCATCAGGCGCGAATTTGCTCAGGAAATATCCGGCGGTAATGCTGCCGCCCGCGCGCCCGCCGATATTCGCCACATCCGCCACGCCGCTCTTGAGCTGCTCACCGTATTCCTCGAAGAGCGGCAGCGGCCAGACGCGCTCGTAGGTGACATCACCAGCGGTACGCAGGCGCGCGATCAACGCCTCGTCGCCCATCACCGCCGCCGCGTGATCGCCCAGGGCGACCACCCGCGCGCCGGTCAGCGTCGCAATGTCGAACACCGCCGCCGGTCCGAACGTCCCGGCATAGGTGAGCGCGTCCGCCAGGATCAAGCGACCTTCCGCGTCGGTGTTGAGGATTTCGACGGTCAGCCCCTTGAGCGAGCGCACCACGTCGCCCGGCTTGGTCGCGCGCGCGTCGGGCATATTCTCCGTCAATGGCGTTAAGCCAACGACACGCAGCGGCATGTCCAACAGGGCCAGCGCCCGTAATGCGCCGATCACCGCCGCCGCGCCGCCCATGTCGCCCTTCATGCGGTGCATATTCTCGCCCGGCTTCAGCGAGATGCCGCCCGTGTCGAAGGTGATGCCCTTCCCCACCAGCACTACCGTGGGCAGGTCGTCGCGCCCGGCGTTGTGTTCCAGGATGACCATGCGCGCCGGTTCATCCCCACCCCGGTTGACGCTGAGCAGCAGGTGCATCTCCAGCGCCTCCAACGCTGTCTTGTCCAACACTTCGTAGCGCAGGCCGGTTTCCGCAGCCACGCGCGCCGCCGCTTCGGCGATGTGCGTCGGCGTGGCGATGTTCGCCGGGCGGTTCACCAGATCGCGGGCCAGCAGCGTGGATTCGGCCACGATCTGCCCGGCTCGCGCGCCAGATTCGAGCGCAGGCACGCGCGCGGCATCCAGCTCCACCAGGGTGAGCATCTCCAGGTCGGGCCGCGCCTCCTCCAACTGCGTCTTCAGCTCGTGGAAGCGGTACAGCCCCAGGAGCGTTCCTTCGACCGTAACCTCCGCCGCCAGTTCCGGCGCGAAACCGCCAATCCCGGCCCCGTGGATGATCGTGTGCAAGTGTGTCACGCCCAGGTCGCGCGCTTTCTGCGCCGCCGTCCCGGCAACCTGGCGGATCACGTCGGGTGTGAATTTCTCGCGCTTGCCCAGCCCCACCAGGATCACCCGCTGCGCGGGCAGCGCGCCGTTGGGATAGAGCACCGCGACTTCGTTGCGCTTGCCGCGGAAGTCGCCGCCGGCGATGAGCGCCTGAATCTGCCCGCCGAGCGCCTGATCCACCGCGCCCGTCGCGCCGCCCGGAACCGTCACCCCTTCGAAGAGATTGACCACAATCGCCTGCGCCGTCACCGTTTGCAACGCACCCGACACCACGTTAATCCGCATCAATCTGCCTCCTGTGCCATGGCCGTCAACCGCGCGCCAGGGTCTCTAAACCGCTCCGGGAACGCCGAGACAAGCCGTTCGACGTGTTCCCTCAACTGTGCGCGCAGAAAAGACAATACCTCTGGATCGGTGGGAAAACTCGAAATCAAGAACTCGAATACCGCATTGATCTCCGAGTGTTCCAGCTCGTTGACCAACTCGTAAGCATCCGCCAGAGTACGAACTCGATCCAGCAACGTCTGGACTGCCAGACTGGCTGCATGACGCGCATTTTCCAACATAATCGGGTCCGCGCGGGCTGCGAGTTGCTCGATGCTCACATTGCCCTGCAAGCGGGCCAGCCAGCGCGCATGCGCGATCTCGTCTGTCACGTAGCGTTGCCAGAATTCGGCGACATCGCTGTATCGAGCGAACCTGCTTGCCAGACCCCGATACAATTCTGCCGCAGACGTTTCCGCTGCATTCGCCAGCGCGAAAAGATCGGCTACTGTGGTTCCCTGTACCATAGGTGCCTCCTCGCGTGTGGATGGGGACAAGGTTCCCATACACCGTATTATAATCGCAGACACCCGGCAATGCAACCAGGTGATTTTTGCCATTCGCTTTCCGTCCAGAACGTGATATGATAGCGGTATTACGACGTCACAACAAGCAGAGGCTAACTTGTTCATAACGTGGAGAACGCATGAATTCTGAAGAGCAGTCGCAAATCTATCAAACCCTGTATCCGCGCCGGCATGAGATCGCCGACGTATGGGGCAAGTTGATGATCACGCTGAATCCCACCCTCGCCGAAGCCGCCGACCTCAATCCTAAATTGCTACACGCGACCGAGTACCTTTTGAAGTTGCTGATGGCCGAACCTTTCACTGCCGCGCCTGCCCAAACGATCGGCGCGATGCTGGATGCGCTGGACAAAGTTCAGCCAGAAGCCCTGCTCCACATCTACGAACTGCTGGCGCGAGAATTCGTTGCCGGATTGACCACCGAAGAGATCGCGCTGGTGTATCCACGTGTCACCGCTTTGATCGGCGCCGTGGGGGTGGGATGCGCCGTCGGCAAAGCTGAACGGGCGAAAACCTTCGATATGAATGCGATGTCGGTGATGGGCCACGATCTCAAAACGCCGATCAACGCCATCACCGGCTTCTCGAAGGTCATCCTCAAGGGCATCGATGGCCCCATCACCGAATTTCAACAGCAAGACCTGACCTCCATCCACGATGCCGGGCAGAGACTGCTGACGATGATCGACGAAGTCTTTCGCACGGCCAAGACCGATGCTGGAAAGACGAACCTGTACGGGTCCGAGTTCGACGTCGTGGCGCTGATAGCTGATGTGCTGCACGTGAGCCAGCCCATCCTCGCGCGACGCGGGCACGCGCTGAACGTCCGCTGCCAGGGTGAATTGGGCGTGATGAACCTGGACGCTTCGCGCGCCAGATGGGTGCTGCTGGGGCTGCTCTACTACGCCGCCCGCCGCACGAGCAACAGCGCGGTGTCGCTCTCCGTCGCCCGCGAGACTGTAGAAGACACAGACCGGTTCCTCTTCACCATCAGCGTGGCAAAACCGCAGCAGACGCCAGATGAGGTCGATTTCTGGGCAGATGACAAGGCGGAAGATGCCGACATCGCGCTGATCACCAGCAGACGCTGCTGTGAAGAGTTGGGCGGCAGCCTGACGACGGAAGAAAGCAAAGACGATCTCGCCAGATTCGTCGTGCGCCTGCCCGCGCCGCATTTGCTACAGTAAGCGACATCCACTGAACCTCTGTCGGAAATGATCCTACTGCAACGCTTAAGGCGGATCACAATCCGCCGTCCCCGCAGCGCCAAATTGTGTCGTGATCGTTGGTGTGGACTCCCATATGAGGACTCCTTGACACGTGCAACCTTTATCTATGGTCAACGTAGAATAAATAAACACGCATAAAGGAGAAGAAAAAATGCAAACGAATGTCAAAGTTCTGGGCTGGTTGCATATCGTCTTGGGGATTCTGGGGATCATGATCGGCTGTTTTGCCATCGCCATTCTGATGAGTGTCGGCCTGATCTCCGACGACCGTACAGCGATGGGAGTCCTCACGCTGGTCGGTACTTTCGTGACCGCAATGACGCTGATATTTTCGGCGCCGGGCATCGTCGCCGGGATCGGACTGCTGCAATATCGTTCGTGGGCGCGGGTGCTGGCGCTGATTCTGGCCTTCTTCAACCTGCTGGCTGTTCCCCACGGCACAGTGTTTGGCGTCTACACCCTCGTCTCCCTGCTGAATACAGAGGCGGCGGCTCTATTCAACAAGTAGTTGTATCCAGACCTGACAGGTTTCAGAAAACCTGTCACCCTGATTTTGCGCAAAATTTGGGGGGTAGCAAATCTCCCCGATCACAAGCACCTTACCAATTGAGGTAGAAATCAAACGGTACACCTTTCACGGGTTGCCAAAGTGGTCAAGCAGTCGCCG
>DAOUAY010000711.1:0-8023 GCA_034432995.1 Anaerolineae bacterium | reverse complement strand
CCTGCGCGAGGGCGTCACCGCCGTCATCCAGCCCGGCGGCTCCCTCAACGACGACGAGGTGATCGAAGCTGTCAACGAGGCCGGCGCGACGATGGTGTTCACCGGGCAGCGGAGTTTCAAGCACTGAACCAATGCTCGGAGCGGATCGCCAGATCCGCGGTTCATGCCTAAAGCCGGGATCTGGCGATCCCCGGCAAGCATAGTTTGAGTAGACTAACCGGTCACGCGGATCGTTAGATCCGCAGTTCATGCCTAAAGCCGGGATCTGGCGATCCCTGGCAAGCTTGGTTCGAGTAGACTAACCGGTCACTCGCGGGAACGGCTGGCGTCCAGAATGAGCCGGATACGGCCGCGCACCGGGAGGTTGATCATCCAATCAACGGGCAAGTCCAGCCGCAGCGCGAGCACCTTGAGAATGCGTTGCCCGATGTCGGCCGTGACGACATCGCGGCTGAGGTAATCCTCGATCATCTGGATGTCCTGCACGGTCAGGCGTTCGATCGGCAAATCGGCCGTGGCCTGGGATTCATGCGCCCACCTGAGTGGGGGAGCAGTCTTTACCGGCTCCAACGTCACCGGGGCGTGATCGCGGACGACCAGCGTCCCGGCAGCCAGATCGCCCAGGCGGCGCGCTTGACCGTTCACGAACATCACAATGAGGCCGAGGCCGTAATATGCGGGCAGAAAATCGACCAGCCGCACGAGGTTGCGGATCAGCGATTCGGTGAACGTGATTGGCAGGCCGTCTGTGCGGACGACTCGTAAGTGCATTTGCCGTTTTCCGGGGGATTGACCGTTCCAGCGCAGTTCGAAGAAGATGTAGTATCCCCAGAACAGCGCGAACCCGATCAGCCCCAGGATGGCGATGATCCAACCTGATGCGCCTCCGTCCTGGTTCCACAGTTCTCCCACTGTGACGCCCAGGACGGCGAACAGTGTCAGATAGACCATGATCTGTATGATCAAAAGAATGAATGTGTCGATAGCGCCGGCGAGACAACGGCTGGCGATGCCGGCGACTTCGTAGTTGAAGACAACGTTTTCCGGTGTGTCGATGTTCAGAAATTCTTCCATAAAGATATTGTATGCGAGTAGACAAATTTTACGAATCCCGTCAAGGCGATTGGAAGGTGCTCTCAGATCTCCTCGACCGTAGCCAGAATGGCGTGCAGCAGTTGGCGCCGGAGGAGTTGGACAGCCTGGGTCGTTTATATCGCGCTGCAACATCCGATCTCGCGCTGGCCCAGCGGGACTTTCCAGAACATAAGGTGACGCGCTACCTCAACCAGTTGGTGGCGCGGGCGCACGCGCTGGTGTATCGCGGCGAGCCGATGGCCTACAATCGCTTGCTCCGCTTTGCCACGACGGGATTCCCGCGCGCTTACCGGGAGGCGCTGCCGTTTATCATCGTGGCGGCGTTGCTGTTTTTGCTGCCTGCGGTGGCTGCGGCGGTCAGCACCGCCGTCAATCCGCCCGCGGCGCGGTGGCTGCTGCCGGCTGAAGCGCAAAACCTGATCCCGATGATCGAGCGCCAGGAATTGTGGATCGACATTCCCATGGCCGAACGCCCGTATACATCATCTTTCATCATGCAGAACAATATCCGGGTGACGATTTTGGCCTTTGGCGGCGGGATACTGTTTGGGACGCTGACATTGTGGGCGATGGCCTACAACGGCTTGCTCCTCGGCGCACTCACGGGCCTGACCATTCACCACAACGTCGGTTTCGAGCTGTGGACGTTTGTCATCGGTCACGGCGTCATTGAACTCAGCGTGATCGTGATTGCGGGCGGCGCAGGCTTGATGTTGGGCTGGGCGCTCATCCATCCCGGTATGATACGGCGGCAGGATGCCCTGACCATCGCGGCGCGGAAGGCCGTGCGGCTGCTCGTCGGCTGCGTGCCGTTGTTGATGATTGCCGGTACGATCGAGGGCTTTATCTCGCCCAACGAGACGATTCCCTGGTTCGTCAAATGGGGGATCGGTGTGGGCAGTGGGATTCTGCTGTACAGCTATCTGCTATTGAGTGGGCGTGAACGCTCTCTACAATAGCGTGCGCCCCTTCAGTTCCAGATAGCGGTTGATGACCGACATCGAAAGCTGGTTCGCCGGGACGTCCAGCGTGAGTACCCCTTGACGGCGCAGCGTCTCCAGGATGACTTCGCGCTCGTTCAACAGCCGTCCGGCTGCCGCGCGTTGGTAGACGGAGACCGAGTCCCGTGGTTCCATCTGCGCCGCCGCGTGGATGTCGGGATCGCTGATCGTCACCACCAGCGGCAAACTGCGCTGGCGCAGCGCCGCCACGTGGCTCACCAACGCTTGCAGGCTCGCTCCCCCGCTCAAATCCGTGAAGATCACGATCAACGCCCGTTTGCGCTGCCGGGCTGCCAGGTAAGTCAGCGCGCGGCGATAGTCCGGCTCGACGGGCTGGGCTTCGACCGCGTACAGCGTCGCCAGCATCCGGTAGAATTGCCCGCGTCCCTGCGCCGGGTTGATGTAGTGCGTGACGTCGTCGGCGAACGTCAGCAAGCCGATCTTGTCACCCTTGCCCGTGGCGACGTAACTGAGCAGCAGCGCCGCGTTGATCACGTAATCCAACTTTGCCACGCGGTTGACCGGACTTTGCATCATCCTCCCGGTATCCAGCACGGCGATCACGTTTTGGCTGCGCTCGGTCTGGTATTCCGTGGTGATGGGGCGGTTGCGGCGCGCCGTGGCCTTCCAATCGATGCGGCGGAAGTCGTCGTCCGGCAGATATTCGCGCAGGCTCTCGAAGTCTGTCCCTTCCCCAAACATTCGCGTATGGCGCAGCCCCATTTCTTGCAGGCGATTGCGTTTGAGGAGCAAGTCGTAGCGCCGGATGTCCAGCAGGTTTGGGTACACCTTCACCGGTTCCGCCGCGGCGACGCGACCCTGGCGCAGGACGAGGCGCAGCGGGCCTTGCCAGCGCAGGTTCAGGTCGCCGAACTGGTAATCGCCGCGGCGCAAGGGGCGGACGGTGTACACGGCATCCCACGTCGCGCGCGGCTGCGCTTCGCCATGCAGGATGCGCGTGTCGATTTCGAAGGCGTCCGGTGGTTCGTCGCGCACCCAGAACGTCGCCGCGCGGCGGCTGCGATTGCGCAGCGTGAGGTGGATCGGGTTATCCGCGCCGAGGCTGAGGCGGGTGTCGTGCTCGCGCGTCACGTCGAACTGCGCGACGTGACCGGCCAGCCGCCAGTCGAGCGCCAGCAACCCCACCGCGATCACCACGTACAGCGCGGCGACCCATTCGAGCGGCGGCGCCCAAATCCCGGCGGCGATGATCGGGGCTGCCATCAACAGCAGCAGAATACCGCGGACGGTGGGGATCATCAGCGCGGCACTTCCACCTGGCGCAGCAGCCGTTGAATGACGGCGTCGGCGTCCAGGCCCTCGATCTCGGCTTCGGGCTTGAGCATGATGCGATGGCGCAGCACCGGGAAGAGGATGTACTTCACGTCGTCGGGCGAGACGTAGTCCCGCCCCTGGAGGGCCGCGTAAACCTTCGAAGCCAACAGCACGTGCGTCGAGGCGCGCGGGCTGGCTCCCAGAATGAGGTCGGTGGAGCGGCGGCTCGCGGCGGCGATCTGCGCGATGTAGTTCAAAATCCCTTCTTCGACGACGACCCGCACGGCCAGTTCGCGGGCGCGCGCCACCCCCTCCGCCGAAAGCACCGGTTGCAGCCCGGCGGCGTCCAGGTCGTGGGCGTCGAAGCCGCGATGGTAGCGCCGCAGGATTTCCACTTCGTCCTCCAACGGCGAGTAGGGCACCAGCACCTTGAACAGGAACCGGTCGAGCTGCGCTTCCGGCAGGGGATAGGTGCCCTCGTACTCGATGGGGTTTTGCGTCGCCACCACCATGAAGGGCGCGCTCAGTGGATACCGCGTCCCATCGAGGTTGACCTGGCGCTCCTCCATCGCTTCCAGGAGGGCGGATTGGGTCTTCGCGGGGGCGCGGTTGATTTCATCGGCCAGCAGCAGGTTGGTGAAAATGGGGCCGCGCTTCAGGTAGAACTTGCCGCTGTTGATGTCGAAGACGCTGGTGCCCAGGATGTCCGAGGGCATCATATCCGGCGTGAACTGGATGCGGGTGAACTCGGTCTGCACCAGCCGGGCCAGCGTTTTGGCCATCAGTGTCTTGGCCGTGCCGGGGACGCCTTCCAGCAGGACGTGGCCTCCGGTCAGCAGCGCCACCACCAGCAGTTCGAAAGGTTCGGCCAGGCCGACGAGCACCTTGTCGGCTTCCTGACGAAGACGCAGATGTAAGTTTCGCAAATCACTAGGGTTCATCGATTACTCCTTGAGCCATTTTGATGCTTCGTTGGCTAACCGCACCATGTCGTTTTCGCTGACGCCGGGGCGGCGCAACTCGGATAACAGGTTCAACAATGCATGGGCATCGAGATTCGGGTCGAAGGCGGCCAACTGTTCTACGTAAGTGGGATCGGGCAGATCGGGTGACAGGCGGTAGCGGCGTCCGAGTTGGCGTTTGAGGGTATCGTAGTAGTAGCGCAGTTCCGCCGTGCGGTGGCCGGCCTGCCGCCGCAGGTTGGCGATGGCGGTGATGTGTTCCAGCGGCGCGCGCCGGCTGACGTGATTGGGCAGGGGCACGGGCCGTCCGAAAAGCCGTCCCCGCGCGATCAACGCCAGGTAGAGGATGGCAATCGAGTAGAGCAGAGCATGGCCTGTCGGCGTGGCGCGCAGCCATCTATCCGGCCCTGTGACTTCGACGGAGGGCCCCCTCTGGCCGTGATGCCATTCGTTGAACCACACCAGCCCATCGCGGATCGCAGGCGCGACGACGTTCAGGACGAATTCCGCGTTGCCCGCCACTTTCAGTCCGGCGTTGGTGAAAGGGAACGGTGCGGCGCTCAGGATCACGCGCCCCTGTCCCTGGGTAAAAGACACGACGACCGGTTGATCCCCAACCGCAAGATGCGATACGTAATCCAAACGCTTGGTCTCGAAGTAGGCGCGCGTGTTGACACTGACAGGCGTTGTGAGCGGC
The DNA here is from genome assembly GCA_034432995.1 of Anaerolineae bacterium. Classification (GTDB taxonomy): domain Bacteria; phylum Chloroflexota; class Anaerolineae; order B4-G1; family SLSP01; genus DSWT01. Next base: position 2,993 of record DAOUAY010000711.1, on the reverse strand, counting down.
GGCGACAGCCACAAAGGAGATTGCGCCGTAAGCGCAGGGATAGTGTTGAGCAGGTAGGCGATGTGAAAATCGAAGTGACTGTTGGCAAGCATGCTGCCTTGCGCATTGCCCGCCACCACTAAAGTGCCGCCGTCGTCGATCCAGGCATCGAGCGTTTCCCATTCCTCGGCGGTGATGGCGTAGGATGGTTCCAGGATCAACGCGACGCTGGTCTGCTCGGGCAGCGCGAAGACGCGGGAGGTTTCGCTGCTGACCTCATAGCCCAGGGCTTCCAGCCACAGCCGCAGGGCGCGCGCGCCATCGGGTTGGGATGAATCGGAGGCCAGGGCTGGCGCGGATTGTTTCGACTGCGCGGATTGGATGCCCGCCGCAATGGTCACCAGAACCAAGGCCACGCCGATTCCGATGCCCCACCAGGTTTCGCGGGTGAACTTCTTCACGATGAACGCTCCAGGTCTTCGATGTGCGCCACGTAATCCGCGTAGGCGTCGGCATCGACCGGCTGCTTGCCGTACCACACGCGGTCGAAGACGCCGACGATGCTGCCGAACGTGCGCGCCAGCAGCGGGCGTTTTTCCAGGGTGCGGATGTACTCGCGGTTGGTCAGCGTGCGGTCGTAGCGCAGCACGCCCCGCTCGTCCAGCGCCAGCAGCGCCGACAAGTAGAGGTAGCGGATTGCCGTGCGATAGTCGCCGCTCGCGGAGAGCGTCTGCGCGCGCTTCATCGCCGTGGTAGCCGTGAGCGCGGCGTCATCCTCGGCATCGTCCGGGTTGATGGCCCTCTCGGTGACGAAGTTGGCGTTCAATTCTCGCAGGACGTAGTACAACACGAGCAGCAAGGCGAGACTGCCCCCTATGGTCACCAAGATGTTCGGCAGTGAAACGTTGACTTCGATCGTGCCATCCTCCCCGCCGAACAGCTTACTGATCCATGCCCAGAAACGCTCTCGCAACCGCTGCCACCATTCTTCCAGGCGGGAAGGTTGTTTCTCTACCCATTGGAACTCCGGCGCGCTGAGGACGGCTGCCAGCTTCTCACCATACTGAGGCTGAATGGGAGCAGGGGCGGTTATGAGCCTCGCATCGAGCAGGGTGGTCAGATACGCATCCAGTCGCGTTCGGCTGAAAGGATCGGCGCGGAGCAACGCGACAAGGTGGCTATGATCCACCGGGATGACAGCCCCATCCGGCAGGAGGACGGTGTCGATGGTTTCCCATTGTTCGGCCAACTGTGTGGTATCTGTTGGCGTCGTGCTTGACTTGAGGGCCAGCGCGTGAGTTTCTTCTACCTGCTGCCAGTACGCATCGATGGGCCACGGCGGTTCAGCCGCCGAAACAGAGGCGGCGGCTGTGAACCCCGCGATGATGCAGCCTAGCAGGAGAAAGGAGCGTTTACGTAAGGACACCGGCGCTAAAACCCACCCATCAGACCGCCTGCGAGTGCGCCAAACACCCCGATGACTGCCGAGATTACCATGATGATGGCGACAAAGGCGATGGTCAGGAGGAAGAAGTTGCCCAATTCGGTACCGGTCGCAATTTTCTCCGATTCAGGGGCTGGCGCTTGCGCGATGATATCTTCCAGGGCAGTGTCTGCATCGAGCGCGCGCTCTGCCGTCCAGACCAGATCGAATCCCTCCGTGCGCACGCGCAGATCGAAATACAGCAACGTTTGCGCCGCGAGCTGGAGGGGCATATAAATCAGGGTCATCACCAGTGTCACCAGCGATTCAACGACACTTGAGACGACGACCGCTGTCGCTGGATTTTGCGCAGTAAGGCTGGTGGTCGCGTATTGCAGTGCCCAGTTGATGAGCGCTGTCGGTCCACTGACAATGACTAGGCCGAAGACGGTGAGGAGCGCGAAAAAGCCCACAACCCACCAGAATCGTCGCCGGGTCAGGTCCCACCCTCGGCGAATAGCGTCCCCGGGCGTTTGTCTTTCCAAGACGACGATGGCCGGAACGATTTGCAACACGATCCCAGAGAAGAAGAGGACCATACCGATACCGGTGAACCAGCCGACGCACGGGACGATGATCCAGAAAAGCCACAGGGCGAGATTGATCAGACCGCCCAACAGAAGCGCAAGTACGACTTTGGACCAGGATTTGCCGACTTTGCGGTAGGCTTCGATGAAGCCAAGCGGCTCGCCGAGATAGTCGCCTGCGACAGCGCGCGTCAGAGCAGCAGTGGCAAGGCCGCGCATAAAGATCAGGCCGATGATACCGAGTACCAATCCCCACCCAAAGCTCGGGCTGAGTAAGTTCCAGGTGCTTTCGGGCGAGCCGGTGTAATTATAGGCATTGGCAAGCATCTGGTTGGTAGAGAGTATCGTGGTAAGCAGCGTGAGCAGCGTCAGTGGAATCTGAACGACGGCGATAATGCCGATGAAGGTGAAGAAATTCCGGCGATAGAGCCGAAAAGCATGATCCAACAACTCTCCCATGCCCAAAGGTCGAAGTCTGGTAACCTGTGCTGTTGTCATCTGGGGCCTCCATCATTCAAAGTATACTGCTAAATATTGTAGCACAGTTTTTGCATGATGGTGTGAATCTGATAGACGGTGGATTGAATTTCCTTTGAATATAATGCAGAATCGTGATATGATGTGATCTGAACTGACCTCTTGCATCCTGTATCGAGTCCAAAGGAGGGCAGCGGAAACTGCGGTACAGCCCCGATAATGAAAATGCTTGCGCCGGATCACAATCCGGCGCTGCGGGGACGGCGGATTGTGATCCGCCTTAAGCGTTGAAGTAGAGCTAATTTCACAGGAGGTTTCCTATGCGTTTCGGCATTATGACGATGCAAATGAAAGAACTGATTCCTGCCGGATTGAGTCCCCAGGAGATGATGGGCTATATCACCACCTTCGAGAACGCCGCGCTGGTGCGCAAATTGCACGCGCACGGCTTCAGCCTGGTGGAGTTGGGCGGCGATCTGACGATGTTCATGCCGCAGACGTTCGCCCCGCCGGCTATCGAGCGGTTG
>DAOUAY010000710.1:0-2474 GCA_034432995.1 Anaerolineae bacterium | reverse complement strand
TGGAGGGCGCTCAGCAAACCGCCGCCCTGGACGCCATCGCTGAAGTGCTCGACGACGTGCGCGCGGCGTGGCAATGGGCAGCGCAACAAAGTTGTACCGCCTGCCTGGAACAGGCCATGCACAGTCTGACATTCTTCTTCAGTTTGCGTGGACGCCCTCTGGAAGGGCTGGCGCTTTTCGAAGAAGCGCTGGCCGGTCTGAAGCCGCTGCCCACCGCCGAGGTAGATTCCGCACGCGGCTGGCTGCTGACGCGCGCCGCAAGCCTGGCCACGAGCGGCAATGACGTAGAGCGAGCGCAGGCGCTGGCAGACAGCGCGCTGGCGCTCAATCAGAAATTGGGAAAAACTGCCGCGGTCGCCGCAACGCACGCGCAACTGGGCCGGGTGGCCTGGCTGCGCGGCGAGTATCCCTTGGCGGAAGAACATTATCGCCAGGCTCTCGAATTCCAAACGACAGCGGGCCATCTCAACGGGCAGGCGCGAGCACTCGACTACCTGGGAACCAACGCCTGGGCGCTAGGGCATTACGCCGAGGCGCAGGACTATTTCGAGCGCAGCCTGGCCTTGTTCCGCCAGACCGGCAACCTGCACAGCATCGCCCTGGTATTCGATCATCTCGGCGTTGTGGCGCGGGATACGGGCAACGTAGACACCGCGCAGGCATGTTTCCGGCAAAGTTACGAAATCTTCAAAACCCTGGGCGCGCAGATGAACCTGGCCTTCGCCGCCAACCACCTGGCCGGCGTGCTCGGCAATCTGGCCGAAGCCGAACCGTACTTCGCGCAATGCATCGCCATCGGCAAAGAATACGGCGATCAGCGCATCGTGGGCTACACCCTAAACGACTGGGGCTCACTGCTCGTACAGGCCGACGACACTGCGCGCGCTCAACCGATGTTCGAAGAAAGCCTGACCATCTTCGAAACGCTGGGGGAGCAATTTGGCGTGACGTTGGGACACATCAACCTGGGCAATCTCATGCTCGAGAACGACCAGCACGAAGCGGCGCGGCGACACCTTTACAGCGCCGTGAAAACCGCCCTCGCTATCCAGAATATGCGTCTGGCCGCCATGGCGCTTAACGGTTGGACAAGCTATCTGGTTGACATAGCGCAGTACACGACAGCAACGAAAGTACTCGGATTCGCGCAAACCCTGCCCGCCGACGAGGCTGAGACGGCCAACAACATGTCCGCACTGCTGGCTGAGATCCAGGCGCACCTCCCCGCCGCCGACTTCGAGGCCGCGTTGGCGTGGGGACAGCACGCGGAACTGGCGGATGTGCTGCGGGAATGTGTGGAGACCGTCGAAAATCGCTAGACATTCGGCAGTGTTTGGAGTATGATAGAGGCATACAGAGACACAAGGAGGGGCTATGTTAGCCGTCCAGGATTTAGTTGCTGCCCGTCTATATTCCAGCGAAGAGGCCGCTATTCAAGATGCGGTACGTACTCTGTTGCGTGAACGTCCCGATCTTCGCATTGGACTGGCAATCTATCGCTATGAACACGAGAACCTATCGTTGGCCAAAGCGGCAGCACTGGCCGGGGTAAGTTGGGCACAGATGAAACAAATTCTCTTGGAACGCGGCGTTGCACCTCGGCTCGGCCCAGAAACATTGGATGAGGCACACGCTGAAGTACAGACACTGCGCAAGTACTTCCAGGAGCAAGCGTGAGTGTCATCAGCAATACTACTGTCATCTCGAACTTTGCAGCGATAAATCGTCTGGATATTTTACGAACGTTGTACAAACGCCTGTTTATTTCCACGGACGTTTACGCCGAGATACAGGAAGGGCTTGACGAAGGATACAACTTTTACACCCGTCTTAATCAGTGCATCGCTCCCCTCAAAGCATCCGGTTGGATTCACCTCACCGGACTCACTTCCGAAACGGAATTGCATTACCTGGGCATGTTTCCCAGACGCCTGCATAAAGGTGAGGCCTCGTGTTTGGCAATTGCCAAAGTGCGCAACTGGCTTTTGTTGACTGATGACCTGGCAGCGCGTCAAGAAGCCGAACGATTGGGGATAAGTCTCTCTGGCTCATTAGGCTGTCTGGTATTAGCCGTCGAGCGCAAACTCTGCTCTTTGGACATTGCCAATGCACTGCTATTAGCCATGATTCAGCAAGGCTACCGTTCCCCGTTGACAGACCTAACGCCTCTGGTATTTTTAGTTTGATCTCTTCTTGACATTTCCCCACATAATGCTATATTGATCTTGTTCTATATAGACACATATCAATATATAAACAAGATGACGCTCAGCAAAATTATCTCCGAAGACGAAGTCGCCCTCATGCACCGCTACATCTGCGAGGGCATCGGCGATACCAAGCGCCTGAGGCTGCTCTACCTCGTCGCCGAGCGCCCGCGCAACGTCACCGAGCTGACCGAGCTGCTGGACGTGACGCAGCCGACCGTCTCCCACCACCTGCGCGTCCTGCGCGAGCGCGGCCTGGTCAACGCC
>DAOUAY010000709.1:0-7182 GCA_034432995.1 Anaerolineae bacterium | reverse complement strand
GAGGCGCAGGTCGCCAGCCACCAACTGTTGCTGCGGGCGGGCTTCATCCGCCAACTGGCAGCAGGCATCTTCAGTTATCTGCCGCTGGCGCGGCGCGCGATGACGAAGATCGAGAGCATCATCCGCGAGGAGATGAACGCCATCGGCGGGCAGGAGATCACGATGCCGGTGGTGAATCCGGCAGACATCTGGAAGGAGACCGGGCGCTGGTACCAGATCGGCTCGGAGATGGGGCGCTTCAAGGACAAGTCGGACCGCGACATGGTGCTGGCGATGACGCACGAGGAGGTGGTCGCCGACCTGATGCGCCAGGAGATCCGCAGCTACAGCCAACTGCCACGTCTGATCTACCACATCCAGACCAAGTGGCGCGACGATCCCCGCCCGCGTGCCGGGTTGATCCGCGTGCGTGAATTCACGATGAAGGACAGCTATAGCCTCGATGTGGATGCTGCCGGGTTGGACAGGCAATACCGCGCGCACTACCAGGCGTACTTCAACATCTACCATCGCTGCGGACTGGATGCCATCGCCGTGGGGTCGGACACAGGGATGATGGGCGGCACGCTGGCACACGAGTATATGATACTCACGCCTATCGGCGAAGATACGTTGATGTTATGCGACGCCTGTGGCTATGCCGCCAACCGGCAAGTTGCACGCTTCCAGAAGCCACCCGCAGTAGACGAAGCCCCCTGCCCCATCGAAAAAGTCGCCACCCCCAACGTCACCACCATCGCCGACCTCGCCGCTTTCCTGGGCATCCCCGCTGCCAAAACCGCCAAAGCCGTCTTTATGGTGGCAGAACTGGCGAATCAGCGGATCAAAGAATTAGCGAATCAAAGAATCAGCGAATCGGCGAATGAGCAAGTCAGCAAATCAAACAATCACCAATTACCAATTACCAATCCCGAGCAGTTCGTCTTCGCCGTGATCCGTGGTGACATGGACGTGAACGAGACGAAGCTGGCGAACGCGGTCAAGGCGAAGGCGCTGCGCCCGGCCACCGAGGCGGAAATCCGCGCGGTAGGGGCAGAACCGGGCTATGGATCGCCGCTGGGCGTGCAGGACGCACTCGTCGTGGTGGATGATGCCGTCGCCACGTCGCCCAACCTGGTGGCAGGGGCCAACGAGGTAGGCTATCACCTGCGCAACGTCAACTACGGGCGCGATTACGGCGCGAACATCGTCGCCGACATCGCCGCCACGCAGGAAGGCGATGCCTGCCCGGCCTGCGGGGGCGCGCTGCGGGCCGAGCGCGGCGTCGAAGTGGGCAACATCTTCAAGCTTGGCACACGCTACTCCGAGGCGATGGGCGCGCGTTTCCTCGATCAGGACGGCGAACTCAAGCCGGTGGTGATGGGATCGTATGGTATCGGCATCGGGCGGTTATTGGCCTGCGTCGCGGAGATGCGCCACGACGACTACGGCCTCATCTGGCCGATCACCATCGCGCCGTACCCGGTACACCTGCTCACGTTGGGGCCTGCCGATAGCGAAGCCACTGTCGTCGCCGAGCAGCTTTACACCGAGATGCAAGCCGCCGGCATCGACGCGCTTTTCGACGACCGCGACCGCAGCCCCGGCGTCAAGTTCAACGACGCAGACCTCATCGGCCTGCCGTTGCGCGTCACCGTCGCCGCGCGCGGCCTGCAACAGCAAAGCGTCGAACTCAAGCGCCGCGACCAAAAAGAACGCGAGCTGATCCCGCTAGCTGACGTTATCCCCGCACTAAAAGCGCGTATCGCCGAACTAGAGGCCGAAATCGCAAAAACCGTCGTCGAAGTCCCGTTTCGCGATGCATGAGTGGTGATTGGAAACTGATAACTCGTTACTGATTACTAATTACCAATTACTCATTACCAATTACTCATTTCAAACAGGAGGTTTCACATGGACGCATTGGAAGTCATTTTCACCCGGCGCAGTATTCGCAGGTACACCGGTGAACCGGTAGCAGAGGACGACCTCAAGACGATCCTCGAAGCAGGGATGAACGCGCCCTCGGCCAACAACAGCCAGCCCTGGCATTTTATCGTCGTGGACGAGCGGGAGAAGCTGAATGCGATTATGGGAGTACATCCCTACTCGCGGATGCTCGCGGAAGCGCCGCTGGCGATCGTCGTCTGCGGTAATCCCGCGATCTCCAAATTCTGGCAGCAGGACTGCGCCGCCGCGACGCAAAACATCTTGCTGACCGCTCGCGCCCTGAACCTGGGGACGGTGTGGTTGGGCGTTTACCCCGACGAGCAACGGGCGGCAAGCGTAGCGGCTCTGTTTGGCGTGCCGGACGACATCAAAGCAATGTGCATCCTTGCCGTCGGCCACCCGGCGGAGCACAAAGGCCGCGTGGAGCGCTACGACGCAGGCAAAATCCACAAGAACGGCTGGTAAAGAAAGAGGCAGGAGGCAAGAGGCAGGAGGCAAGATGCAAGAGGCAGGAGGCAAGATGCAGGAGGCAGGAGGCAAGAGGCAGGAGACAGGAGGCAAGACAATTCTGCATCGTGCATCCTGCATCCTTATAGGTCAAGGCGCATTTCGATACGGCGGAACGATTCGATGTACCCCATATCCAACAGGCCCGGCAGGTGAGGGTCATCGATCGGTATATTCTCGGTGTTTGTATCCTGGATCGTATACTCGGTGTGCAATGCATGCACCAAAGCGCGGGCGACCTCACGGGGATCGCCCGCTTCTGTTTGCAAGACCAGACGTCCCAACTGAAAGATCGAGCTTTGATACACCATCCAGCCGCGCCCACCGTTCGCCAGTTCGACGCGCAATGCTCCCAGACTGCCGGCCTTGACCAGCGAAGTGGTCTCGTCCAACCAAGAAGACGCGCTGCAGCGCTGCGCCAATAATCCGGGGACCTCATCCGGCTCAAGAAACGTCACTTGATAACGTCCTGCGTCCGCCTGCAACTCTCCTGGCGGACGGCGCAAGATCAACAATACACGCATATCCCGAAAACCCAATTGCGTAAACAAATTATAAGCCGGCACATTGTCTTTGATGACTTCCAGGGTCATAAACTCGACGCCCAACTCGCGCGCTTTCTGGATATGATCGGTCACTAACAATCGGCCCGTGCCACGCCGTCGCTTTACCGGTAGAACACCCAGCCGTGTACACCAACAACGTCCTGGCCGCACGCCAAGCATCGATATGCCGAGGATATGCCCATCCAACGTCGCCACGGCGGAACGCTCCATATCGATGTCGTAATTGTGGATGTACTCGCCTAGACGCCGCGCGTTCATCGGCATAGGCACGATGTAATCCACGCGCGTCCGGTTATAAGCGTTGGTCAGCTCTTCGACGGTAAATTCAGAAGCGCGGCGAAGAACTGGCTGTTCCCCCACGCCGATTGCTCTGCTGGCATCACTCAAAACGTATCCCCTTGCCCAAAAAGTTTGCACAAACGTGCCAATTATAGCACAATTAACAAGACGTTTTAGCCGCCAATAGCGACCAAAACGTCTCGAAGTATACGACGCCTCGTTAAGGACCAACGCCGTTTTGACTACGCGAAGTTACGCACGCTTGCGTTTCGCAAGGTGACGTAATCCCACAACCAGCGCCAGCGGTGGGAGCACAATCGGCAACACGACGATGCTAAACCAGATCGCCAACTCCGCGAGAACGCGCAAGATAGCCGTGAGGGTGTTGCCCGCATTCTCGGCGACGCGACCGGCGCTCCAGGGTGCGGGGGCCGGCGTTGGGGTTGGAGTAGGCGTCGGCGTCGGAGCCGGTAAATTGGGCAGCCTGGGTGAGAGCTGCACGGTGATCGTCGAGTACGACGCCCGGTCGAACAGGTAATTCATGCGCCCCTGCACGGCTTCGATCTCCGCTTCGACGGCCTTGAGTTCCTGATTGACCTTCAGCGCCTCATCGACGGTCTTGGCCTGATCCAGGAAGGTGCGGATGCGATCCTGCGTTGCTTCGAGGTTGCGCAGGCGCGATTGCAAGTCAACGAACTCGTCGGTCACATCCTGCCCGCCGGCGCGCTCGTCATCCACCGAGAGCGCGATGTCCCGCAGACGTCGCATCGCCGCCTCGAACTGATCAACCGGTACACCCAGCGTGAGGCTGGCGTACTTGTATTCTTTGTCCAGCCACGCCTGATACCACACCCGCGAGCTGATGATGTACCCGCCCACATCACCGACGATCTGCGTCAGGCGGTCTATCGCGATGTCGGTGTGCTCCACCGTCAACGACAAATCGGCGTTCTTGACGATCAGCCGGTTAGCGCGGGGCGCTGCCGCAACGGGCAACACATTTCCCCCGGATAGGGTCGGCAGCGGAGTCGGCATCACCATGGGGAGCGCCGTAACGACGATTTCAACAGGCTTTTCGACCACCTTCTCAACCTCGACCGTCCGCTCCACAGTCATCGTCGGAGCCGGAGTAGGTGGGCTACAAGCCGAGAACAACACAACGGACAGCATAACCAACGAGAGCCAGAGATTGCGTTTCATGATTTTCCTCCTATCTGAACTGGGACTATTTTGAGGATCACCGCAAAAAGGGGGGGCGTCCTCACTTATTCAGTTCCATGCACTTCAGGAGGAAAAAGTTCACGCAGCAAGATCTTATTATGGTTGCTTCAAGGGGATCGCCAGATCCCCGTTGAGCGCAGAAAAGCCTTGCCGCACACGGATTTGGCAATCCGCTCGAAGCAAAAAGATACAGGCGCGAACGATCCGCGCCTGTATTCCGTTGAATCCGTTCAATCCGTTGAGCCTACGGCACCGTGACCTCAATCGCTACCGCGTCGCCCATCTGCGCGCCTTCGGCATTCACGCGGAAGAGGAACGGGCCACGCTCCACGGGGCGGATGACGATTTGGGCGCTCGCTGCGCCATCTTTGGGGACCGTCACCACGCCAGTCTCGGAGAGCAACGTGTACCAGGTATCCGGCGATGAGAACACAGTAACAGCCTGCGCTTCGGGCAAAAAGTTGTAAATCGTCGCCGTGAGCGTCAATGGTTCGCCCACGCGAATCTCGTCCGAGAGAGCCAGTTCGATGAAGAAGTCCTGGAACACGACCAGGTCATACGTCGCCGCGCCCAGGTCGCCGTCGCGGGTGGAGGCCAGCGCCGTCAGCTTCCACGTGGTGATCGTGTCCGCCAACGGCAGATCGAACGCCAGCGCGCCATCCGCGCCCGTCACGGCTTCAGGCGCCCAGTAAAGCGTCTCTGGGAAGACGCGGCGCAGTGGATAGGGTTCCGCCGGAATCGGCAGCGGTGTGATCGCCGGTACTGCCGTGGGCGCCGGTGAAGAGGTAGCCGGTATCTCAACTGATTTCTCGACCTCAACCGTCTTCTCGACGGCCTTCTCCACCTGGACTGTTTTCTCGATAACCTGAGGTGTAGGCGCTTTACACCCCGACATCCACGCCAGCGGCCCGGCGTAGACCACAGGATTACCCAACGCGCGCGTCAAATCCGAGGTCAGCGCCGGAATAGCAGGCAGTGTCACCGCCAGGAGGATGAGCAGAATTGCCAGGGCTGTTGTCACCCACCCCACCACGCGCTGCCCCTCGACGATCAACCCTTGCCCCAAGAGCGCCAACGCGCCGATCAACAGCAGGAAAGTCGCCACGAGAAGAGCGAGCAGCCAGCCAGCCGGGCCGTTGCCCTGCGCCGCCACCGTCACGAGGATGCCGCCGAGCGGCAGGTAAACCGCCAGCAGACCAGCGACGAGCTGCACGCGAGTGTCACGCCGCCGCCAGCCGTGGATCAGCGCGACACACAGCAGCATAAAGAAGAGACTCAGCAGCCCGGCAATCACCACGGCGATCAACGCCGGCGGCAACAGGAACGCAAGCATTGCGCCCCCCACCGCCAGCGGCGCGAGGATGACCGCGCCCAGCAACCCCCATCCCAGGCGGCGCAACGCCCGTCCCAACACACCCACCGGCGCCAGTCCACGCACGACGACGATGCTCACCAGCAGCGGTAATGCCGCCACCACCAACGCCAACCGTCCGGTGAACAAACGCCGGGCGCGCGCAGCCTCATCGACCGGCGTCGCCGTAGCAGTGGCGCGCAACGAGAAATCAGCGACCGGCGCGCCCGCCCACGCCGCCTGCGCTGCCACATCCTGCGCGGCGCGGGCGTCAGCCTCGGCAGCTAACAGCGCCAGTGCGTCCAACCCGGCCTCGTCGCGCCGTTCGAGCATCGACTGTTCCAGCAGGAAGTAGGCGCGGGCGAAGCCCGGCGGCAACGTGTCCAGCGCATAAACGGAGGCATCCACCACAGCAATACCCAACACAGTCTCGGCTGGCGCGGCGACGCCGTCCGTTTTGCGGGTGGTTTGGATATACACGCGCGCCGTTTCCCCAGGATAGTAAGTTTCACGGTCGGCGGCGACATCCACGGCAACGCGAGAAGGCGCATCGACCACGACAAGGCGCGTATCCGTCGTCAGCGTACCCTCCGGTGAGACGGTGTATGCCTGCAATTCCAACGCGCCGATGTGTGTGTTATCGAGGTCGAGCGCGAAGGTCGCCCGCCCATCGACGACCGGCGCGGATAAAACTGCCGTTGTCTGCCGGGCGTGGATCACGTCGAGGTAGACGGTCTGCGCGTCGCCGGTGAGCAGCGCTTCGAGGCGCAGCGTGTCGCCCACGGTGTACGCGGCGCGTTCAGCCCGCAGGAGCAGCACACTGGCTGACATATCGGCGCGCAAGGTGACAATCTCGCGCCCTTCAGCGCCCTCGGCATCCCGCGCGGCGATGCGCAGCGTGGCAATCCCTGCCATAGGCGTAAAACGCAGTTCGGCCAGGCCGTAGGAGGTGACGGCGCTGTACTCGCGCCCGGCTATGGCGACGGTCAACATGGTCTCCGCAGGCGTCCCGTCGGGATAGGCCGTCATCACGAAGACGGTGTTTTCGACGCCAGGTTTGAGCAGGCCGCTTTCGGCGATCACCTTGATGAGGATCGGCTCCGGCGCGACCGGAATCTGGCGACGCAGTCCGGCGCGCTGCCCGGCGACATCCACGACTTCAGCGCCCAACTCGAAAAGCATACTCGCGGCGACAGGGACATCGGGAGGCAACGTGAAGCTGAAGTCGAAACGGCCTTGCGCATCGGTCACGCCGGAGGCGAGGACGCCGTCCGCACTTCGCAGCGTCACTTGCCCCTGTGTCACCGGTTTGCCGAAGAAGTACGCCGC
>DAOUAY010000708.1:0-3475 GCA_034432995.1 Anaerolineae bacterium | reverse complement strand
CAATACAGCTATCACCTCGAGCAGAGCAAGCTGTTCGGCTCGGCCTGGGTTTTCTACACACAACAGACGCTGGTGATCTGGTCGCTGTTGATGCTGCCGCTTTTCGTGACGCTGGAAACCGCGTTGGTGGCGCAGTGGGAACATCACAGCCAGCAGTGGAAGCACCTTTTCGCGCTGCCGGTTTCACGCGGGGCGCTCTACGCGGCCAAGTACATCTGCGGCGTGGCTTTCATTGGCTTGAGCTGCACGCTGATGATCGTCCTCATCTTGCTGACCGGATGGGGCTTCCGATGGGTGTTTCCCGGCCTGGGCTTCGAGACCGCGCCGCCGCTGGGCGAGATGGCGCTGTACGGACTACTTATGTTCCTGGGAAGCTGGCTCGTCATCGCTATTCAAACGTGGGTGGCGCAACGCTGGTCGAACTTCGCCGTCGCTTGCGGCGTGGGCATCGCGTTGACCGTCGCCAGCGTCATCGTCATGCAAAGCAAATACGCCGGATTCTACCCTTACACGCTGCCCGCTCTCGTCGCCAACGGCTTTAGCGAGAACATCGGCGCGCTGAAAACTCTTACAGACGGTGTATTGCCCGTCACAGAACTGCTGTTCGGTAGTATTGGCGGCCTGATCGCTGTCGTGATCGGCGGTTGGCATTTCGTCCGGCGGGACGTGTTATAGCAGCAGGGCAACGCATCGGAGCGCGCGGCGGGTCACACAAGACTCGCCGCGCTGTTGTGTACATCGCAGCTTGCCTTCGTCGGAAAACGTGATAGGCTATACCCCATAAGTGTCCCCGCCCGTGTTACGCTGTAGCAAAATGAAGGAGTGTAACCGAACCTGGGTACAGCTCCGATGATGAAAATCTAATCAGTGTCCGAGTATTCTGTGTATTCCGTGGTTATTTTCAGAGGAGTAAAGTGTCTATGAAACCGAAACCGATGCGCATCTTCTCTATCATCCCCGCGCTGCCTGAACCCCTGAAACCTTTGTTCGACCTGGCCTACAACCTGCGGTGGGCCTGGAAACACGACATCATCGAGCTTTTCATGCGGTTGGATAGCGATTTGTGGGAAAAAACTAACCACAATCCCATGTTAATGCTTGGCACAATCGATCAAGCCCGCCTTGAAGCTGCTGCTGCGGACGTCGGCTTTATGGCGCATCTGGAACGCGTGACACAGTATCTGGAAGACCACCTCGCCGAGAAAGCGACGGCCTGGTTTGCCCGCACCCACGGCGAGACCAAAGACCCGCTGGTCGCCTACTTTTCGCTAGAGTTCGGCATCACCGAATGTCTGACGATTTTCGCCGGCGGGTTGGGTATCCTCGCCGGCGATCACATCAAATCGGCCAGCGACCTGGGCCTGCCGCTGGTCGGCGTGGGACTGGTGTACCAGCAGGGCTACTTCCGCCAATATCTCAATCAGGCCGGGTGGCAGCAAGAAGCCTACGAGGACAACCACTTCGACAATCTGCCCCTACGCGCCGTGTGCGACAAGAACGGCAAGCCGCTCACCGTCGAGGTCGAGTTTCCCGGCCGTACCGTTTACGCGCGCATCTGGCGCGCCGATGTGGGGCGCGCGGCGCTCTACCTGCTCGACGCCAACGTTCCCGAAAACACCCGCCCCGAAGACCGCGACATCACCGACCAACTGTACGGCGGCGACCAGGATTTGCGCATTCGCCAGGAGATCCTGCTCGGCATCGGCGGCTATCGCGCGCTGCGGTTGCTTGGCCTTGACCCCACGGTATATCATATGAACGAGGGCCATTCGGCGTTTCTGGCGTTGGAACGCATCCGCTGCCTGATGAACACCCACAACCTGACCTTCGAGGAAGGCCGGGAAGCCGCCTCCGCCGGGCTGGTGTTCACCACCCACACGCCGGTCCCCGCCGGGCACGACCGCTTCCCCGCGCCTTTAATGGAATACTACTTCAGCGACTACGTTGCCAACAAGCTAAAGCTGCCCTGGAACGACTTTCTGGCGTTGGGACGGCAGAATCCCGGCGATTACGGCGAACCGTTCTGCATGACGATTCTGGCGCTGCGGATGTCGGCGTATAGCAATGGCGTCAGCCGGCTGCATGGCGAAGTCACCCGGCAGATGTGGGAAGGGCTGTGGCCGGGCGTGCCGCATAGCGAAATCCCCGTCTCGCACGTCACCAACGGCGTGCACATCCTCTCGTGGATTTCGCGGGATATGAAAGTGCTCTACGATCGCTATCTGGGGCCGCGCTGGCGCGAGGAACCGGCGGATCAAAGCGTGTGGGAACGGGCGACGCGCATCGCCCCAGAGGAACTCTGGCGCACCCACGAACGCCGCCGCGAACGTCTGGTCGCCTTTGCCCGGCAACGTTTGCGCCAGCAACTCGAACAACGCGGCGCTTCACAGAGCGAGATCAAAGCAGCGGATGAGGCGCTCGATCCAGAGACGCTGACCATCGGCTTTGCGCGGCGCTTTGCGACGTACAAACGCGCGGCGCTGATCCTGCGCGACCCCGAACGGCTGGCGCGGCTGCTCAACAACCCGGAGCATCCCGTGCAGATCATCTTCGCCGGCAAGGCCCACCCAAACGACACCCCCGGCAAAGAGTTGATCCAGAAAATCGTCGGCGTCGCGCGCCAGGAAGGGTTCCGCTCCAAGATTGTGTTCCTGGAAGACTACGACATGACCAGCGCGCGTTACATCCTGCAGGGCGTGGACGTCTGGCTGAACACGCCGCGCCGCCCGCGCGAGGCCAGCGGCACCAGCGGGATGAAGGCCGCGGCGAACGGCGTCCTGAATTTGAGCATCCTCGACGGCTGGTGGGACGAAGCCTATGCGCCGGAGGTCGGTTGGGCCATCGGACGCCGCGAGAGCTACGACAATCCCGATTACCAGGATCAAGTGGAGGCAGAGACACTCTACGATCTCCTGGAACGCGACATCGTTCCCATGTTCTACGAGCGAGGCCGCGACAACCTGCCCCGGCGGTGGATCGCGCGGATGAAGAACAGTATCGGGGCGCTCTCGCACTTCTTCAACACCAACCGCATGGTGGCGGAATACACCGACCGCTTCTACATTCCCACCGCCCGGCGCTTCGAGGCGCTGGTGAACGACGACCTGACTCGCGCCAAGGCTTTGGCGGCCTGGAAGGGACGGATCGCGCAAAACTGGTCGCACATCCACATTGCGAGCGTCAACGGCTCGCTGCCTTCCGAGATCAAAGTCGGGGACGCCTTCGTCGCTCAGGCGGAAGTTCAGCTAGGGATGCTCACGCCGGAGGATGTGACGGTGGAACTTTATATTGGGCTGGTCAACCCGAATGGGGAGATCACGCGCGGACACGCCACATCGATGCGCGTGGTCAAGCAAACGCGCGACGGGGACTACCTGTTCGAGGCCGACGCGCAATGCGCGATGAGCGGCCTGCACGGCTACACCGTGCGCGTCCTGCCGCAGCATCCCGATCTGGTGACGCCGTTCTTGCCGGG
>DAOUAY010000707.1:0-4171 GCA_034432995.1 Anaerolineae bacterium | reverse complement strand
GACACACCCAAAATGTCCTGCACCGAATCGCGGTAGCCCAGGCCATCGCGCTCGCCGTTGTAGACCAGGCTGGCGGCCCGCGACCAGGCGAAGGTGATGAGGCAGTTGTAGAGTCCCCACACATTGACCGTGTGATTGAACTCCTCGTCGGGCGTCTGCGCCATCAGACTGCCGAGACGGGCGTGCCAGGCGTCCTTGAGTTTTTGCAGCTCGACGGCGGCGCGTTCCAACGAGCCGTACTCCGCCAGAGCGCGCTTGCCCACCACGCGCGCGTCGCCGATGCCGAGCATCACCAGCACTTCGCGGCTTTCACCCGGTTGGAGCGTCAACGTGGTGCGCAGCGCCCCGCAGGAGTTATCGCCGTAAGCGTGGCTGTTGCTGCACTGCCCTTTTTCCACCGCCAGCGGGTTGTGGTAGCTGCGGTACGGGCCGAGAAATGCTTCCCGGCTGGTATCGTAGCCGGCCAGCGGCGCGCCGACCAGCGCCATCCACGTCTGGTTGAACTTGTGGTGCAGGAGTGTTTCCTCGTCGCGGGGCGTGAGGTTGTCCTCGATGGCGATCCGCAGCAGATTGTCGTCGGTCAGCGAGCCGCGCACGATAAAGAGCGAGTATTGCAGGTTCACCGTGTCCTGGAACGTCATCCACTGGTTGGTGAACTCGCAGTAGGTGAACACGTCGATCTCGCGCGGGCGGTCACTCTCGTTGGTGACTTTGAGCCGCCAGTATTCGAAGGTCTGTCCCAGGGGGACGAAGTACGTGGCTTCGGTCGCCATGCCGTTGTAGCGCGACTCGAAGACGGAATAGGCCGTGCCGTGGCGGCAAGTGGACTGGTACTGATCGAGCGGCTTGCCCACCGGCTGCCACGAGGCCGACCAGTAATCGCCATTAGCCTTGTCTCGCAGGTAGAAGTAGCGCCCTGGCTGATCCATCGGGATGCTGTTGAAGAACAGCCGCATAAACCGCCCGCGCGCGCCCGATTTGTAGAAGCCGTAACCGCCGGCGTTATTGGTGATGATCGCGCCGTACTCGGTGGAACCCAGATAGTTGCTCCACGATTGCGGCGTGTCGGGTCGGGTGATGACGTATTCTTTGGCGTTGTCGTCGAAATAACCGTACTGCATGGATAAATCCCCCCTTTGGAAAATAATGATGTATGTAGCACAGGTGTCCCGCCCGGGCTATTTTTGATTGTGCTGCGATAAGTATACGCGAAATGTGCGCGCGTCAACCAGATCAGCGTTCACTATCGACCGTGAATGGATTTTGCACGCGCACGCCCTCATACGTTTGCCCGTGGTTGAGGTCTTCGGACCAGAGGACAGCGCAGCCAAGCCGGGCCGCGCTCCAGACGATCATCGCGTCCCAGAAGGAGAGGTGATAGTGTTGTTGCACGCGGATCGCGTTCACTATATCGTGAGGTACGGGCGCATGCACCGTCCAATCGGACAAATCACGGATGATTTGCGTTGCAGTTGCTATGTCCGCGGGTGTCGCAATCTTCTGCGTGATATTCACATAGAGCTCTTGCAAGACTTGAATACTGAGACACCCGGTTTGTGTGCGCCACAAGTCATTCATCAACGCTCGCGCGGTGTGGTGTTTTGCGCCAGCATGGATATCGTAAGCGTAGATGACGATGTTCGTATCGACAAATTGACCCGACTCAGCGTTCATGGAGAGAATCTCGGGTCCAGGTGATTTGACCGCCGGTACCCAGATCCAAACCGGCTTCCATCAGGGCGATCTGGCGTTGTTGCGCCAGTTGGTAGCGCGAACGGCGTTCGATCAACTCCTGCAACATCTGTGTCATTAATCCGGACATCGATTGTCCCTCTTCGACTGCGATCAGTTTGATTTCCTTTAGCACGTCTTTGGGAATCGACAGCGTCACATTTTGGGTTCCCATAGCTGTATTCATGCTTCACCTCCACGTATTCAAGTGTATCACGTAAATACGTGAACGTCAACTTCAATCGAATCTTGACGCGCGTTCGCGGGCGGGTATAATGACCCGCCAGAGGCATCATGACAAACTGGCGCACAACCATTCAGGATTTGCTCGAAAATAGCGCGCTGCGACCGTTGATTTTCAGCCGTCACCGCTGGATGTTGGTGATCGTCGCGGCACTGCTGGCGATTGGCGTGAGCGTGGGCGGCGGGTGGCTCATCGCGGAAGTGGGCGCGCTGGCGGTGATCGCGCTGCTGGCGGTGCTGGCCGTGGCCTTGTGGATGGTGTGCGACATCGAAGTGGCTTACCTGGGGGTGATCGGCATCATCACGCTGCTGCCGTTTGCCTCACTGCCGTTCAGCATTGGGTTCAAGCCCACCTTTTTGGATCTGGCGTTGATGGGGCTGTTCGTCGTCTGGCTGTTGCCGTATCTGTTGGGCGAGGAGCAGCGCTTCGAGGCGACGCCTCTGGGCGCGCTGGTGCTGGTCTTCGCCGTGATGGCGGTGGGCACGTTCGTGGCTGGTCTGGGCCACGCGGCGCTGACCGTGACGCTGATCCGGCGCTTCGCCGAGACGCTGTTGAGCCTGGCGTTGTTCTACCTCGTCGTCAACACGGTGCGCGACGTGGGGCGCTTGGGGAGATTGATGCGTTGGTTGATCCTGTGCGCGACCGGAGCGGCAGCGTTGGGCATCATCTTGTATTTCCTGCCCGATCTTTTGACGATCCGCATCCTCTCCGCGCTCGGTCGTCTGGGTTATCCCACCGGCGCGGGCGTGCTGCGCTACGTCCGTGATGATCCGGCCTTGATGCAGCGGGCCACGTCCACCTCCGTCGATCCCAACGTGCTCGGCAGCCTGCTGAATGTAGCGACTGCGATGGCGGTCCCGCAACTGTTTGCCAAACGCCCGCTGCTGCCCCGTTGGCTGGTGGTGGCGTGTCTTGGCGTGATGGGGATTGGACTGGGTCTGACCATCTCGCGGGGCACGATGGCGGCGGCAGCGTTGGCGATTCTGGTGATCAGCGTGCTGCGTTATCGCAAGCTGCTGCCCTGGATCGCCGCAGCGGTGATTCTGGTATTCGTGCTGCCCTGGACACAGTCATACATCGGTCACTTTATCGAAGGACTCCAATTTCAAGACCTGTCGATGCAGATGCGTGTGGGCGAGTATAAGGACGCCTTCATCCTCATCGGACGCTATCCGTGGCTGGGGGTGGGGTTTGCGGGTGCGCCGGACATCGATATTTACACGGCGGTCGCCAGCATGTACCTCACCATCGCCGCGCGGATGGGCTTGATCGGTCTGGCCGTCTTTATGGCGATTGCCGTGATGCTGCTCGCGCGGTTTTGGCGCTGGCGCAAAGCCGCCGAACGTTCACCAGATCTGGAGCCGTTGTGGTACGGCATCCACGCGGCGATTATCGGCGGGCTGATCGCGGGTTTGTCGGATCGCTACTTCTTCAGTCTCGACTTTCACCACTCGGTCACCCTATTCTGGCTGATCGTCGGCCTGGCCACCGCCGCCGTGCAACTGGTGGATAGGGATGAGGAATTGGTAATCAGGGATTAGGGGACAGCAAATTTGCCATTTGCCATTTGCCATTTGCCATTTGCCATTTGCCATTTGCCCATTCTCCCATTCGCTGATTCGCCCATTCTTCTTGCCGTTTCATCAGCTTCGAGTATACTGGATGTAATCACAACTAACTCAAGGTTATCAGGAGGCCCTCGATGAAACTTTCTTGCTTGCAGGAAAACCTTTCCAAGGGACTGAGCATTGTTGGGCGGGCGGTTCCTTCGCGCACGACGATGCCGATTTTGGGGAATGTCCTTTTGGCGACCGATCACGGGCAGCTCAAGCTGGCGGCGACGAATTTGGAATTGAGTGTGGTACATTGGGTGGGCGCACGGGTAGAGACCGACGGCGCGCTGACCGTTCCCGCGCGCAATTTCATCGATCTGGTCAACTCGCTGCCGCCGGATCAGGTCGACCTGACGATGGACGACGAAACGCTTTCGCTGGCGTTGAGCTGCGGCATGGTGAACGCGCGCTTCCGGGGCATCTCCGCCGACGAATTCCCGGTCGTGCCGGAGCCGGAGCAGGGCGATGGGTTCGCCGTGGAAGCCGGCGACTTGCGCACGGGCCTGGTGCAGGTCACGTTTGCCGCCTCCACCGACGAGAGCCATCCGGTGCTCACCGGCGTGTTGGCGGAATTCGAGGGCAG
>DAOUAY010000706.1:0-4999 GCA_034432995.1 Anaerolineae bacterium | reverse complement strand
GAAATTAGCCATTTGCCATTTGCCATTTGCCATTTGCCATTTTTGAAGGAGTGTTACGATGAGTGAATATATCAACAATCAGACACAGCGCCAGGAAACGCTGAAGGACATCATCCGGCAGTTGCACGCAGGGGCGAGCGTGGACGAGGTCAAGGCGCAGTTCGCCGAGCTGCTGGCCGGCGTCGGCGGCGACGAGATCGCGCGCATCGAGCAGGCGCTGGTCGGCGAGGGACTGGACCCCGATCAAATCAAACCGTTGTGCGACGTGCATGTGGCCGTTTTCCGCGAATCGCTGGATGATCAGACCGATCCGCAGACGATTCCAGGGCATCCCGTGTTCACCTTCCGCGCGGAAAACCTGGCGGTGGGGCGCGTGCTGGACAACCTCCGTGCGGCGTTGGACGCCTACAAGGCTGCCCCCAGCGAGGCGACGTTGCAGGTGGCGCGGGAGAGTGGCCGCAAACTGCGCGAGTACGAGAAACACTACCTGCGTAAGGAAAACATCCTCTTCGCCTACCTGGAACGCTACGACTTTTCCGGCCCTTCGAAGGTGATGTGGGCCGTCCACGACGACATTCGCGCCGGGTGGAAGCAACTGAGCGCGCTGCTCGACGCCGGGCCGGGCGCGGATTTTGCCGCGTTCACCGCGCAACTGGATGAGACGTTCGCCCTGGTGGATCAAACGCTTCGTGACATGATCTACAAGGAGCAGAAGATTTTGTTCCCTGCCGCCATGGCGCGCTTGAGCGAAGCCGATTGGGGCGAAATCCGCGCGCAGGAAGGCGAGATCGGCTACTGCTACATCGCGGCGGGCCGCCAGTGGCAAGCGCGCGTCGATCCGCGCGAGGCGGAGGCGCAGACCGGATTCGCGCCAGAGGGCCTGATCCCGCTGAACGTCGGGGCGTTGTCGGCAGAGCAAATCAGTATGATGCTGAACGCGCTGCCGGTCGATGTCACCTTTGTGGATGAGCACGACGAGGTGCGCTTCTTCTCGCAGACCCGCGAGCGCATCTTCCCGCGTTCGCCCGCGATCATCGGGCGCAAGGTGCAGAACTGCCACCCGCCGCAGAGCATGAATCGCGTGCAGCGCATCCTCGACGATTTCCGCGCGGGCGTGCGCGACGTGGCGGAGTTCTGGATTTCGATGCACGGGCTGTTCGTCCACATTCGCTACTTCGCGCTGCGCGATGCGGGAGACGCTTATCGCGGCACGCTCGAAGTCACACAGAATATCGCGCCCTTGCGCGCCCTCGAAGGCGAGCGGCGGCTGTTGAACGAGGAATCGTAAATGGACACGCCTGTCGAAATTCACCTGTACGGCAAGCTGCGCAAATATGCGCCGAACCCGCGCGCCGACCGTGAGAATGTGCTGCACTTCACACTCAACTCCGGGGAAACGATTCGCGATGTTTTAGCACGCGCCGACATCACCGAGGAAGAAGTTTGCCACATCTTCCTCAATGGCGCACTGTTCTCGACGCACAACAGCATGGCGCCGTGGCTGGGATACCGGCAGGCGCAGGCGAACGTGCATCAGCGCGAAGCGGACGTGGTGCTAAAACCGGGGGACCGGTTGGGGATTTTCGGCCACGATATGGCCGCGCTCGTCGTCTAGGTCTCGGACACAGATTCACGCTGATTTTCGCTGATTTGGTCGCGCTGCCTACGCTTATCTGCGTGAATCTGCGAAAATCAGCGTCCTAAAAAAACCGGCGTCAGTTACGACGCCGGTTTTTCTTTCAAGAAACCTGCTACTTGCGCGGCGAATTCGCGCGCGTGAACCGGTTTGGAGATGTAGCCGTCGCAGCCATACGCTTTGGCAATCGCCGCCGCCGTATCCTGGGGCCACGCCGTGACCACGACCAACGGGATTTTGGACAAGATGTCGGAGGCTTTGAGCAGTCCGGCGACCGTCTGCCCGTCGAGGTCAGGCAAGCCCATATCCAGCAGAATGAGATCGGGACGCGACAACAGTGCCGCCCGCAACCCGCTTTCGCCGTTCGATTCGATCATAATCTGGTAGTCGGCGCGTTCGAGCAACCGTTGCATCAACCGCGCCTGATACGGGTCATCTTCCATAATCAGAATCTTCTTCATTCGTGGTTTCACACTGTCCATCGGCATCATCTCTGAAATAGAAGTATATACTCATGTTTGAAGATGTAAAATCCGCCTACCAGCGCGCGGTAACGCCATAACGCCTTCTGCTCGCGTTTGGCTCGCGTCTCATCGAAGTTCTTGACGACGATGCTCTTGAGCATGTAGCCCTGCGCCTGCACGGCCTGCATCAGATAGAAGCCGAGCGGGATCCACTCGCCCTTGACGTACTTGTCGCCGATGACGATCGCCAGGTAGCGCCCGCGTTCCAGGAAAGGCGTCACGCGCGCCACGATCTCCGTGAACTGCGTCACGAAGGCGTCCACCGAGGCCGCGTTGGAGAGGTCGCGGTCGTCCTCGCTGAAGCGGATGATGTCGTGATAGGGCGGGTGCATCAACACCAACTGCACCTGGGCGATGCCGCGCTCCGCCAGCGCCGCCGCGTAATCCACGGTGCGGCTGTCGCCCTCCACCACGTCCGCAACCACAGCGTGCGGATTGGGCGCGATCGCCACGAGTTCGCGGGTGCGCGCGGCGATGTCGGCGTTCAGCTCGATGCCGATGCCGTTGCGGCCCAGGCGCAGGCACTCCAACAGCGTCGTGCCGCTGCCGACGAAGGTATCCAGCACCCATTCGCCGCGTTTGGTATAGCGCAGAAGCATCTGGTGCGGGATCTGCGGGATGAAGTTACCCCAGTACCAGGCCTTGTGCGCGCCGGAGTTGTCGCGCCGCTCCATCACCCAGAGGCTGTCGGTGAGGATCTCGTCGTATTCCTTCCAGCGGTTGAGGTTGATGTCGTTGATTTTGCCGGTGCGGACTTCGGCGGCAGCTTTGCGCAGGCGCGCGATGTAGTAGTGCGTGCGCTGCAGCGTGCGCGTGGCGAGGATTTGATCCAGGTCGGCCAGCAACACGTCACGGGGAAAGACAACGCGCACATCCTCGGATGTCGCCGAGTCCCATATCCCGCCCGGTTCCCACACCGCGACTTGCGCGCGCAGGTCGATGATACGTGCGCGCACGGCGTCCAGGTCAGCGTCGGCCAGGCAGGCATCCAGTTGCGCCAGGAAGTCATCGCGGTTCAGGATGATATGATCCAAAGGATGCTCATCCTTATCCAACAGTTTCGAACTGCAATACGCGCAATTTCTCCGGCGCGATCCGCAAACTCAGCGTTAGCATCTCTAGACCTACTACACGCCCGTTAGCATCAAAATCCAGAATCACGCCAGGCTGGACTTCCTCAGACTCAACAATCAACGATTCATCCAGACGAAAATAAAGCGCGTCATTCTCTTTATCGATTTTTAATCTCATTTTGTCCTGCCTATTTTCTGCCCAAACGACGGTCAA
This sequence comes from Anaerolineae bacterium, assembly GCA_034432995.1. Classification (GTDB taxonomy): domain Bacteria; phylum Chloroflexota; class Anaerolineae; order B4-G1; family SLSP01; genus DSWT01. The sequence goes on along the minus strand of DAOUAY010000706.1, from coordinate 1,552 downwards.
AGAATACCGTCACGACACAGTTAGGATATACGTCGGCATTTACTACAACACGTAAAACCCGCCCACTATGTTCGCGAATGGCTTTAGGATAATGCATATTGCCATCATCACCACGGCGGTTTCTGTCAGGCGTGTTGAGTGTACGCCATACCCATTCTTCAGCGATATTTCGTTCCTGCAACATCATCCTGGTATGTGAAGAAAACTCAAATTCAGGCATATCATACCTCAACATCGAATCGCCCAGATAATGTCGGACAGCGTCTCCTGCTCCGGCGTGAAAGCGAACCGGTGCAGGCGCGCGGGATCGAACGTCGCCACGTAGTCGCGGATAATGCCGCTCAACCACGTCAACTCCGCTTTGAGCTTCCAGTGCGCGCCGCCCGCCGCGTACAAGACGATGAACAGCCGGTTGGCGTAATGCTGGCGCTGCTCCTGGCTCTGCGCGCGGTACAGCCACTCGATGAGCGCCGCCGGGTGATTCACCGCGTAGGTGAGATCCTGGCCGAACCCGCGCGGGAACACCGAGGTTTTGTGGTCGAAGCGCACGTCCTTGAGCGTGAAATCCACCAGGCGATCCCGCTGATTCTCCGCCGGGGTCACGCCGTCCAGCGCGGCAAACATCTCCTCCACCCCCCGCGCCGACCAGAAGTTGTACCAGCGGTTCAGCGCGTAATCGAAGAATGCCTCGCGCTCCGGCGCAGCGCCAAAGCGGCGCTCCAACTCCGCCCGCAGCGCATCGAAGGACGGCTCATCGTAGACGAAGCGCGTCTGCGCGTCGAAGAGGTTGTTCTGCACCCGGCCCCAACGGTAGGGGAAGGCCCAGCGCTTTTTCAGTTCGCGCTCGCGGGTTTGGACGATCGAGAGGCTCACGAAGTTCTTAAAGCTCCCAATAACAGCGATAACGTTTGACCGCCCGTTCAACCGCCGTCGCCCCCGGTTCACGGTCCTTAAGATAAGCAATCAACACACCGGTGTCTAGGCAGAGTCGAGGGTTGTCCATGTATCCCATGCCTGTTGAAGATAGGTTACCGCCGGGTCGAAATCCTGATCATCCTTCAAAGCACCACGCAAGGTCAGAAAATGATCCAATGAAGTAAGACGCACACTCTGACCCTCAACGACAGTTTTAATCGCATCACCCTCGCGCAAGTTCAAAAGTTGCATGAGCCAGCGAGGTAACGAAATCACATCTTCGCTAGTGCTCTGTGCAATCTTCTGTAACATTTCTCCACCTCTCATACCGCAATACAACACATTCATATATCGTATCCATGCCCGTGGTACGAACGAACCTGACGTTTCCCACACCGATGCATAGGCCAGATCAATTCCATTATAGCACACTCTGTTTTCGCAGGAACGCCATCCTCAATAGACAAATTCCGCAAACGGGGGTACACTTCCTCTCATATCCAACACAGGCAGGAGGTGGCGTAGTGACAACCCGACACGTGGCTCCTTACGGAGCGTGGAAATCTCCGATCACATCCGACTTGATCGTCTCGCAGTCCATCGGTTTGGGCGGCGGCGCGTTCGACGGCGACGACGT
>DAOUAY010000705.1:0-2599 GCA_034432995.1 Anaerolineae bacterium | reverse complement strand
ATCGGCCCCATGTAGTCATCCACCCTATCCGCGGTGAGCGGCACGGGCATGTTCCGCAACTTCATCTTGAGCTGCGGGTCTTTGGCGGCGACGAGCGCCCGTTCGATGTGCGCGGGGGTGAAGCCGGGGACTTCGTCCAGCCGGGTGGGGAAGCCGATGCGCCGGGCAAAGGCGAACATCGCTGCGGCTACGGCGACGCCCAAATCGCGCCCGTGGAGGCGGTCCGTGTCGCCGGTGGTCAGGCCGGCGTCCGCGTAGAGTCGGGCCAGCGTCCGCAGCGGCGCTTCGATGGCCGGGGCGAAGAAGACGGTGTAGTAGGGGTTCATCAGCGCGCAGGCGCGCCCGTGGCTGAGCACATCCACGAGCGAGAAGCTGGTGAGGTGCCCGCCGTTCGTCCCGCCGAGCATGATGGCGTAGCCGCCCAGGTCGGTCGCCAGGCACAAGCTCTCGCGGGCCTCGGCGTCGTGTGGATGTTCCAGCGCGCGCGGCAGGTGGTTGACCACCAGGCCGATGGCGGCCTCGGCGACGGCTTCGATGTGCGCGTAATTGGGCTTGCCGACCGCGCCATAGAGCACTTCCAGCGCGTGGGAGATGCCGTCCAGCGCGCCGTCGGTGGTGAGGGTGGGGGACGCGCCGTAGGTCACGGTGTAGTCGAAGACGGGCGCGACGGGCACGATGGCGTCATCCACGATGAGTTTCTTCTGGCCGGTCGCGGTGTCGGTGATGTTGGCGTACTTGGTGAGGTGCGCGGCGGAACTGGCTGCCGTCTGGATGGCGACGTGCGGGGTGAGCGTTTTGCCGCTGGATTGGACCGCCGCCGTCACCAATCCCGTGCCGAAGTAGTCGTCGATCTCGCCGCCGAGCGTCCGTAAAACCTCGGCGGCTTTCGTTGCGTCGGTGGGACTGCCGCCGCCGAAACTGAGGATAACGTCGGGATCGAGCGCCTTGAGCGCGCCGGCGATGCGGAACAGGTCTTCGCGGGGCGCGTTGGGACGTGCGCCAGGCACTTCACCCGCCAGCGTTACGCCGGATTGAGCCAGCGCCTCGCGGATGGTCTGCACGAAGGCATCGCTGCCGGGGAATGTGCTGCGGACCAACACCGCACGTTTCCCCCACGCCGCTGCAATCGCGCCGACGCGCGCGAGCACGCCGGTTCCGTAAAGATAACGGTCGCCCTTGAATTCGCGCAGTAGCGCCCGCGCTTGTGCAAATTTTGGCATTGTGAACCTCCGGTTAGTCGGATAGTCGTCAGTCGGGTAGTCAATAGTGGCAAAGACTACAAAAGTCTCAGCACGTATTGTGTCTTGCAAACCTGTCGTTTGGCGCACATACTGGCTCAAACAAGCGCCTCGTGAGACTTTTGTAGCCTGGCTCCTATAGAGTACACCAAAGGGGGAGTTTTTCAAGGCGGGACGACCCTCAGGGCTTTATCATTCTCGTCGCAGTTCCCTTATTCTGCTTCGAGCGGATCGACAGATCCGTGTTTGTTTCCTTATTCTGCTTCGAGCGGATCGACAGATCCGCGTTTTATGGCCTAAAACGGGGAACTGGCGTTCCCCTCGGAGCGAGAATGATTAAACCCTGACCCCTTGCGAAGATTCGTTGACAATTATCGAATTGTATGATATTATCTGATTAGATATATATCTAATCAAATTAACGAAATCAATTGAACAATGCTCACTCGTTGCGAGGCCGGCCACGAGCGACAAACAAGGAGGTTGTAGGATGGATAACAGGATGCAGGTGCAAGGTTTTCAGGACGAGTTCGATGCCATTCTCGCGTCCGACAAACCCGACATCGACAAGCTGGCGTGGGCGTTCGGACGGATCACGGATGACATCATCGGTTACGCTCGCCAGGAGATCGAGGTGGCGAATGCGCTCCAGGATCAGGATGCCAGAATCCGCGCGCAGATCAAGCGGGATACATTGAAGCACGCCCGGCACATTTTTGCGATGAACTATGTGCGGATCACGGGAAAGAAGGTGTGGGATGAATGAGACCTTGACCCCAGAACAGAATCTCGAAGCGCGGGCGGAGTTGTTCAAGGCGCTGGGACATCCAGTGCGGTTGCTGATTCTGAATCTGATCAGGATGAAGCCCCGACATGGTGAGGAACTGGCGACAATCCTCACGCTCAATCCGGCGACGGTTTCGCATCACCTGAGCAGACTGTCCGATGTGGGTCTGCTGCGCTCGGAGAAGGATCAGTACTACCAGGTCTACTCGCTGGCGGGCGCGGTGTTGGACAAGCCGCTGCGCGATGTGGTGTTCATGCCGCAGACGGGCGTCACGGCTCAGGTGCAGGAAGACGCCTATCGCCAGAAAGTGCTGCGGACGTTCTTCAAGTTTGGGCGTGTCAAAGCGATTCCGGCGCAGCTCAAGAAGTTCCTGATTATTTTGGAGCGGTTGGCCGAAGAGTTCGAGCCGGGGCGCAGGTATACCGAGCGCGAGGTCAACCAGGTGCTCGTCGAATTCAACGACGACGTGGCGACGCTGCGGCGCGGCCTCATCGATGCCGGCCTGCTGGAACGGGAGAACAGCATCTACTGGCGGGTGATGGACGCTGAAACGCAAGTATCGCCTGTTGCTTAG
>DAOUAY010000704.1:0-11733 GCA_034432995.1 Anaerolineae bacterium | reverse complement strand
TGCGGATCGGCGAAGAAAATCCCCACGTGATCGTACCCCAGACGTTCGGCGATCAAACGCACGGCCGTATCCAACAACTGCTGCATATCTGAGATAGAGGCAATGGCGTGGTTAAGTTCGGCAATCGTCTTGAACTGCTCGGCGCGCCTGGCCAACTCATCTGTGCGTGCAGTGACCCGGCTTTCCAGCGTGCGCTGGGTCCCGCGCAAGTCCTGGCTGACCTGCCGGGTACGGATCAGGCTTTGATGCACGCTGTTCATGCTCAGATAGGTCACGAAACCCGCGGCAGTGACCAGCATCAACAGGGCAAAGGCGCGGATCAGGTAGTAGAAGAGTTCGAAAGACAAACTTGACGTCACCCCAAGGAAGACATAGTTCGACAACAGTACGAGCACACCATAATACAGCAAGACACCGAACGCCATACGCACCGCACTCACCGGGCGCAAAAACATCCCGGCCAACGTCACCGGCCAAAAGAAGAGCAGCCAGCCCGGGGAATTGATGCCATCGAAGACCAAAACAGCCAACGCGATCCCGATGAAATTGAGCCACACAAATGCGCGGGACGTAGAAGACACGTAGCCCTGCCTGGCGCGGTAGAAACTGACGATAGATAGGGGTATAAAAACCAGCGGGAAAGCCGTGCTTAGCCAGCCTAGCAGTTGATTGTCGAACAAACCGCGCAAGGTGGCGATCAATAAGATCAATACCAACGCCAGCGACAAAGCAAACGTCAGGACCAGCATCACACAAAACAGACGTCCCACGCGCGCTTCCTCTTCGTCAGGAACATCGACGGTCACAAAACGTTCCCACGCCGCCGCTATAGCCGTCCTTCGTTCAGTCCCCGATTTCACCATAGTCGATTCCTCACCAGTATCGCTGTTTTTCTCTTATCGAGCTTCTTCCTGCTCGCTCAACGCCAGATACGCCGTACCGCGCTCGGCGGCGAAGGCACGCCCCAGTTCGCTCAAGGCGCGCTCCAAGACGGCCTCGATCTCCACGGCTTCGCGGATGCGCCCCGTGATCTCGCCGGCCATTTGCTCGCGGGCCGCACGGCGGGTGGTCTCATCCAGCAGACGCAGGTTTTCCAACGTTTGCGCCAACTGGTCGGTCACGGTCGTTACCAGCGCCAACTCATCCTCACTCCAGGGTTCATGCTGCCCACGGCGCACGCCCAGCGCGCCGATCAGTTGCGCGCGCGCGCCCGAAGCAATGGGGAGCGCCAATTCTTGAGTTCCCACGGTCACATCTTTAGAATGCACCGTCTGCGTCATCTGGGGGAGCCAGGCCTTTTCGTCTACCTCGAACTCGGGCACGTCGGCGGCTTCGGCTGCGCGATAGCGATAGCCGCCAGGCGTGCGTTTGGCCTGCATCAGCCCTTCCCAGGACTGGCGGGTGTAGGTCTGTTGCGCTCTTTGCGCTTCATCCAGCGCCGTCAGCAGGCTGGTAACCGTCGTATTGATGTACTCCCCCAGGTTAAGTAACTCTGGCGGCAGATTGGGGCGTGCGGCCAACGCGCTCAGGTCTAGCAAGGCGCTGTAGTTTCCAGCGGCGATGCGCTCCAGGTAGGTGACATACTCGTGCGCCACTTCTTGAAGGTGAAGCGCATTCTCGGATGCCTGCGCTTGCGCTGCATGTTCAGCCTCAGCAGCGGCTCGCAAGCGCTGGCTCATTTCCGCCAGTGCTTCCTCGCGCTGCAGAGAAGCAGAAAGAGAAAAGGCCAGGTGTCCAATAAACTCCCGATTGATCATGACCATCAAAACTGCAGCCAGGACGAACACCCCAACCCAGACCAGTGGGGAGACCACCGCCGACATCCGATAAGGTACGAGCACCCCCACAGCCTCTAATACGATAAAAACCACATATAACACGACATGGCCCGAGACAGCAGGCTGGGCGTAACGACGCTCACCGATGACACCGGCAATCATAATGATGACCGGCGTCAGGAGCGACAGTGGCCCTCGCGGGCCGTTGAGAAAATACATGGCCGCAAACTGGATCGCGGTCAAACTGAGGATACCGAGCGGCAGGGCCACCGTGAAGCGGCCACGCGACAGCAAGATATTCACCGTGAGCATAGAGAGTATGGCTATCCCATCGACGATCATCGGCGCAATGGGAAAGTCCTCAACCAGGAACGACGCAACGATACAGCCAACCAGGACGACAGTACAGACCGCCAACACAATCGATGAGACGAGGCGCAAGAGATGGATACGCCGCAATCGCTCCTGAATCATCATGCTGTCGGGCGCCACGTCCGTCAAGAATGTCTGCGCTCTCTCGCTATTCATAGGTCTCTCCTTCCTCAGGGGATACCAGGAGATTTTCCGGCCCGAGCCGCGCAACCATTTCGGAAGCATTCAGCACATGCGCGATTTCCTGGACGGCGCGTTTGACCGCATCTTCGATGGTGGCGGCAGAACGGATATTGTCGATGATCTGGCGTGTGCGCTCCTCACGGGCGGCGCGGCGTTGGGTAGCCTCGAGCAAACGCGCGCTCTCCAACGCCTGGCCCAACTGCTGCGCGATGGATTGGATCAACGCCAGGTGATCCGCCGAACTGCGCCACTCGCCTTCGGGGTCCTCGACGCCGAGTATACCGATCACTTGACCACGCATTTCGATGGGTACGGCCAGTCCCACGCGTCTTTCCGTGTTGCCGTCAGCCGGTGCGCCCGTCCCATTGTAGGACTGCGCGGACGTCGCCAGGGTCACCTCGCGCAAAGCGCGCTGCATTTCCGGACGCCAGAAATCAGGCGCCAGGGTCACTTCACCTTGATCGTAGACGAACGTGTTCTGGCGTAATTTGCGATGTTCTTGCAGGTAGAACTCCCAGTCACGGCGCTCGTAGCTACGGCGGGTCTCAGCCTCCGCAGCCAGGGCGGCGCGCGTGCTCGCGAGTAGCCGGGCGCGTTCGATGGCCTGGGCCAACTGGTTTGCCACCTGCGTCAGCAGCGACACATGCTCTGGGGTAAACACCGCGGGTTGTTTACTCGCCAGATTCAAGGTTCCGATGATCCGCTCGCCAAAGCGCAACGGCAAAATGAGCCGGGCGGCAACACCTTCGCCGATCAAGTGCATATCCTCAGAAAAAACCGGCTTCTTGCGCATATCGTCCTGGTGCCACGGGCGCTCGTGCGTGATCACCCATCCTGGCGCAGAACCTTCCACCGGCAGGCGCGCACCCGGCGGGCTAAAATGCTCGACATCCGTCTCCATCACGACGGCAAAAACGGTCACTTCATTTTCACCGGGATTGTAGGTCGCCACCGACAACAAATCTACCGGAGCCAGTTGGCGCAGTGGGGCAACGATGGTAGGCAGCGTTCCTAACACGCCTTCCAGGTCCTCACTGCTCCCGATCGCCGCGGCGATCTCCACCAACGCCTGCTCGTGCCTGGCGCGTAGTTCGGTCTGTTCCAGAAGGCGGCGGTTTTCGATGTAGCCGGTCAAACGGCGGGCGATGTCTCCTACCAGGGTGCTTTCGCTGTCGAGGAAATGATGCGCTTGCGCGGCGGCATCTTCGCGGTAAGCGACCAACAATCGCCCCACCAACTCGTCGCCGATGCGCATCCCGGCCATCATCTGGCGGGACAGGTCCACGGCATCGATCTCACCGTAGAAACGTCCGGCGTACTCGATCACCGCCAGGCAGATACCAGGATATTGCATGGCCTGGGGGACGCGCTCGGCCGTCCAGCGCAGTAGCTCTGGGATCGGCGGCGATTCGGCGATCTTGCGGCCGATATCGTTCAAGCAGTCCAGCTCGCGCACCTGCTTGCTCAGCAGCGACCGCGCGCGCAGCGCTTCTTCGAAGAGGCGCTGGTTCTCCAATGCCCAGCCGGCTTGCTCGACAATTTCCTGGACCACGGCCATATCGTCGTCGTTCCAGGCCGTCGCGGCCTGGCGATTGAGTCCCAACACGCCGATGGTTTCGCCCCCCCACGTGATCGGCAGCGCCAGCGTACGCGTGGCTTCGCCTTCACCGCCGACCACAACCTCGCCCCGCGCGAGCGCCGCGTTGAGAGTCGCCTTCCATGGCTCTGCCAGGGTCTCCGCAGTGAGCGGTTGAGGCGCATCGGCGCCGGCTGCATAAACATAGCCGGGGGCCGTCGCTGCGTAAGCGGACCACTCTTGTTGTACATAGCGTTGCTGCACCGCCCGCATCTCCTCAAGGTTTTTTTCCAACTGCTGGTGTGACACTTCGACTTCCACCCGCGCCCGCTCTTGTTCTTGCAGCATGGTGCGAATGTCGTCTACCATCATCTCGATGCCGACGGCCAACTCCGAAAGCTCCTCCACCCCTTCAGGGATGTCGATCGCGACGTCGAGATCGCCCAGTGCGACGGACTGCACCACCGACAACAGTGCGCGGCTCTGCCGTTCGATCAGGCGCGCCTGAGTCTCGTCGCGCATCATGTCCCGCAGGTCATCGATCATCATCTGAATCCCAACGGCCAGGTCGGAAAACACTTCGATGCCTTCCGGGACTTCGACCTCCACATCCAGGTCGCCCACGGCCACAGATTGGATGACGTTGAGCAATGCCCGCCCTTGCGCCTCGACCAACTGTTTATATGCTTCCAATGTCATTTTGGCCATCAAAAATCCTTTTTCCATTTCCCCGACGCGATTGCGCCGTAGGGTGTCGCTTGCCTCATGATGCCAGGAGCCAGGCGCGCGCTTCGGTTTCGTTATCAAAGAAGCGGACATTGTTGCGCCCGGTCAGCTTCAACACAAATTCACCGAGCACGCGTCCGTATCGCTGCGCCCCAAAAATGGCTACTTTGCCGATGCGTGGATCGCGGTTGAGATCAGCATAAACTTTACGCACATCGGAACTGGCTTTGCCCCCCCGCGTATCATCCCACAGGATCAACAACGGCTTATCCACCGTCGCCTGCTCCAGAAAAGGAGCGAAATCCGCCACCAGTTTCTCGACGCCCCGGCGATCCGTGTCGCCGATGAACGTCAAACGTAAAATACCATCGCTCTCAAATTGTAATTGGTGCGCCATCGCCCGCTCCTACTCCCGCAGCCAGGCCAATGCCTGCTCTTCGGTGTCAAAAAAACGGATGTTGTCGCGCCCGGTAGCTTTGAGCATAAACCCGATCAACACACGCGCATAACGATCGACCCCCAACGTCGCCGCTTTCCCCACCCGTTTATCCGCATTGAGGTCGGTGAAAGCCTTGCGGGTCTTCGAGGGAAGTTTAGCGCCCTCCTGCCCAACAATCGTCATAATGTTCAAAGGCGCTTCGGGTGCGGCAGCCTCCAGGTAGACGCGAAAATCCTGCATAAAATTTTCCACCTCGTCAGACTCCAATGAGCCACCGGGAAAGCTGATGCGGACAAGTCCTTCTTCTAGCAACTGTATGTGGTATGGCATCGGTACACCTCTCTGTGATTAGTCGGATAGTCTTTAGTCGGATTGTCTTTAGGCGGATTGTCGTCAAATCTGGTCAATCGGATGGCGTCTCGTCGTCGGTGCGCAGACGTTCCCGACTGCCCAGGCGGATGACGGCTTCGGGCGCATCGAACATCTGGCTCAATTCCTGCAGCGTCGCCCGCATAATCGCATCGCGGTCGGCGCCCCGCCGAATCTTGTCAGTCATGGCCCGCACTTGACGCTCCCGTTCGACGCGCGCGCGCGTCTGTTCCAACAGCCGGATATTCTCGAACGTCAGTGCGGTCTGGTCGGCCAACATCTGCAACATGCGCATATCATGTTCAGAAAAACTGCGTCCGGGGGTGGAGAGACTGACAACCAGCGTCCCCATCACGCCGGCGCGCCCGATCAAGGGCGTCGTCGCGTTGGCCGCAATTCCCCCGGCGACGAAGGAGCGGCGCGCATGTTCTTGCAGTTCGGGAGAATCCACCGTGACAGCCAACGCCCGGCGGGACTCGATCACTTGCCGGGTCAGCGGATAATCTGCCAGCAAGACGACGTCGCCAATCCGTGCATGTGGGGCTGCAGCGGCGGGATACAGCCCCACGCGGATCAATTGCTCTCCGTCCAGCGTGAACATGCTGACCCGGTCGGCCTGGAGCGCGGCAACCGTTGAGCGCATCAGGATGTCAACCGCTTCGTCAAACGTCGAAGCAGCGGTCAGCGCCGTCATCGTCTCCTGGATGATGGTCATATCCGCCACGACACTGCGCATTTCCGTCGCCTGCGCTTCCATCTCGCGCAACAGCCCCTCACGCTCTTCCTCGGCCAGTTTGCGCGCCGTGATGTCGGTCGAGACGCCGAAGGTGCCGATGATGTTGCCTGCCATATCACGCAACGGCATCTTGGAGGTGGAGACCCAGGTCACGCGGCCACCAGGCCAGATTTCCTTCTCTTCGACGTTCAGCAACGGCTTTCCGGTCTGGAGGATGCGTTTTTCGTCGGCCAGCGCCTTGTGCGCGTGTTCCGGGGCAAAGTAATCGAAGTCCGTTTTGCCCAACACCACCGACGGGTCGGCCACGTTGAGCCAGCGCGCATTGGCCGTACTGATGCGCAGAAAACGGCTCTCGCGGTCTTTGAAGTAGACGTGATCGGGCACGTTGTCCAACAGAGCATGCAGGAGGTGCCGCTCCATAGCCAGCGCCTCCTCCATCTCCTTGCGCGCGGTGATATCGCTCACCTGGCGCGTCAGATAGCGCGGTTCGCCCCGCTCACCGGCGAGCGTTTCATCCGCTACGATCGCCAGGTTTTCCAGGGTAGGCACCTCTGCGCCGGAGCGCGTCAATACAGCCAGTTCGCCCTGCCAGTGACCATGCTCCATCAAGAGTGGCACAATTTCTTTACGCAGCCGGTTATGGAGGGCTTTGGGATAATAGGAGAAGGAGGATTGCCCCACCAATGCCTGGGGATCGGATGCGCCAACCAACGCGCAGAAGGCAGGGTTGGCGTAGGTCAGCGCGCCATCCAGTGTGGCGATGGTGATGCCCTGCCCGGAGGAAGCGATGACCTGCCGGAAGGTGTTGGCGGATTCGAGCAGTTGCGTGTTGTGGATGGCGATGGCAATCTGGCCGCACAACCCTTCGAGCAACAGTTGATCCTCCTGGGTCAGCGCATTGGTGATGTTGCTCTGCACGTCGAGAATGCCGAGGATTTGATCGCGCAATTTGATCGGCACGGCCAACTCCCCGCGCGTGCCCGGCAAGTAGGTGTTGGGCACCCAGTCGGGATCGCGCGTGACGTCGGGGACCAGCATCGGGCGTCCGGTGGAGGCTGCCGCGCCAACCACACCCCGGCCCATCGGTACAGCGTGTCTGGCGGCCAGCATCCGCGCGCCGACCATCCCATAGCCGACGACCAGGCGCATCATCCTGGCGGAGGCGTCGTAGCGGAAAATCTGGGCGTGATAATAGCCGAAGCGTTCCTTGACCAGCGTCACCACGCGCTCGAACAGTTCATCCAGCGCAGCGGCGGCGGCGATCTCCTGCGCCACTTCGGTACTGGTCTGCACCTGACGTCCGCGCCGTTCCAACGAGGTCTGGATGGCCTGTTCCATCTGCACCCGTTCGGTGATATCGCTGGAAATGCCGAGGACCTGTCGCGCGATGCCATCCGCGTCCACCAGCGGTAGTTTGGTCGTCTGCACCCAGCGGCCGCGGCGGAGGATTGGGCTTTCGGGGATGAACTTATCCTGGCGTGACTCCATCACCTCCAGGTCGCCGCGCCGGATGGCTTCGACTTCATCCGGATCGACGTTGAAATCCGCATCGGTTTTGCCGATAAGGTTCTCGACGGTTGTGCCGTAGGCAGTGGCGATGGCCTGGTTGGCCAGCACGAACCGGCCCTCGCGGTCACGGATGAAGAAGAAGTTGGGGTTGAGGTCGAGAGCCTGGCGCAGCAAGGTGTGCTGCGACTCGAGCGTCCGCTGCGCGGTGACGTCTCGGGAAAAGCCGCGATAGCCGCGCACGCGCCCGTCGGCATCCATCACCGGGCTGCCGGTGACGTCGAGCAGCACCGCGCGGCCATCCTTGGCGCTGTGGCAAACTTCGCGCTGGAACTCGCGCCCTTCGGCCAACAAGGCGCGAACGTCCGCCGCCGAGCCACTCTCGATCTCAACGGCGGACGAAGCTTCGGTTGGCAAGAAATCGAAAAACGTCCGCGACAGCATTTCAGCCGGTGTATACCCCAACACAGCGAGCGCCCGCTCCGAGCAGTAGAGGTAACTCCCGTCAGCGGCTATCTCCCAGAACATATCCAGGCTGAGGCGAGCCAGATCATAGAAATGCATAGCGGCGCGCGCTTCGTCAGCCTGGGAGAATGACGCCGGCATAGCCCCCGTCGCGTCGGCAAGGGTAGCCGTTAGCGGAGCGATCACTTCCCGGCGCGGGGAGACAGGTGAGCGAACGCCAGAGGCGCGCGTGCTGCGCGTGCTGCTGGGATTTGAATCTTTATGGCTCATCGTGCTCTTCTCCTTCGACGAAGGTGCGCCCTTCCATCACGATACCGGATACATCTTGCATATCCGCTGAGGTTGCGGGGCTGTCACCCAAATCTTTAGCCGGTGCATCAACAGGCGTCTCGCCGTCCGCAGGTAGAAGCTCGCCCGGTGACGCCTCATCCGGCGGTTCCTCGCCCGGCAAGGCTGCGCGGGGGATTTTCTCACCCGGCGCCGTTACGCCTGCCGATTCTTCACCCAACATCAGGCGGACGTAAGTACGGGGGACACCCAGGGCTTCCCCCAGGTTGCTCACGGCGGACTTCAGGATGACCTCCATATCGACCGAGCGGCGGATGTCTTCCGTGATCTCACGGGTGATGCGCTCGCGCGCCTCGCGGCGTTGGGTCTCCTGATACAGGCGGGCGCTTTCCAGAGCCGCGCCGAGTTGTTCGGTCAACGTTTCGACCAGGGCGATTTCATCCTCACCCCAACTGGATTTGTTCAGCCGCAACGCGCCAATGTTGACGCCTTCGCGGATTTGGATCGGCACAGCCAGCGTGGTCTCGGCCTCCGCAGTCGCCGGCTGGACGACGCTGCGCCCGGTCTGTCGCGCTTGCTGCATCACCTCGGGCTTTTCTCCGGCAGCCGGACGGATGATACCCGGCGCGTCGGAGAGGAAGCGCAGGCCACCTGCGGCGGCGCTTTGCGTCTGCGTCATCTCCCGCCAGGCTTCACGGCTGACCGTGCCATACGCCCGCAGTTCCGCAGCCAGCGCGGCCTGGCTCTGGGCAAAGAGCTGCGCGCTTTCAATCGCAATCGCAATCTGATCGGCCAACAGGCGCATGACTTCAATCATCTGGTCGGTCAGGATGTCGCTTTCTGTGCTGTGCAGGTCCAACACGCCGATCAAACGATCCCCGGCAATGAGGGGCAAAGTCAACTGCGAGCGCGTACGCGGGAATGGCGAGTTGGCAAACGACACCGCGTTCGGTCCAACATCTATCGCCACACGCAGCTCATGTCGCGCAATAACAGGGCCGAGAAAAACCGGATCATCCACCGCGACACGGTAATTTTCCGCCACCAACTGCTGCCCTTCAGGGCTGTTCACACCGCGCAAGACAGCGAACTCTCGATATTCATCCATGACAAAGAGGCCCACGTGATAGAAACCCGTCTGCTCGGCGATCATCGACGGCATGCGGGACACTAACTCATCCAGATCGCGCAACGCAGCCGCGGCGCGGCCCAATTCGATGGCCGTCAATAACAGCGTCGAACGGGATTGCAAATCTTGCGTGCGGGCGGCCACGCGTTCTTCCAGTGAGCGGCGGATGGCTTCCAGCTCTCGATTGGCCTCCGCCTGCGCCTGAGCAGAAAGCCGGGCGCGATTGATGGCGTCTTGCATACTCTTCATCGTATAGCGCAGGAAAACGCCAGTCAATGCCGTGACAGCACAGATGACCAAGACATCTACCAGCGCAAGACCCGTGCGACCGGGAATCATGCCCTGGGTTTCGGCATAGACTGCCCCTACAATCGAAACAAGCGACAGCAACGTATACGCGATAGCGCCACGCGGACCCAGCAACAAACCAGCCAGCACAATCACCAACACAAAGGTGTAACTGGTACGACCACCACTTAATCCCTCGGTAGACAAGATCCAACTGGTGGGTACCCCCCAAAGCAAAGTCAGAATGACAACTGCCACTTCGGTGGGGAATCTACGGCGGGCCAGAGGAAAGGCCGCCAGTGTTGCGGTGACGATGATCACTGCCGCGATGATAGGGCTTGCATCCACGAGTCGGCGCGGGACACCACTCAGCGCCACCATAATCGAAATCGCCACAACGGTGGCCACCGCAAGAGACGCCAGGATGGCGATGAGGAGTCGCGCGCGCCGCGTTTTCTCGTCGTCCTCAAATACCGGCAATGTGAAGTAGTTTTTGATCCACCTGAACATAGTATCCCTCTACGATTGCAGCCCCCCCTTAGTCCCCCCCGATGGGGGGGAGACGGAGGTGGGCTCTGAAGACGCTTCCTCGATCCATACTTCGGCTTCGGTGAGGTTCAGCGAAGTGCGCAGTTGATGGATCGTTGTTTGCAACACGGTCGTGACGTCCAATGAGCGTCGCATTTCCGCCGTGATCTCGCGCGCCAATTGCTCACGGGCGGCGCGGCGTTGGGTGTCCTCGTAGAGCTGCGCCCCCTCAAGCGCGGTGCTCAACTGCTCGGTGAGGGTTTGCAGCAGGTCAATCTCATATTGTTTCCAGGTTGTGCCATCGGATTTACGCCCGTCGATCACGCCGATCACCTGGTCACGCACCCGGATGGGAATGGCCAGGCCAACGCCTGCGCCGACCATCTGACCTGACTGCACCGCCGTCTCCATCTGCGGCTCCCAGGCCGTGAAGGGCGCAACACCCTTTTCATCACTTGCAAAGGCCAGGTTGGGACGCGCACGGAGCAACTCTTGCCACGCTTCGCGCGCGACCTGACCATAAGCGCGGCGCTCGGCAGCGATGCTTTCCTCGACCTGGCGCAGCAGGCGGGTATTACTGATGGCCACTGAGATTTGATCGGCCAACGCCTGCAAAATATACACGTCCTCATCGGAGAAAAAGTCAGGGACTGTATGCTGTACATCGAGCACACCGATGACTTCACCCCGCGCCCGCAGCGGCAGAGCGATTTCGGAACGGGTTTCGGGCAAATCACGATTTCTGAGGAAGTACGCATCGGCGTCGACGTCCTGCGCCAGGCGGTATTGTCCATAAGCCGCCACCGCGCCGATCATGCCTTCGGCGCCGACGCGCAGACGCAGGCCACGTTCCAGCATGCGCTGTCCGCCTGCGCTGGAGGCCGCCTCCAACACGGCCCATTGGCGGTTGTCGTCCAGGAGAAAAATGGCCGTGTGATAAAAATCAAACTGTCGGGCGATCACCGCAACGGCGCGTTGCAGCAAGTCCTGGAGATTGCGTTCGGCCGCGGCGATCTCTGCGGCGACTTGTGTGGCAGCGCCCAGGTAGCCGGTGCGGCGGTTCAGGTCGAGCGCGCGCTCCTCGGCCAGGATTTCCACCTGGCGGCGCTGCTGCTCGGCTTCCGCCGTGGAGCGGCGAGCGTGATCCAAGGCCGCATTCAGACTGCGCAGCGCCAGGTTGAGCGGCACCACCGTCAATGCCAATGCCAGGCTTAACACCACCCAATTCGACATCAGCAGATCCGGGAATAACACCGGCAACACGATGCCGACAGCATCCACGATCACGATCCCCAAATAAAACAGGCTGCTGATGATGGCCAGGGTGAGCGCCGCCCGCCGTCCGATGAT
>DAOUAY010000703.1:0-2477 GCA_034432995.1 Anaerolineae bacterium | reverse complement strand
ATGTTTGTCGAGTGCGCACTGGTTGGAAATGCGAAAGTCATCGTCTCGGGTGATCAACATCTTCTTGATCTTGGAGTTTATCAAAGTGTTGTTATTTTGACGGCTGATGCATTTGTAAGCTATGTCATTAAAAGAGGGTATTAAAAGAGGGTAATCCATGAAAAAAGACATGCGCTGGTACGACTATCTGACGATCAACTCCTATTGGTTGGGGCTGAACATGGCCTCCGGCATCATCACGCCGGTCTTGTTGCCCTACCTGGTGCTGCTCTTCATGCCACCGGAGCAGAAGAACACGTATCTGGCGACGGTGCGCGTGGTCGGCCTGGCGGTGGCGATGCTGGTGCAGCCGCTTGCCGGGATGTTGAGCGACCGCAGCACGTCCCGCTATGGCCGCCGCCGCCCGTATATTGTGGTTGGCGCGCTCTTCAACATTCTTTTCCTGATCATCGTGGGCGCGTCGCCGTCGTTCATCGGGTCCGCCTCGGATAGCTTCTTCCAGGGGACGTTTGGCGTGACGACGGCCTACGCGGTGCTGCTGATCGGCATCGTGGTGTTGCAAGTCTCGTCGAACGTGGCGCACGGCGCGTTGCAAGGCCTGATCCCTGATCTCGTGCCTGAACACCAACGGGGGCGCGCGTCGGGCGTCAAGGCTGTCTTCGAGCTGCTCCCTGTATTCCTCGTGCTCTTCATCGGTCCGCTGGTGGACGCGGGGAAGGTAGGGCTGGTGGTCGGCATCATCTGCGCGGGTTTCGTGATCACGACATTGACGACGGTGTTTTTCGTCCACGAGGAGCCGCTGCGCGAAAAACCCGCCGGCGGCATCGGCGAGGCGGCGCTGCGCCTGGTGTTCCTCACGGCGATCTTCGTCACGGTGACGCGCTTCGCAATCTGGTTGGTCACCGCCAGCGGCGATTTGGTCACGGCGCGCGGCGCAACGATTGGCGTGCAGGTGGCCTTCGTCGGCCTGATGGGGCTGATTGGGATGGCGGGTTCGATCTTCGCGGGCGTCTATTTGGGCGCGTGGGTGGGCATCGGCGCGGAGGCGCGCCAGCAGAAGAGCTTCATCTGGTGGATCGTCAATCGGCTGCTCTTCCTGGCGGCAGTCGGCTCGGTGCAGGGCTTCGCGCAGTATTATCTGGCGGACGTGCTGCGTGTGCCGAAGCCGGCCTCAGCGACAACGATGCTTATGGCAGCGGTGGCCGGTTTTCTCATCCCCTCGGCGCTGGGCGGCGGCTATCTCGCCGACCGCATCGGACGCAAGCGATTGGTGATGCTGGCAGGTCTCGTCGCGGCGGGTGGGACCGTGCTGCTGCTCTTTGCGACGACCATGCCGGTGGTGATTGTCGCCGGGTGCATCATCGGCCTGGGCGCGGGCACGTTCATGGCGACGAACTGGGCGCTCGGCACGGACCTCGCGCCGAAGCAGGATGCCGGGCGCTACCTGGGCATCTCCAACCTGGCGGGCGCGGGCGCGGGCATCGTTGGCGCCGGCCTCGGCGGGCCAATGGCCGACTTCTTCAACGGGCTGCAGCCGGGATTGGGCTACCTCGTCATTTTTGCGCTCTATGCGGCGCTGTTCGTGCTGTCGTCGCTGACGCTGTCGCGGGTAAAGCTCCCGTCGGTCGAATGACAATTCGTGGAATGAAGACGTAGCGCAAGCTGTTAGCTTGCAGCATGGGCAGACTAAAATTCCACCACGAATCTTCACCAATTTTATCCTCCATTTGTGAAGATTCGTGTGCGTGGGTGGTTATTTTTAGGGGGAATGTTTGGACGTTGTGGCTTTGACTTGCCTGGCGATGGACCTTTATGTGGATCACGGCTTTTCGTGCGTGGGCGGAAATGCTGTGAACGTGGCGACGCAATGCAAGCGCAGCGGGGCGGGGCGCGTTGCCTTAATCGGCGCGGTAGGGCAGGACACTTACGCGGATGCGCTCATTGAGCATTTGCATACTGAAGACATCGACGCCAGCCGCGTTTATCGTCTCGACGGCGCGACTGCGACGCACAAGCTCTATCTCACCGATGGCGATCGCCAGGATCCGCCAGATGCGTGGCGGGGCGGCGTGTACGACGTGTTCCGGCTCTCCGCTGCGGATTGGGACTTCGTGAACACCTTCGATGTGGCGGCGATAGGGGCGTTCGATCCGAACTTCGCGGCGGCTGTGACGCGGTTGGAGCAGCACTGTCAGCTTGTGGCGGATTTCCTCGACACCCGCGACTTCGCTCATCTGGAGAAGCACATCGACCGCATCGACGTCGCCGTGTTGAGCGGCCTGCATGAGGACGTGGAGCGCGCCAGAACTTTGTCGGTGGGACGCGAAACCCTCATCCTCATCACGCTTGGCGCGGAAGGCTGCGCGGCGTTGTGGCACGGCGAGGCTTACTTCCAGCCCGCGCTTCCTGTCACCAACGTGGTAGACACCACCGGCTGCGGCGACGCTCTACAAGGCGCATTCATCGTCTCCTGGTTC
>DAOUAY010000702.1:0-2598 GCA_034432995.1 Anaerolineae bacterium | reverse complement strand
GCCCAGGCGTGCAACGATCACGATTACACCCTGGCGCTCTTTATGATGCAATGCGAAGCTGACGAGCAGAAGTTCTACCCGCGCATCTCCCGCAAGGGTTTGCTGGACGGGATCGTCATTCAAGTCGGACAAATTGGCGACGGCCTCATCGCCCGTCTGCTGGCCAGCGATGTGCCGACCGTCGTCGCCGGGCGCCCGCTGAACCACCCCAGCGCCAGCTACGTCGACGTGGATAATGTCGCCGGCGCAAGCACTGGCGTGACGCACCTGCTGCATCTGGGACACAGACGCATTGGGACCATCACCGGTGACATGCGCACCACCGCCGCGCTCGACCGGTATACGGGGTATTGCCAGGCGTTACAAACGCACGGCTTGCCAGTGGACGAGACATTAACCTGCGAAGGTTATTTCACAGAAATCGGCGGCTATGAGGCGATGCAACGGCTGCTCCCGCACAAACCCGACGCCATCTTCAGCGCGTCAGACGCTATGGCGCTCGGCGCACTCAGAGCCATCTACGAAGCCGGTTTGACCGTCCCGCACGACATTGCCCTGGTCAGCTTCGATGACCTCCCCCCCGCAACCGCCGCCAGACCGCAACTAACCACCATCCACCAACCCGTACACGCTTTCGGCGCCAAAGCCGTGGAAATGCTGCTCGACATCATCAAAAATGGCCCTACCCCGCCACGGCAGATCATTATGGACACCGAGTTGATTATCCGGGACTCTTGCGGAGCGGCTGAGTAAAACGACCTCTAACGATTTGTAGACAGTTTATACGAGGAGGTGTTCATTGCAAATGATAGGACCGTTGTACATATTCTTTACAAATTGACAAAGAAATCTTTATGGAGGATAAGAAATGAAGACTAAGTTTTGGATTTTCTTACGAGCAATGACCCTGGTATCTTTGGTAGCTATGGCGCTCGGCCCGTCAACGCCACTAAGTGGAAAGCCGGTATTGGCAGAGACGGCTGCCGCAACGTTCCCCGTCATTGCGGATTTCGAGGGAGGCGTACCTGCGATTTGGTTTCAGTACAATGGCGGCGGTGCCGCGGCGCCTACCGTAGCCGTGCTTACCATCAGCGACACTGATAGCATGGCCTTACCTAGGCAAATTGGGAACAATGGTGTACTGTCCGTTACGGCCAGCGCAGCCACTGGCTGGGCCGGGTTTGGCGCCGGGTTTACCCCAGTGCAAGATTGGAGCGCCTACGATGCGATCAGTTTTTGGTACTACGGCGGAAATCTCAATACTACCCACGAATTCGAGATTCAAACTGTTTCGAGCGATGATCGTCGCGCCACCTTCGTAGACGATTTCATCGGTTGGCGGCAAATTATCCTCCCATTCAACACATTTGGTGCCGGCGGCGTTTACGATGTGTCACAAGTCGACAACTGGGTCTTTGTCCTTGATGGCACAGTTGGCTCATTCGCGCTGGATCACCTTGAGTTAGTCAAGTTGACTCCATTCGCAGATTTTGAAGGGGGCGTGCCGGCAGGCTGGTTTCAGTACAATGGCGGTGGCGCAGCGCCACCTACCGTGACCGTGCTCAACATCAGCGACACCGACAGTATGGCCTTACCCGGACAGATTGGCAATAATGATGTACTGTCCGTAACAGCCAGTGCAGCCACCGGCTGGGCCGGGTTTGGCGCTGGATTTACCCCTGTAACGGATTGGAGTGCTATGCAGGGAATCAGCTTCTGGTACTACGGTGACAATCTCAACACAACCCATGAATTCGAAATTCAAACCGTTTCAGGTGATGATCGCCGCGCCAGTTTTGTTGACAACTTTACCGGTTGGCGACTTATCACACTCCCCTTTGCTATCTTCGGCGCGTCGCCTTACGATGTTTCGCAGGTAGACAACTGGGTGCTTGTCCTTGACGGTACCGTTGGCTCCTTTATGATCGATCATATCAGCGTCTATGGCGCAGCGGTCGAGCTACAACCCAAAGTAGATTTTACACAAGCTGCTTACCAGGTCACAGAAAGCGCCGGTGCGGCCGTCATCGCTGTCACACTGACGCCGGCAGCAACAGACCCGGTCACAGTCACTTACGCTTCCCTGGACCTGGAAGGAACAGCAACCGCCGGTGTGGACTACACGCCCGTTAGTGGGCACCTCGTCTTCGCGCCTGGGCAGACCGAGATCACGTTCACCGTTCCCATCACCGACGATGCGATCTATGAAGTGGCGGAGACGGTGTGGCTCGCGCTTTCTGCTCCCGGTTCGGGTGGAACTATCACCATTTTGCTCGGGGGTAAGAACAACCCGGCCAGATTGACCATCCTGGACAACGATCTCCCGCCGGATACCCAACTCGTAGACGACTTCGAGTCCGGCTTACCCTACGGGCGTACCGCCTTCGACACCGAAATCGGCTTCGTGGTGTGGGGCAGCAGCGGCGCTGACATGCCCGTGCTAGGGACGACCGCGAGCATTACACCCATCACTGGCTTCCCGACCACCAACACCGTCTTCAGCGCAGCTTACAACATCAGCGCGTGGGGCGGCTTCACGCACGCTTTCTCCGACAACGGCGAATGGGTGAGCCAGGATTGGAGCGCCTATGACGGTCT
>DAOUAY010000701.1:0-7019 GCA_034432995.1 Anaerolineae bacterium | reverse complement strand
TTCATCGGCGTCGAACTGCACCCGGAGGCCGGCGGCGCGCGGCGCTTCTGCGAGGCGTTGATGCAACGCGGCTTGTTGTGCAAGGAGACGCACCAACACGTCATCCGCTTCGCGCCGCCGCTGGTGATTCAACAAGATGACATCGATTGGGCGTTGGAGCGCATCGAAGCGGTGTTGACAAAGATCTGAGAGCCAAAATCTTAACCGCGAATCACGCGAATTTTCGCTAATTTTGAGAAAGATTCAGCGAATGCAGACATTCGCGCAGATTGGCGAGATTAGCGTTTGTTTTCGGAGGAGCACCATGACTTGCGTACAGCCCGAATACCGCATCAAACAGCCAAAAAATCTCTCGCCGCGCATCCAATGGTTGCGCGACTACTATTTCCAGGGTGTCCAACGCCGTTGGAACAACGAGATGACCGCCTGGACGACCGGCGCGCCCTGGGATTTCCAGTACGAGGAACTCACGTTCTACATCGTACCGGAGACCTACGCCTTCTTCCAGACCTTCCGCTCTTGCTTCCAACAGACGGCGCGACCTGTGGCGCTGCACCCCGACTTCTGGATGTGGAGCCTGCCGGAGCGCAAGGCGTGGTTCAACCGTGAGGTGATGGCGCACTATCTGCCCCAGGAAATATTGCCCGGCGACCTGCTCGCGGGCGCGCGCTTCAACGTGATGACGTCCACCTGCCTCGACAAGAAAGAGGCGCGGGAGTACGACCGCCTCCTCTACGGCAAAAACGGGACGCGCGCCGCGATCAAGGCGTACCACAACCACGGCTACGGCAACTGCGGCGCGACGAGCGGGCACCTGATCCCCGACTACGCCCAGGTGCTCGATCACGGCTGGAAAGCCGTCCACGCCGACCTCGAAGCCCGTTACGAAGCCCTGCCGGAAGCCGACAAGCGCGGCGCGAAGGGCGCTCAACTGCGGGCAATGCGCACCGCGTCCACGATGGCGCGCGATGTGGCAGCCGGTTACGCCGAGCAATGTCTGCGTCTGGCGGAAGCGGAACCCGATCCCACCCGCCGCGCCGAACTCGAACAGATGGCGGCAAACTTGCAACGCGTCCCCTGGGAAGGCGCGACGACGTTCTGGGAGGCCGTGCAATCCCTGTGGCTCACGCACATGCTCGTGATGAGCGACGAGAACTACCCCGGCCCCGGCGTCTCCTTCGGGCGCATCGACCAGTATCTTTACCCGTTCTGGCAGAAGTCACTGGCAGAGGGGATGACCGTTGACTTCGGCAAGGAAATCCTCAAATGCTTCTGGGTACATTGCAACACCGCCTACGACGCAATGATCCGCACGGGCGGCAACCAGGGCATCACGGCCGGCTACGGGCAACTGCTCACACTCTCTGGCATGGGCGCGGGCGGCGCCGACCTGACCAACGACCTCACCTTCGCCATGCTCGACGTGCTCGACGAGATGTCGCCGATCCTCGAACCCAAGCCCAACGTGCGCCTGCATCGCGGCACACCCGACGCGTTACTCGACAAAGTCGTGGCAATGATCGCCGACAGCCAGGGCGCGCCGTTCCTCCTCAACTTCGACGAGCGTTCGATGGCGGGGATGCTCCTGCAGGCACGCAAGTCCGGCGTCGAACACCTCATCCACCCCGGCAATGTCCACGACTACGCGCCGGTCGGCTGCCTGGAAAACACCATGGTCGGCAACGACCGCTCCGGCACGGTCGATAACAACCTCAACCTGCTCAAAGCCGTCGAGTTGGCGCTCACCGGCGGCTACGACCTGCTGCCCTTCACCGATCCGATGACGGGCAAGACCGAACCGCTCACCCGCAGCGGGCCGGATACCGGCGATCCGACAACCTTTGCAATGTGGGAGCAATTCTGGAGCGCCTACGCCGCGCAGACGCGCTTCATCATCCAAAAGAGCGTGGGCCTCTACAACCGCACGGACGCCCTGCGCGCGCGGTTCTCCCCCACCCCGTACCTCTCGTGCCTGGTGCGCGGCTGCGCCGAGAAGGGCTTGGATGTCACCCAGGGCGGCGCGGAACTGGCGTACATCACGATCGAGGCCGTGACGTATGCGACGACGGTGGATTCACTGCTGGCGATCAAGCACCTGGTCTTCGACGAAAAGGCCTGCACGATGGCGGAACTCGTCCAGGCGCTCCGCGACAACTGGGAAGGTCACGCCGTCCTCCAGGCGCGCGCGCTGCGCAAAGCGCCCAAGTACGGGCGCGACGATCCCGCCGCGGACGCGCTCGCCCGCCAGGTGATGGACTTGTGGACCGAAGAGACCTGGAAGCACAAGACCGAGGCGACCGGCGCGCAGTACCGGCCCGGCATGTTGAGCTGGAACTACTGGATCGCCGACAGCTTCATCCTGCCGGCCAGCCCCGACGGGCGACCCAAGGGCAAATTCCTCTCCAACGCGCTGTGCCCTTCCAACGGGGCCGACACGCGCGGCCCGACGGCGAACGTCAACTCCGTGGGCAAAGTCCTCGGCGGGCGCGCACCCGAAGGCGACTGGGGCGACTTCGTCAATCTGTTGCCCAACGGCGGCAGCCACACGATGACGTTTAGTCCGGCGCTGCTGCGCGAGCCGGAGCAGCAAGCGAAGTTCAAGGCGTTCCTGCGCGGCTACGTCGAAAACGGCGGCACAGCCTTGCAAGTGAATATGGTGGACGCGGCTATGCTGCGCGACGCCCAACAGCACCCGGAGGACTACCGCCACCTGCTCGTGCGCATTACCGGCTACAACGCCTACTTCACCAGCATCGGGAAGGAATTGCAGGATGAGATCATCGCACGGGAGACGCACCAGTTTTGAATCATGAATCAAGAATCATGATTCGCAACCTGTGTCCGTGAATTCTTTACCCATTCCCAGAAAGGAGATTCCAATGCGATGTAGAAAACAAAAACACTGTGGCTTTTGGTTGTTGCTGCTCCTGGTGGGGCTGGCGGTAGTTTATCAAAACCTGAGCGAGGCGCAGAAACGATTCGTGCAGAACATCCTCAGGCAAGTGCCCTATCTACCGGCGCGCTACGCGGTGTGAAAGGAGAAAACCCATGGCAGACTATGATGCAATCGTCATCGGGGCGGGAACCGGCGGGCTGAGTGTGGGCGCGCAACTGGCGAAGCAAGGGCGCAAAGTGCTGATCCTGGAACAAAGCGAGCGTATCGGCGGCTGTTGTTCCACGTTCGAGCAGCAAAGCTTTCACTTCGACCTGGGCGCTTCGTTGATCGAAGCTACCGACTTGATCGACGAGGCTTTTCAACGACTCGGCACAACCCTGGCAGACGAAGTCACCCTGCTGCCTTGCGACCCGGTCTATACCGTCATCATGAAAGACGGCACACGGATGAAATACCCCACCTCGCTCGAAGCCTCCGCCGAGGAAATCCGGCGCATCGCGCCCGCCGAAGTCGCCAACTGGAAGCGGTTCTGCGCAGCGATGAAGGACCTTTCCGACAATGCCCTCTCCCTTTTCCGCAGCCCAATGGATTCGCTGGCCGACTTCGTCCGCTTTTTTGCCAACGCGCCCACCATGCTAAAGTATTCGCCCCTGTTCTTCTGCAGCTATCAGGATGTCCTGCAAAGCTACTTCAAAGATGAACGGATACGCGAGTCGATTGCCTACCAGACCCTCTTCGTCGGCCTGCCGCCGGCGCTGTGTCCGGGGATTTTCACCATGGTGGCCTACGGCGAACACGCCGGCGTTTATTACAGCAAAGGCGGAATGATCGGCATACCGGCGGCCCTGGAACGATGCGGGAAACGTTTCGGCATGGAAGTACGGCTGAACACCCTGGTGGATAAAGTGCTGGTGCGCAACGGGCGGGCGATCGGCGTCCGGCTGGCCGACGGCGCCGAAATCACCGCGCCCGTGGTCGTGTCGGACATCAACGCCAAGACCCTGTACCTCAATCTGATCGGCGAAGAACATCTGCCCTGGCTGGCCCGGATCGGCGTCAAAAGCTACGAGTACGCCATGGCCGTGCCGATGCTCTACCTCGGCGTGGATTATACGCCGCCCCTGGAATCGCATCATACCCTGGCGACGCTGCCAACCGGCATGATCAACCGCTACTGGTGCGAGACCTACGAAAAAGGGCGCTACCCTACCGAGCAACAGTTTGGCATCATCAGTTGGACGTCGCACAGCGATCCGAGCCTGGCGCCGGAAGGACAGCATGTGATCGTGTTGACGCTGGCCCCCGCGCCGTACCGCCGCAGCGACGGCAAAAGCTGGGACGAGGTGAAGCCGGAGCTAACCGAGCAAATCATCGACTATTACAGCACGCACTACATTCCGGGACTGCGCGACCACGTCAAGGTAGCGACCCTGGCGACGCCGGTGGATTTCGAACGCAGCCTGCGCCTGCCCGAAGGCTCGATCTACGCCCTAAGGCAGGACATCACCAACGAAACCATTTTCCGGCCTGCTGCCAAGTCGAAGTCCGTCGCCGGGCTGTACCTGGTCGGCGCCTCCACCCATCCCGGCGGCGGCGTTCCAACAACCATCGCCTCTGGCATGATCGCCGCCGATCTCATCGCACGATATGAGTAACTGGTAACTGGTGATGGGTAACTGGTAATCAGGAATTAGGGAAGGCCCTCCCAATCCCTGATTACCAATTACCGATTACCGATTTCCAGAGAGGAGCAACGATGCACTTATCTCACACTACCTTTTCCGAAGCCGACATCGCCGCCTTTATGCCGGAGATGAAGATCGGGTTGCTGGCGACGGTCAACGACGAGGGGCTGCCGCACCTCACGTTGATTTCGACATTCCGGGCCAGTTCGCCGACGCAGTTGACGTGGGGGCAATTCACCGAAGGGCTGTCCAAGCAGTACATCCGGCGGCATCCCCAGGCCGGCTTTATGGTGATGACGTTGAACAAAGAAGTGTGGCGCGGAAAAGCGACCTTCACGCACACCACGCGCCAGGGGCCGGACTACGACGCCTACAACAACATCCCGATGTTCCGCTACAACGCCTACTTCGGCATCCACACGGTCTATTACATGGATTTGGTCGCGCACACGGGGCGGCAAGTGCTGCCGATGGGCCAGGTCATCTTCGCAGCCATGCAAACGATGCTCGCGCGCGCCCTGGCGCGCAAGACACGAACGCCCGTGCTCAACCTGTGGACGCGCCGCCTGTTCAACAAACTCGACAACCTCAAGTTCGTGGCCTACGTCGGCGACGATGGTTACCCGGTCATCATCCCGGTGATCCAGGCGCAGGCACTCGACGCAGGCCGGGTGGTCTTCGCGGCGGGCGCTTTCGGCGACGAACTGCGCGCGATTCCGGCAGGCGTCTCGCTGGCCGTTTTCGGGATGACGTTGGATATGGAAGACGTGCTGCTGCGCGGCGCCTTCGAGGGCATCCGGCGGATCAGAGGAATACAGTGCGGAAGTGTCAAGATCGATTGGGTCTACAATCCCATGCCGCCCAAGCCGGAACAGATTTATCCGGCGACTAAACTGGAGCCGGTGCGGGTGTTTTAGTCTCTTTTTCGATTAACAGACACCAGGAAGTTGTGAAGTGGAGTGTGAGGGAGTCGGTGCAGAACTCACCGCTGGCGTGTTTGTTGATATCCTTCCAGCAAAAAGGTATCCCGATCTCAGGCGCGTGAATAATACCGGTATGGCGCTTTCTACGATGTCGTCTCTGGCAAGAGCACTCCGCGCCTGATTCATTGCTTTATCCACCAATCCACTCTCGAATAGGGAGCGATAGAAAGCACGGGTTAATTTATTCGCCGAAGAGATCCCAATTGCGTCTTGCATCGCCACGACTGCTGGGACACCCGCTTGAATCAGACGTGGCGCGATCCCGACAAAGGGGTTCGCAACTTCCGGGAGGCGCTTGGCACTTTCGCAAGCAGCCAGAAAAATAAGGTGCGGCAATTGTCCGGTCTCTTGTAATCCGGCAGCCAATTCCCGCTCGCGGACCTGTTCGACATTCCCCCTGTCATCTTCGAAGAATAAACCAAACTGCTTGTGACGTTGGTTGTACCCACCATGACCCAAAAAGTGCACAATGTGATAACCGGATGGACGGCCCATTAATTCTAACAGTCTGTCGAGACTGGCAGAGCCAGCCTCAAGGGTGATGCCGGCATCGGTCAAACGTTGACACAACGCATCCGAGATAGCGGATTGGCCCGGCAATAAAGTCAATGCCAGATCGGTCTTCGACACGTCCCTTAGAGCCTCAAGCACATTCAGAATTTCCGCCTCAAGAGACAGCGGGTTCAAGTTGTACTCTAGCAGATTGCGCGGATTGGCGATCACGGCTAACATACGAATTGGCCTGATTGTGAGCGGTTCCGGGTCAGCCAAACCCAGACCAAAATAGCGCGAGAAAGGATGATTAGCTGTAGCGGCGAGACGATAAGGTTCATTATCGCGCCAATACCGCAAATGTTCCCACCGCAGAGCCTGTAATTCAGCCGCTGCATTGTCAATCCACACCCGGAGACGCAACCGTCCGCGGGTGTTGACTTCGGCCAACGTCTGAGCCTTAAAGTAAGCCTTGTCGATGTCGCCGACGAATAATGCGCGCGAAAGACATTCGCTATACGCTTCAGGGTCTTTTTCGGCAGACAAGAGAGCGCCCTGGTCCGGCTGGAATTCACCGGAGAAACTCGCGCCGTCGCTAAGTTTGGCAGAGACCGGATAAACATCATTAGCTTTGCCGAAAATACGAATTTCGATATCGACATACGTCTCTGGCGCACTCTCAGAAGGTCGAGCCACAGACGGTGGCGCGCTTTCCGTTGAGGCCAACACCGCAGTCACTTTCTGCGGTTCTGCCTGGCACGGCGGCGGGGACTCCTGCCGTTGCTGCCACGTCTGAATCTGCGCCTGCAGCTCCGCCGCGCGACGTTGCGAGTAAGCTGGATCGCTCCACCCGCGCGCTTGATGGTCTTTGACCTGCGCCAGCTCTCGCTCGCACTCAGCGATTTTACCCGCAATCAACGTCTTGTGGACTTCAGCAGAAAGCGCGCACAGGTCTGCCGTAGG
>DAOUAY010000700.1:0-9743 GCA_034432995.1 Anaerolineae bacterium | reverse complement strand
ACGGGAGACGGTAGACGGTAGACGGTAGACGGGAGGGGTGGGAGGGGGAGGGGGCAGGGACATTGCGCATAAGGAGGGATAGGAAGGCGGCGGCGGTGGTGGCGAGGGCGGCGTAAAGCCCTGTTTGGGCCAGGGAGAACGTCATCGGGCCGGCGTTGGGGAGCCAGGTGAGCTGGAAGGGCACGTCCTGTTCGCCGTTGAGGACGAGCGCCAGCGCGCACACCGTCGCCAGGCCGGTCACGGTCAGCGCGATGCGGTGTCCGGCGATGCGCCGCCTGGGCGTGGACGGCGTGAACAGCAGCGCGCCGAGAAGCGCGCTGCCGCTCAACAGCGGAACGAGGATCAGACCAGCCAGCCACACACCTGACATTGTCTAGCCCCGCAACCGGTTGAGCTGATCGACATCCCCCGAGGGATAGTGGCGGAACACGTTCACGATCAGCGCCAGCGCGACCGCAATCACGACGGCTTCCACAATCAGGGCCGAAATCACCATGGACTGCGCGAATTGCGCATCCTGGTGCATCCGTCCAGCCTGGATCAGCCCGAACGTCACGCCCTGGAGCATGATTTTCAGCCCCACTACCTGTTTTATGGCGCTGCGTTGCAACAACAGCCCCCCCAATCCAATGAGGAAAAGCAGCACGCTCGCTACCGTGTTGATCGTATCGATCCAAGGCGATGTCATTCTCTACCCTCTATCTCTATCTCTATCTCTATCGTGTCTCGTCGTGTTTCGGCAGCACCGCCGCGACGCCCAACGCGCCAACGAAAATCAACGTCACCTGGACCATCAAGTCGAGACTGCGTTGTTCCCAGAACCACTCGCGGAACACGTTGCTGGCGGCTGTGGAATCCGCATCCTCATGCGTGACGCTGAACAATGCGCCTACCAACAGGCCGGCGATCAACAGGATGGCGACGACGGCCACTTGTAAAGCGCGTTCACGGTTCATCGGTTTGTTTCTCCATAGACGCGGTCAGGCTGATGGCGACGATGAATAGAACGCTGATCAACCCTGCGCCAACGCTCAACTCGAACCCGCCGGCGTAGGGCGCGTCGAGCAGGAAATACAGCGTCGCCAGGGCCGCGCTGCCCACGCCAAGCGCCACGGCTGCGCGGACCAGACTCTTCGCTGCCAGAGCGAAAATCGTGCTGGCGATGAGAATCAACACAAGCAGGCTATAACCGACTAATTCCATAGGCCATTCCATTGTTAACTGAAAAGCAAACAAGCGAGGTGACAAGCAGGGGGGGAGCCAGGAAACCGGCAATGTCACGCGGTCAAGCGCATAATGCAGGCGGCCGGCAGCCTACCCCGTCAACCTCAGATTCCAGGTCTCTCCAGGTTAGGGAGCGGTCGTTACAGCGATAGCAATCGCTTACGGGAGCGATTCTAACGACCCAGGTTCAGACGCGCGGCGGGTGCGACGCACTACCGTCGAGAGCAGACCCGTTTGTGCGCGTTTTCCCTCCGATTGCCGGCGGCGTAGCCGCGTCGCTTGCAACCGATGTTGGGCGCATTGGCAAAAACACATTAACGACTGACTGCCGAATTTTGACCTTGGGCGATTGTTTCTGGCGTCCACAAGAAAACAATCTGCTTTTGCATCTTTTGCGCCTGTTCGCGGTAAAAGGCGATCCGCTCGGCGTGTGTTTTGTCGCGCAAATATTGATAATGCTTATCGCGTATTTGTCGAATCAAGGCTATTGTATCTATCGTTGGCGTATCCATAGATGGTCACCTCACGCGGACTGTGAATGGACAAAATCTTATAACCGTACTCCAGATGCACGGCATTGAACAAGCGGATTTTGTCGAAACGGACAATATGTCGAAAATTCCAACTGACCAGCAGATCGGCTTCCGCCACGGTGGCTAAGGCAATATGTAGACCGTCATCATAGAATTTGGGCGTGAGAATGTGACGCTGCTGATATTCGTCGGCCAATTCTAAAGCGCTCTCACTTACTGGCAGGACTTCTGCTCCCAATGTGACCAGTTCAGCGTATAGCACTTGTATAGGTGCGGGCGCATTTTGTACTTCCGCAGCCGTGACTTCAGATAACAGCGGGACAAATTCGCCATTACGGAAGTCTTGCAGTAGCCCATTAGACCACTCAGCGAATTCAGGATCAAAACACCCACCGATTACTGAAGTATCCACGTAGACACGCTGCTTTTTCATCGTCTAACTTCTCCTCTTTGCGACACGCGCCCAACATAAACTTAACGGGCTGGCAAGCGCAGACTACTTGTCAACGCGCATACACTAAAGGCGATGCGCCTTCTTGACTTCCGCCACCACGTCTTGCGTGCGTTCCCAGACATATTCGCGGGCGGCGTCACTAACGGGCGGCTCTTCGTGATCGCGCAGCCAGCGCCCGCCATAACGGGCGCGATAGCCAGGCGGCAGCTCGTCGGGGAACGTCTGCCCCGACATCACGCCGAACGCCAGCGTCCACGCGCGCGGCACCACGTCGAGGTTGTAGCCGCCGCCGCCGAGCGCCAGCCAGCGCGGCGCCAGCGCGTCGAACGCTTCGAAGAGCGCCGTCTGCCCGTTGGTGGTCAATGCGATGTGCGTCAACGGATCCCGGTAATGGGTATCCACCCCCAACTGCGACACGACGACGTCCGCCGCAAACCGCTCCAGCAGCGGCGGCACGATCTCGTTGAACGCCCACAGATAAGTTTCGTCAACCGTGTCGGGCAACAGCGGCACATTGACGGCATACCCCGTCCCTGCGCCCTCGCCAATGTCGTGCGCAAAACCGGTGCCGGGGAAGAGTGTGTGCCCGTCCTGGTGCAGCGAAATCGTCAACACGCGGTCGGTGTCGTAGAACAACGCTTCCACGCCGTCACCGTGATGCGCGTCTACGTCCACATAGGCGACGCGCAACCCTTGATCGACCATCCATTGGATCGCCACTGCGGGATCGTTGAACACGCAGAACCCGGAAGCGTAGCTCGCCATCGCGTGGTGCATCCCCCCGGCGTAGCCAAAGGCGACGTCGCACTCGCCGTTGACCAGCATCTTTGCGCCGGTGAGGGCGCTGCCGGTTTTGAGGCTTTCCACCTCATACATCTCCGGGAAGATAGGATTGTCGCCAGAGCCGAAACCGTAGCGCATCGGCTGGATATACTCGCGGGTTTCCGTCCACGCGCCGCCCTCGCTCAGGATACGTACCACTTCGATGTAGGTCTGCGAGTGGACAAGGGCCAGTTCGTCCTCCGTCGCGGGCGGCGGCGCGATGACCTGTACGTTGGGCGCAGCGAACGCGCCATATTCGTCCAGCAACTCGAACGTGCGCTTCAGTCGTTCCGGCTTGAGGGGGTGATTCTTGCCGTGGCCGTGTTCCCAGAGCGCCGGCGTCGAAAGAAAGACGGCTCGTCTTGTCTCAGGCTTCTCGCTAGGACTCAAGTCAACTCTCCTTTATGTGATGATTGTACAGGGAGTATAGACTGAGGTGCGGGGAATGTCAACCTGACTTTTGACCTGTTATAAACCCGCGAATACACCTTTTGGGGTTGAACATAGGGCTTTATCATTCTCGCTAAACGTCCCATTGTGCGCTTCGAGTGGTTCGCCAGAACCACGTCCGACACCACCGCGTGGCTTAAAGCGGGGAACTGGCGTTCGCCTCGAAGCGAGAATGGATAAGACCCTAGGGCTGAACAAGATTGTGGTTTACAGCTATAATTCTGATTGTAGAATCCGTTAAGGAGTCTTTATGTGGCGGGCCATACCAACGATTGCCAAATGCTTGCACCGGATCACAATCCGGCGCTGCGAGGACGGCGGATTGTGATCCGCCTTAAGCGTCGAAGTTGGACTGTTTTTGGAGGTGGCGAACCATGAAAAACAAGGTCTGGGCGTGTGTAGAAATCTTGATCGTCTATGGCGTCATGCGGCTGTTGGGGCAGGCGATCCGCTCCACTGGACTTATGGATGCCGAAGTCCGTTTGCTGGGCTGGTCGTACATCGGCGGCTTGCTCCAGATGGGTGTCCCGCTGCTCGTGATCTGGCTCACCCGACGGCCTTGGGCCGACTACGGTGTGACGCTGGCGGGCTGGCAAAACAACCTGGATATCGGCATCAAGGCTTACCTCGTGCGGATCATCCCTTATGTGCTAGGGATCGGCGGCGCAATGCTGCTCAAGCTCGATTATCGTATGCTGCCCGGCGGATTGCTCGTGGCGCTGGCAGAGATTCTGGGGATTGCCGTGTTGTTGTGGGCGCTGCGTCGCCAGTCGGAAGAGAAGGCGCTGAAGTCGGTGCGCAGCAATGTGATTACGTTGGTCGTCTTGGTGCTCCTGCCTATTGCCGTCGGGCTGGCGATGCGCCGTCTGACGCTGATCGTCGTTTCCACGGTGGTCTGGCAATTCGTCTTTTCGGGCTTCGGCGAGGAGGTTTTCCTGCGCGGTTACGCGCAGGGACGGCTGAATCAGGCATTTGGCCGCCCGTGGACGGTTTTCGGCGTGCAATGTGGGCCGGGATTGCTGATCGCGTCGCTGCTGTTTGGGCTGCTCCACGCCTTCAACACCTACAACCCGGCTGCCGGTCAGTACACGCTGGCGTGGGGCTGGGCGCTCTTCACTGTCTTCGGCGGTCTCTTCTTCGGTCTGATCCGCGAAAAGACAGGGAGTTTGCTCGGTTGCGGCATCGCGCACGGCCTGCCAGACGCCGTCGGCGAAGCCTTGATGAAGATTATGGGGTGGGCGTTGTGAAATGTCTCCGCTGGTCGGTTTCGGCCTCTTCTTTGGTACACGGATCAACACGGAAAACACGGATTTTTTTTCTTGTAAAAATCCATAGAATCCGTGGAATCCGTGTACGATTCTTGACTTTTTCCTTGCCTCCAGTTGCTCGGCGGTGGAACTAAAGCTGCGCCGGTAGCGTCATAAGTGTAGTTGCTATAAAACTGGCTGATGAAGTTTTCGAATGCGTTCGGTAATGTTCGTGGTGCGGTTTTACCGACTGAAGTCGGTGTGTACACGTACACACCGGCTTCAGCCGGTTTCTCCGGCGATTTCAGGTACCGGATCAATTGCTTGGGCTTCATCAGTCGGGACTACGCATAACGTGAGGTGAAAAATGAAGATGAAGACTTGGATACTCGTATTTCTTGCTGTGGCCTTGACGCTTACCGCCTGCGGCGCGGAAAGAACTGCTGTTGGCGCCGCGTCTCTTGAAGGGGAATGGACGCTGCTGACGTTGAACGGCGCGCCCTTGCTGGCGGGTTCGACGATCAACGTGACGTTCGAGGAGGGGAAAATCACCGGCTACAGCGGGTGCAACAGTTACGGTGGGACGTATACGGTGAAGGGCGCCGCCCTCCAACTTGGAGAGATGGCGATGACGGCGATGGACTGCCTGGAAGACGGCGTGATGGAACAAGAGCAAACTTACATGGCAGCGCTGTTGGCCGTGGCGAAAGTCCGCCTGGACCATGATCGGCTGGAATTGTTGGACGCATCTGGCGCGACGCTCCTGGCCTATGTCCGTCAAGAAGCGTTCACGGGCGATCCGGCGGCGCTGGGCGGGACCGAGTGGCAATTGCTGACGTTCGACGGCAGTCCACTGGACGAAACCCTGCCGTTCACCCTGGCCTTCACAGAGGCCCGCTACAGCGGTCTGGCCGGCTGTCGCCACTTCGAGGGCGATTATCAGGCCGGCGACGGCGAGATTGGCTTTCCGATGATGGCGATGATCGAGGAAACGTGCCCCCACGCGGACGACGTCTACTGGGGTCTGGAAGGTCGTTTCACGGATGCGCTGAGTTGGGCGCGTCACTGGCGCATTGCCGACGGTCAGCTTCAAATCCGCACGGTGCGGGGCGAAGTGTTGGTCTTCGCGCCGTACACGCCGCTGCCGGAGGTATCGCTGGCGGGCACAACCTGGTCGCTGACGGCTTTCATCGCAGGGGAAACCACGATTCCACTCCTCGCCGACACGGAGATCACGCTCACTTTTG
This sequence comes from Anaerolineae bacterium, assembly GCA_034432995.1. Classification (GTDB taxonomy): domain Bacteria; phylum Chloroflexota; class Anaerolineae; order B4-G1; family SLSP01; genus DSWT01. Next base: position 3,766 of record DAOUAY010000700.1, on the reverse strand, counting down.
AGGCTGGGCAAGCATCAGGATCGGCAGGCTGCAATAACTACTTCGCACCGTACACGCTGGAACGCGGCGTATTGCGCTTCGGCGCGGTCGGGATGACCAAGATGTTTTGCGTCACGCCGGAGGGCGCGATGGACCAGGAAGCGCGTTATGCCGACATCCTCTCCGCGGCAACGCTGTTCGAGTGGGACGCCAACCAGTTGACGTTGAGAACGGCAGACGGGCGCGGGTTGGTGTTTGCCGCGCAGCGTTGATTCGAGTGAACAGTCGAACCGCCCCGCAGATTCTTCTGCGGGGCGGTTGCTTTTGCCGGAGCTGCTAAACCTCGCGCCGCATCGTCAGCGCCCCCAACACGAGCAGCAGCGCCGCGATCCCTGCCAGCACGGCCAGATTGGGCCAAATCTCCGCCAGCCCCCAGCCTTTGAGCATCACATCGCGCAGCGCGCGGTTGGCATACGTGATCGGCATGAAGCGCGCGACCACCTGGAGGTGCGCCGGCATGTCTTCGATAGCCCAAAACACGTCGCCTAATAGCGCCTGGGGAATGATCAGCAGCGGGATGAACTGGACGACCTGAAATTCGGTGCGGGCAAAGGCCGAGGCGAGGATGCCCAGGTTGACTCCCACCATTGCCAGCAGCGCCACGATCACAAAGAGCAATGCCAGGCTGCCCAGGTAGTTGATCTGGATCACCCAGACGGTGAAGAGGAGGATCACCGCTACCTGGAGCAGAGCGAACAGCCCCAACCCGGCCATGTAGCCGAGGACGATCTCGATCCGGTTGACGGGCGTTGCCATCAGCCGCTCGAACGTGCCCTGCGATCGCTCGCGCAGAAAAGAGACGCAGGTGAGCAAAAAGACGAAGAACAGCGCCAGGAACGCGATGTAGACCGGCGCGACGAAATCGAGCGTGTCGAACGTTTCACCGGCGAAGAGGTGGGTTGCATTGATTCGCACCGGGAGTTCGGCGCTCCCGGCGCCGGGCAGAGCGCCGCTGGCGGCCAGCCCGGCGAATGTCTTCATCGCTGCCTCGGTCACGCGGGCGGTGATGAGCGTGCTGCGGCTTGGGTTCGAGCCTTCGAGTCGCAGGTCGAGCGTCACCTGGCGTTCGCGCTGGAACGCGGCGCTCAAGTCCGCCGGCAGGATGAGCACGCCCTCGACCGCGCCGTCGCGCAGCCGCTCGTCGATCTCGTTTTGATCGAGCGGCACGAGTTCGAAGACGTTGCCCTCTGCCAAAGTGTTCACGATGCGTGCGCCGAGGGCCATCTCGCCGGCCATCGGGAGCGAGACGCCGGCATCTTCGTTGATGATCCCTAGGGCAAGACGCGCCGGTTCTGCTCGGAACAGCACGGCTCCAATCGCCAGCACGAACATCGGCGCAAAGACCAACAGGGCGACCGTTCGCACGTCGCGCAGGATTTGGCGCATGACGCGCCGGGCCAGAGCAAAGATGCGTTGCGTGTTCATCGGTTGCCTCCTTCGGCGAAGCGCAGGAACGCTTCTTCCAACGTGGCGGTCCCGGCCTGGGCGCGTAATTCAGACACGCTGCCCTCGGCCAACAGCCGGCCCTGGCGGAGCAGGCCGAGTCGGTCACAGCGCTCGGCTTCGTCCATCACGTGGCTGGAAATGACCAGCGTTACCCCGTCGTCGGCCAGGCGACGAAAGTAAGACCAGAAGACGGCCCGCAACTGTGGGTCGATGCCGACCGTCGGCTCGTCGAGTAGCAGCAGGCGCGGCCGGTGCGCCAGCGCGCAGGCGAGCGACGTGCGTTGTTTCATGCCGCCCGATAGCGTGCGCACCAGGCTACCGGCGCGCTCTTGCAGATCGACCAGCGCGATGACTTCATCCACCCGCGCGCGGTCGGCGCCGCCGCACATGGCGGCGAAAAAGCTGATGTTCTCACGCACCGTCAGATCGTCGTACAGCGCCCCGGCCTGGGTCATGTAACCCACCTGAGAAAGCGTCGCCTTGTTCGGCATAGCGTGGCCGAGGACGACCGCAAGCCCGGCAGTCGGTCGCAACAGCCCGACCAACAACCGGATGAGCGTCGTCTTACCCGAGCCATTGGGGCCGAGCAGTCCGTAGATTTCGCCGGGGTGTACTGTCAGGTCGATGCCATCCACGGCGCGCAGCGCACCGAAGTGTTTGCGCAGTTGTTCAGTCACGATTGGCATTATCATCGCTCATAACCTCCTCAAAAATGGCAGATGCATATTATGGCTATAAACAACCTCTTGTCAAACCCATGTAACCAAACCCCTGCCACATGGCTCAATTTCTCAACGAATAGACTGCCTAGCTACCTGACCACATGACCAGTTTTTCCGAATAATGGATAAAATCCTATACTTTCCTCTTGACAATACTGTATGATATATGGTATAATGTCATCAACAGTGAGAGGAGGTACACACTATGATTGAAGTTGCACAAAATCTGATTTCGGAATTGCGACGGGGGACGCTGGTGCTCAGCGTGCTCAGCCAGCTTCAAGAGCAAGCCTACGGCTACTCGCTCAAGGAGCGGCTCGCCGAGCGCGGCGTCGAGATCGACCAGGGCACGCTCTATCCGCTGCTGCGGCGGTTGGAAGAGCAGGGCTTGCTGCACAGCGAATGGTCGTTGACCGAGTCGCGCCCGCGCCGCTACTATCAACTCAATGCCACGGGGCAAACAGTATTGGACACACTCGCGCAGGAATGGCGGTCTATGGTCGCAGCCATGCACCAGTTATTACAAGAACAGGAGGAAAAGTAAAATGGAACTGATCAATCGTTATGTCTATCAAGTTGGGCGGCGGCTGCCGGAGCGCACGCGCGCCGACGTAGAGCAGGAACTACGCTCGTTGTTGTTGGATGCGCTGGAAGAGCGCACCGGGCGGACCGGGGATTTTGCCGAAGAAGAGCAGGTTGCCGTGCTCGAAGAGTTCGGCTCGCCGGAGCAGATGGCGGGCAAGTATCGCCCGCAAGCTCGCTACGTCATCGGCCCGAAGCTCTACGATTTGTACCGGCTGATTGTCACCGTCATCGGCGGCGCGGGGCTGTTGGCTGCCGTCGTGACGACCGCTGTGAAGGCGGTGGGGCCTGATGCGCCTTCCGTGCTCAACTTGTTACTTCAGGCCTGGACGATGTTCATCAACGTGTTGTTGAGCGGCATCGGTTCAGCCACGCTGATCTTCGCCGTGTTGGAGCGAGTGATCCCCGAAGAGGAATTCGAACTGGATGAAGAAAAGAAGTGGAACCCGCGCGATCTGCCCGCGATCGAACCGCGCGACGAGATCAAGCGCGCCAGTCTCATCGCCGAAATCGTGTTCCTGGCTTTGCTGATGACGGCGCTCGTGGCCTTTGGACAGCGCATCGGCGGCGTGTACTACGACGGGACGTGGCACTCCACACCCTCTTTCCTCTCGGCGGCCTTCTTCTCGCTCTACCTGCCGCTGTTCGTGGTGCGCTGGGGATTGACGATCCTGCAGGATGTCGTCTTGTTGCGGCAGGGACGCTGGCAACTCGGTACACGCATCACTGACCTGCTGCTGCACTTTCTGGACATCTACATCCTGGGTCGTCTGCTCGGTGGTCCGTCGGTCGTGAATGTTGAAGCGTTGCAGGTTGCGCTCGCGGGAGCGCCGGAAGCCGTTGATGTGCTGGGTATGCTGTTGCAGCGTGGTTTGCAGATCGGCTTCCTGGTGGCTTTACTGATCACGGTCTTCGAGGTTGTTTCCAGGATGTACCAGTTTATCCGCGATTACAAGCTGTGGATTGTGATCAAACCG
>DAOUAY010000699.1:0-17135 GCA_034432995.1 Anaerolineae bacterium | reverse complement strand
AAAACAGGGAGTGCGCTCGCTACTTAGCGGATTGCGCACGGAAAATAATACTTTTGGTAAGGTGCAAATCTACCGGGAGCATTTCCCGGTACTTGGCGTTCGTTCAAATTAGCGGAAACTAAAGTAGAATTGACTTGTACGAAGAGACAAGGTATAATTTTTTATACAGCAAAGTCGTACTGTCGGAGGTTGAATGTGCCTGTCATTTCCATGTTTTACGGGATTATCATCCGCTTATACCTCATTGACAACCTACATCACCATTCACCCCACATTCATGCCAAATATGCTGAATTTGAGGCTTCTATCGGTATCCAAGACGGCGAGATATTGGCCGGACAGTTGCCTCGAAAACAATTACGTTTGGTATAGGCTTGGATAGAGCTTCACCGCGATGAGTTGCTCGCCAATTGGGAACTCACCATCCATGGTGAAACTCCTTACAGAATTACCCCGCTATGAGGTAGAAAGATGCATTGGGATGCTAAATTCGTAAAACCATTATCCGAGTATCGCATTTATGTAGAACTCGAGAATGGACAAAAAGGAATATTCGATCTTAAACCCTATCTGGATCGAGGTATCTTGCGCGAGCTTCAGGATATAAACTACTTTAATCAAGTCGGCATCGTATTCGGCGCAGTAACCTGGCCTAATGCACAAGACATCGCCCCAGACACGCTGTTGGCTGATTTACAACCGATAGAATCATCCGTGTTGATCCAACAATATGCCTGAGCAAGACAAACCAGAGAGAGTCGGTTGACTCCTGTTTTTCTGCACATACAGCTCCCAGGAGAACCTCTATGCGCGCAGTCGTTCAACGAGCCACAAGCGCCTCCGTCACCGTAGATAACGAAACCGTCGGCGAAATTGGCTCTGGATTGCTGGTGCTGCTAGCCGCCGGCGAGGGCGACACCGAAGCCGAAGCGCGCTGGCTGGCGCACAAAATCGCCAATCTGCGCATCTTCAGCGACGCGGAGGGCAAGATGAATCTCTCCGTACAGGCCATCGGCGGCAGCGCGCTCGTGGTCTCGCAGTTCACGCTCTATGGCGACATTCGCCGTGGGTTCCGCCCCTCATTCGTCGAAGCCGCGCCGCCCGATGTGGCCGAAGCGCTCGTCGACGTCTTCGTGGAAGCCTTGCGTACAACCGGCATTCCCGTGGCGACCGGCGTCTTTCGCGCGCACATGCGCGTCAGTCTGGTCAACGACGGCCCGGTGACGATCATCCTCGAAAAAGAACCCGGAGACGCCAATGGCTGACGAAACGCAACTCTGGATGTGGTTTCTGTTCAACGCCGGACTCGCGCCACAGCGCGCCAAGACGCTGCTTTCGGCGTGGGATCAACGCGGGTTGACGCTACACGACGTTCTGGACGCCTTGCCTGCTCAGGCCAATGCGCTGGGATTGACGCCCGCAGAAGCCGCAAAACTGCGCCCGCCCGCCTCATTGCCGGAAGTCGCCGCGCTGCGGTGGAACGAACCGCTTTACCCCATGGGACTGCACCAACTGCCCTTCAAATTGCGCCCGGCGCTGCTGTTCTACACCGGCGATCTGAGCCTGCTGATGCGCCCCATCATCTACCTGGCGCCCGGCCCGCTTGACGATGAAACACGCGAACTCTTGCAAGAAACGGTAGGGATTTTGTTGGGGGAAAATCTACTGTTCGCCGCGTTTCGGGAGAGTCCGCAGGCAGCACTGCTATTAGAAGAAATGATCGCCAGCGAGGGAGAAGTCCTGTTATTTGCAAAACAGGGGCTTGCGCAGCTCGCGTTACCAGAAGACGAACGGGCGCTCGTACAAGCTCAACGGCTGCTCGTCCTCAGTCCCTTACCGCCCGCTGCGCCCCCCAACCCCGCCTGGGATGACGTGTTGCAGCAGGTTGCCGCGGGCGCGGCCATGCGTTGTGTGTATAGCGACGCTACAACGCCGGGTAAAATCGAGGGGAATGCGAACGCACTCTTGCTCACCGCAGCTTCCGGAGCACATGCGCCACACGGCATCCGCGTCGTCACCAATGCCGCCGAGGCCGCGTTGTGGCTGACGGAACTCCCCGTGGCGCCGGTCAGCGCAGTACAACCAACGACAGCAACACCATCGCCGACGTATGAACTGGCGGCAGAATTACCCACCGCTCCCCCACCCACGCCGGCAGAGGCGCTGCGCGTCCTCGAAAAGGGCGGCCGCGTTCCCGACGCCCTGAAAAAACGCCTCTTGGGCGGCTAGTCCATCGCGGTAAGTATTTCGCATCGGTTAGCCATGCTCGGAGCGGATCGACAGATCCGCGGTTCCTGCGCGCTGCGCCGGAATCTGACGATCCCTGGCGCGTCTGAACTATGGTAATCCCGCGCTTTACCGAATGCCGATCAACTCCACGGCGTCGATCTGGTTCCAGAATCCCGTGCGCGACTCGTCGAGATCGATATGCACGCCAACGATGCGCTCCACCGTCTGTGGCACGGTCACGATCAGCACACCCGGGCACGTCCGGTCTGTATCTTCGCCTTCCCAGATGCGCTGCGCCACACCATCCTCGGTCACGAGGGAAACGCGGAAGATCGCCCCCCGACCTAGCGTCTGGTGAATTCGCACCTCGGTGGCATAAACCGGCTGGGCGTAGCGCAGGCGCAGCCATTCCACACCGTTCCCGCGCGCGGAGGCCCAGGCCCGCGAATCATCCGCGCACGCGTTGACCGCCGGCGCGCCGGTTGCCCGCGTCACGCTCCAATCGGGGAAGCCGAACTGCGAGCTGGCCTCCGCCGCAACCGCCCACTGTGACAATATCGTCGGCGTTGGCGTCGCTTGTGTGATCAGCGTTTCCGCCCGCTCACATCCCACGCACAACCCCACGCACATCAACAAAACCCACACCTTCCACCAACGATGTATCATGCTCACCGACCCCGTTTTATAACGTCTACCAGCGCCTGGACAACCAGATCAAAAAGCTAATTCAGGGTTATTCTACAGCCTGTTGACGACAAGGCAACAGACCAGAAACACAATATTATTTGTGCAGTTTGACCAATGACCATACTTATTTATTTTGATAACAATTTCATTCTCACCCTTGACCTTTGCATTTATCTATGCTATAATTTTCCTTACAGAGCAGCACATTGAAAGATTCAGACTCTTGTATCAAGGGTCAACACACTTTGGAGTAAAGGAGAAAAAACCATGTTCCAAGATCGCATACGAGAAAACTATGAGAACCTGACGCCGGGTTTCAGAAAATTGGCGGATTTTATCATGAACAGCACCCTCGACGCAGCCTTCCTTACCGCTACCGAACTCTCGCGCCGCGTGGGCGTCGATCCGGCAACCGTGGTGCGCTTTGCGCAAGAACTCGGGTATTCCGGCTACCGCGAGCTTTCCCGCGAGGTCAAGCACTACGTGCGCGATCAGGTGACGGCGAGCTACCGCAAGGCTGGTGAAGCCGAGTCTGTCGAAGCGCTGCTCCACTCGCTCATCGACAACGCCGAGCAGAATATGCAGCACTTCGTCACCACCGATCTGGCCAATGTCGTCAAAGCCGTCGAGATGCTGCGGGCCGCACCACACATCTGGTTCACCGGGGAGTTCACCGGCTACGAACTGGCGGTTTTCATGGCCAAGAAATTCAACGCCTACGGCGTCCCGGCGAGCGTTTTCTATCCGGGAATGAATGAGACCGCGAGCGCGCTTCCGCAAATGCAGCCGGGCGAGGCGCTCGTGACCTTCGTGGGCGCCGAACCCAACCTCGATACCGGCTATGCCGTCCACATGGCCCGCGAGAAGGGCGTCAAGACCATCGCTGTGACCAACTCCGGTGTGGCCCTGCCCGCGCGCAAAGCCGACCTGACGGTGATCGTCCCCGGCAAGTCGCCCATCGGCATTCCCAGCTTCGGCGCGCTGATACAGGTCGCCAGCTTGATTTGGGAAGCGGTGATGAAGGAACGCATCGAAGCGGCAAACGAGACAGTGGGAGACCTCCAGGCCAACCTGGAAGCGCTGCTCCAATTGCGCGCCGCCACCCCGGAATACGAGGTCGCGACAGCGGAATAGCGCCATAGACTCACTTCATACAACGGCGTTGCCTTTGCCAGGCAACGCCGTTGTCGTTTACATGCTTAGGCTGGATCACAATCCAGCCCCTCAACGCCTACTCCCGCACTCGCCGCTTTAGCCGCGCGGCCAATGTCTCTGGCTCCGGGTCTTTTTCGGCCTCGTGCGGGGGCGGCGAAAGCGGCGCCTTGGGGGCGGGGACACCCTCGCTGCCCTGTGGTTTCTCCTGTGGGACAATGTCCGGCGCGACCGGCGGCGCTTCCCAGATCGCGGTCTTGCGCTGCTGACGCAGCGTCGCGGCCAAGGCGGCAGTCGTTCCCGCCACAGGCTGCGCTTCTCGCCGGCGCCGTGGGCGCAGCTTCGCCAAATGCGCCCGCACCCACGCGAACAGGCGCGCGACGTCGGCCCGCGTCAGCGCCAGCCGCCGCCACGCAATGTCCACCGGCCACGCCAGCGCCGCCAGCAGGACGAACAACGGCATCAACGGCTCGCCTGTGACCCGGCCACGCAGATCGTGGACGAACACCGCCTCCGGAGACTCGATGCGCGCCGCGCCCCCCTGCGCTGCCAGACGCGCCACCGCCGTCTCCGCATCGCCGGGGATGTACTCTGGCGGCGCTGGCGCGGCCCAACCGGTCGCCAGATCGCGGTCGCCGTACAGCCGCAGCAGCACCGCGCTGCGATCCTGCGGTGTAAAGCGCCCCTCATAGCGGCCCGGCGCGCGCTGGATCAAAGGTACGGTCTGCGCAGCCCCCTCCCCCAAAGACGGAGAGACCTGCACATGCAACGACAATCCATCCACGTAGCCGCCATCCGGATCGACCACATCCACCATCAACCGCGCGCCATCGTCGTCGGGCAGCACGCGCAGCGCCAGGTCGGTGTCGGCGGGTGACGTCAGCACGGCGCGCACGACCGCGCCCCAGAAGTCCACGAAACCCTCCCATTCCACCCAGCCGGCAGCCCACCGCCCGGTCGCGTCCGACGTCCACGCCACGGAACGGCCCAAGCCATACTGCCACACCGCGAGCAACGGATCGCCTTCCAGCGCCTCCCACACCACCTGCGACGCCGCCTTTGGCGTCGTGGCGACGTACCCGCGCAGCGGCGGCGCTACGGTGATCCCGGCAACAGGCAACCACGGCGTCAACGGCGCGGGGTAAAACGTCTTCTCGACGATGTACGAGCGTTTGGCGCGCGCCGTCTCCTCGGTAAAAATCGCGGGCAGGTCGGCGGCGCGCTGCGTCAGGTAGAAGCGCCCATTCCCAATCTCGGCGACGGTCATCAAAAAGGGAACATCCGGCCCGGCGCCAATCGACACCACACTGACCGTCATCCCCGCCTCCACCAACCCTTGCACCAGCGCCGGGACACCTTCCTGATGCTCGGCATCCGCGCCGTCGGCCAGCAGCAGAATATGCCGTTGTTGGCCGGGAGCAGGTGTCACGCCGCGCAACAAACCGGCAGCATAGTCCAGGCTCTCGCGCACGTAGATGCCGCCGCCGCCTACCTGCAAGCGGCGCAATTGTGCGGTCACCCGGTCACGCTCTGTCAGCGGGGCCGGGCCGATCGTGTCCGCCGGACGATCGTCGTAGGCGACGACGGCGAGTGTGTCCGCGTCGTTCAGCGTCTCCGCCACGCGGATCGCCGCCTCTGCGGCCAGCCGGATTTTCGTGACGCCGCCTTCCGCCACCCCCATACTGCCGGATTTGTCGATCACCACCGCCATCAGCAGCGGCGGGAAACGCGTGGGGTCCTGCACCTGCATCTGCACCGGCAGCGCCTCTTCCAACGGCGTGCCCAGCCAGCCGCCAACGCCATAGCTCTGCGGCCCGCCCACCGCCGCCAGCCCGCCGCCCAGATCGCGCACGAACGCGCGCAGAGCGTTCAGCGATTGCGGCGCAAAGCTCCGCGCCGGTGTGTTGACCAGCACCACGCCGGCGTAATCCACCAATCCCTGCGCAGACAGCGGAAGCGCATCGGACGTCGTTTGTTCAATGGTCAGTCCGGCGCGCTCCAGAGCATACGCCACGGCCTCACAGTCTTCCGGCGACCCCACCACCAGCACGCGCGGCGCGCCCTGCACCAACACCCAGCCATCGGCGCAGTTGTTTTGGGTGAAGGTGTCCAGCTCCGGCTCGATGCACACGCGCAGAGGCACAAAGCCCGGCGCATCCGCCGTAAAAGCGAAGGCCACGCCGGTCTCCGCGCCGAGCAGGTCTGCCTCACCATAGCCGGTTTGACCTGCCGCCGTCCAGGCGAAGCCGACGTTTTGCCGCGCGTTGCTGCCGATGACAACAGCCGCCGGGACGCGGTCGCCAGGGTAGACGCGTGTGGGCAAGGACACGTCCGCGATCCACGCCTCCGCGCCCGGCGCGCCGGAACCGGTCTGCACGAGCTGCACATCGACGCCGCGCGTCCCGGCCTCCCGCAGCGCCCACGCGCCCAACCCGGAGGTCTCCAGGCCATCCGTCAACACCACCAGGCGTCCCGGCGCGCCTTCGGGGATCAGCGCCAGCGCCAGCCGCACGGCCTCTTCGATGCGGGTGGCGTCGATGCGCGGCAGCGTCGCCACCTCCGGCAGCGTCGATGCGGTCGAGAGCGGGCGATCTACCCAGGCATCACCGGCAAAGACGACCAGCGCAGCGCGATCCTGAGGCAATTTACGCGCCAGCGCCTCTTCGACAAACGCCAGTTGCGTCTCCCAAGCCGTCCGCGTGCTCGCCGAGCGATCGAGCAGGAACACGACGGCCAAATCGCGCGTCCGCCGTCCGCTATACGCACCCAACAACGCCAGGAGCAACAGCCCTACCAGCGCTACTCGCAATAGAACCGGAGATCTTACCGCAGAGAACGCTGAGGTCGCAGAATTTGTAAAGTTCTCGACCTTCAACTTTCGACTTTCAACTTTCAACTTTGGGCCTTGAACACACTTCCGCCGCCAAGCCGGACCCCACCACAAGACGGCCTCCAACAGCAGAAGCAGCAGCGCCGCCGCCACGCCCCAACGGCTCAGGTCGCGCCAGCCGGGGACGGCATCCGCCGGGGGGACGATGCTCTCGCCCACACGCACTTCGCGCGGGCGCAGGTCGGTCTCGACGGCGTCGAGCAAGGAGAGCGCCGCGTAACTCGTAACAGTTCCAGCGGGCGTCGCTGTCTCGATGCGATACAAGCCCGCCGCCGTTTCCGCCGTCTGTGGGGCATCCAACGTTAGGGACAGGCGGCGATTATCAGGCGTGATCAAGGTGGCCGCCGTCGCCGCAGCCGGAAAGGGCGGCGACCACGGCAGGCCAGACGGCAACGAGAGCGCCGGTTCTGTCGAAAGCTGCGGCATCAACCAGCCCATCAGGTTGGCGGTGAGAATGGGGAAGGCCAGGCGCAGCGGCAAATCGGAGTCGCGCAGGGCGAACGCCATACACGCAACGCGCTGCCCAGGGCGCTCGACGGTCCACAGCAGCGGGCCGGTCGCCGTTTCCACCAGCACATCCGCGTCGGCGGGGAGCGTGTAGGCCCGCGCACTCGACACGTGGACATCGGCCCAATCCACGTAGGCGAGCAATGGGTGCGACCACTGCCCGCGCACGGACACGGTCGGCGTCACGACGGCTCCCGCTGCGCCGCACAGGGAAACTCCGGCGGGCGCGACGAGCCACAGGTTGGTCAAGGGCAGCGTTGTCGTCACCGAACCATCAGCTACGATCACGTCATAGTCGGCGGCTTCCGCGCCATCGGCCAAACTCGCGGCCTGCGAAAGGGCCAGGTCGGGCAGCATAGACAGCGCCTGCGCCAGAAAACGATTGCCCGGTGTCACCAGCAGCGCGCGGCCGCCCTCGCTCGCCGCAAGCGTCACCCACGCGCGATCATCGACGGCCAGCGCATCCGCGCCCGTAGATGCGGCCGCATCCACAATTTCGATCCGTGCTTCGACCCACGCCAAAACGGGCAAGCCATCGAAGGTGAACGACGCCGTTCCCCACGCCGGCAAATCGACGACGCGCCGCTCCACCAGCACACCGTCGGCGTAAAGCGCCAGGGGACGCGACGTCGCCGCACCGGCGTTGAAGACCTGCGCGAAAGCCGTCAGGCCCACGGCGGTGCGCCGCAGCGCAAAGGCGACGAGGCCGGCGTTATCGGCGGCGACTTCCTGCCCCACGAGGATGAGGCGCACGCGGCCGGGAAGCGCGGGCAAGGCCGCATCGAAGGCAGCGTCGGTCACGAGGAGCGTGGTGACATCGTCGCCAGCGGTCAGTCCAGAGGCCAGGGCCGCTGCTGCGCGCCAATCCGCCGGACCGTCGGCAGGCGCAGCAGCGTCGAGGGCGCGCCGCAGCGCCGTGGCGTCCCCGCTCTGCAAGAGCAGGCGCGGGGTCGGACCGGCGGCGATCAAGGCTACGCGGTCGCCGGGATCGAGCGTCGCCGCCACATCGCGCAGGGCGCGCAGCGCCGCGTCGAAGCGGGTATCGGCGCCAGGGCCAATCACGGCTTGCATGCTGGCAGAACAATCGAGCAGGACAATCGTTTGCCCGTGGAACGTCAAAGGGGCGGGAATCGCCGGGCGCGCCAGGGCGAAGACCAGCGCGAGCAAAACCGACAACTGTAATAACAGCAGCCAGTTGCGCCGGAGCTTTTGCCAGGGGCGGTTGGCGTGCCGGTCGGCGAGGACGGCTTCCCACAGCAACAAACTCGGCACAGGTGCGTGTTGCCGGTACAGCCGCAGCATGTACAGCAGCACAATGGGCGCAGCCAGCAGCAGAGCCAATAGTCCAGCCGGATTTAGAAGGCGCATGCGCTCCCGTCAGTCGCTAGATTTGATCGATGAGCCATCCAAGAGAAGAAGATAACACCCAGATCAGGCTAATGACGACGAACAGACCAAGCAATCCCACCAGCACATTCACAATGCGGGCGCTTGTCCCTTCGGTACGCCGGGTCAACCGTGAGCCAGCCTGCTCGAAGCGGTCCAGGGTGAGCAGCGTCGCGCCGATAGCGCCGCCGATCAACACCACCATCGTGCGATTGGCGGGCGGCTGCCAGCCAAGTGACGGTCCGATTTGCAGTGCTATGGCCATCACCAGCATACCAATTGCCGCACCTATCAACTGCTTTCCCCAGCCGCGCGTCGCCGGAGGTTCAGTTTGCTTCTGATGTTGTGGTTCTTCTGAATGGGTTTGTGTTGGTTTTTCTGTCATCGAAATCCCCCTCGAAAATAGTCGGATAGTCGGGTAGTCTGAAAGTCGTTCGCCTTCATTGTACAGGTGGCGTGAAGAAGGGCAAGTGCGGGCTGAGAGTTGTCAGCCTATAGCGATCAGCCGTCAGCTTTCGGCAATCAGCCAGGATTAGCAAGATACAGGCAAACGCTCCTGTTAACCACAAAGACGGCCTTCGGGCCGTCTTTGTGGTTGTTTGACAAGGTTTTACGCGGTCGCGCGCACGAGCGAGCGTCTGTGGTCGCGTTCTTCCCACGCCACAAGCAAGGGCACAGCTACACACAGCGAAGTGAACGTCTCGGAAAGCATACCTACCAACATTACGGCGATGAAAGGCTTGATCGTCGCCCCGCCGAAAAGCAGGATGGCGACCATGACGAACATCGCATTGAGCTGCGTCGCCAGCGAACGGTGTACGGTTTCCAACACGCTGCGGTTCACGATCAATTCGAACGGCTCGCCGCGGTGACGCGGGATATTTTCGCGGATGCGGTCGAAGACCACGATCACGTCCTGCACCGAGAAACCGATCACGGTAAGCAGCGCAGTCAGGAAGAGCGCGTCGGCCTCCCACCCTTGCAGGATGCCCATCAGCGCATAGAAGCCCAGGGTGATGACGACGTTCACCAGCATCGCCACAATCGACACCACACCGTAGCGGAAGGGATTGGGTACTTTGCGGAATGAAAACCAGATAAAGGCCAGGACCGCAGCCGACGCCGCCAGCACCGCCAGCGCCGCGTACTGCGCCACTTCAGCGCCGACGGTCGGCTCGACCGTGTTCCAGTTCGAGAGGGTGCGGTTGACGTGCCCCACCTGAGTTTCGAGGTCATCCAAAATCCTCTGCAGTTCTTCGGTTTCGGCGAAACGCGTGCGTACCTGCCACGTGTTGTCGTCTACCGCGCCAAGGCGCTGGACAATCGCTCCCGTATGATCGTTATCGATGAAGACCTCGCGGATTGCGGCTTCTTCAACCGGTGCATCGAACTGCAACACAAAAAGCGTCCCGCCTTTGAAGTCAATGCTGATGCGCAAGGCCTGGCCATCGAACAAAATGGCCGACACCAGCAACGCGACCAGACTGAGGGTGATCAAAACTCCGGCAATGGTAAAGAACAGACGTCGATTTTGTACGAAGTTAATCATAGCCGTTTCTCCTACAGCCCCAACAGCCAGGCATGTTTTTGGATCTGCTCCCCGGCAGCGCCAAAGGCCAGGCGGATCAGTGTGCGCGTGCCGACGATCGCCGTGAAGAGGTTGACCACTGTCCCGATCGCCAGCGTGATCGCAAAGCCTTTCACCAGACTTGCGGCAAAGGCGTTGCCGAAGATGAAGAGGATCGCGCAGGTGAGCAGCGTTGCCAGGTTGGAGTCGCGCACCGAAGTCCACGCGCGAGAGAAACCCGCTTCAGCCGCCCGTTTCAGCGACCGTCCATGCCGCAATTCCTCCTTCATGCGCTCGAACACGAGGATATTGGCATCCACCGCCATGCCAACGGAGAGCAGGAACCCGGCGATACCCGGCAACGTCATCGTCACCGGCACGAGTTTGTAGAGCAGCAGGTTCAGCAGGACGTACAACGCCAGCGACAGGTCGGCGGCCAGCCCATTGAGGCGATAGTAAATCAGCATGAACAGGAAAACCACCGCCAGCCCTACGATGCCAGCACGCACGCTCTTCTCCACAGAGAGCGCACCCAGGCTCGGACCAATCGCTTTGTAGCTCTCGATCTTCAGCGGGATCGGCAGCGCGCCATACTGCAACTGAACGGCCAATTGGCTCGCCGATTCGTAGGTGAAATTTCCTTCAATCGTGGCCTTCCCGGAAGGGATAGAGGTGGTGATGCTCGGGCAAGAAAGGATCCGCTTATCCAGAACAATGCACAGAATATCCCCAATGTGGCTTGCCGTATAGCTCGCAAATGTGGACGCCCCTTCGGACTTGAATTCGATGGCGACGAGGGGTTGCGATGTATTCGGATCGCGGACGACATAGGCGCTATCCAGTTCACCGCCGGTCAGCTCGGTAGTGAACAGCAGCACATCGGTCATCGCGGAAGCACTCTGGATTTCGGACTCGGACATCAGATGCGTGGTACTGATCGGTATCTGCAATTCTTTGATCGCATAGAGCGTCTCGGCTGTCGCACCAGCAGGTGGGGTGACAAATTCCAGCATGGCCGTCTCGCGGATCGTGTCCACGGCCTGCGCGGGGTCTTCGATGCCGGGAATTTCCACCACGATGCGCTCAGCCCCCTGAACCTGCACCACTGGTTCGGTCAGCCCCAGGGCGTTCACACGGCTCTCAACGATCCGGCGCGCCGTCGCCATCGCTTGCGAATCGGCCGTGCGGCCTTCCGGCAAATCGGCCACCAGCAATACCTGCAACCCACCTTGCAGGTCCAGCCCCAGTTGGAAGTCCAGATTCCGCGAGGAGGCCTGCTGCCAGAAAAGCAAGTTCGTCACCCACTCTGGATGCTGTTGCAGCACGACGCCGTAAATCGCCAAAGCGGTCAGCAGGAGAATCAACCCGAAATTGATGATCGTTCGTCTTTCCATAAACACTCCTATAAAAAAAGAAGGCTCTCCCCGGAAAAAGCGAGCGCCCTCCAGATAACAACGCAAGGCATTATAGTCTGGCAGGGGGATTTGTCAATCAGGCGCGGCTACGAGTTGCGAGTTAAGAGGTGCGAGTTAAGAGGCGCGAGTTAAGAGGCGCGAGTTGCGTCCGCAGCACAGAAAGCATACAATAGATATGATAAATCTTGTGCTGTACTTCAGACGAGGCGTGAACAAATGGATACGCGACGAATGACCGAACCGTTCTTTTTCGCAGGCGGCGAGCCGGGTGTGCTGTTGATCCACGGATTTCTCACTGCGCCGGGCGAAATGCGGCCGCTGGGTGAGCATCTGGCGGCGGCAGGTATGACAGTGAGCGGTATTCGGCTGCGCGGGCATGGCACGCAGCCGGAAGCGCTGGCACAGGTCTCCTGGCGGGATTGGCTGGCGGACGTCGAGGCTGGGCTGACGGAATTGCGACAGCATTGCGCACGGGTCTGCGTCGCCGGGTTGTCGCTCGGCGGGGTATTGGCGCTACACGCGGCAGCCCACAACACTGTCGAGCGCGTCGTCACCTTCTCTGCACCGGACGGCGCACTGGCGCGGCACCCCCTTCTGCAACTGGCGAAAGTTGGCGCGCGGGGCATCCGCTACATCCCCAAGATCGGCTCGGACGTGCGCGAGCCGGAAGCGCGCCGCGCCCATTTCACGTACACGCGCGTACCACTGCACGGCGTTCTACAAATCGCGGCGCTTATGGAGACCATAGACGCGCAACTACCGCGCATCACCGCCCCCACCCTGCTGGTGCAGGCACGGCACGACCTGGTGGTTCCGGCGAGAACCCCACAGCGCATCGCGACAAAGCTTGGCGGGCCGTCGCGCATTTTCTGGGTCGAACGAGGCGGACATACCGTCGTTATGGATTACGACCGTGAAGTCGTCTTCGCACAGACCCAGGCGTGGCTCTCGAACGGCAAGTAGGCCCTGCGAACGCGCCACGCAATGTCATTTCCCCATCCGCTGCAACCCCTCATCCACTCGCGCGTATACATAATGAGCGCATGTGATTCCAAAGTTTCACATTTGCCATTTGCCATTTGCCATTTGCCATTTGCCATTTGCCATTTTTGAAGGAGGGTGCTATGTCAAAACAAAAGAAATCCAATTTAACCTCTGGACTTGTGTTGATTTTAATCGGCGCAGTTTTGCTGGCGCTGCAGGTGTTTCCCGGCCTGGGCGCATGGTTCAATTTCACCTTCACCTGGCCGATGATCATCATTTTCATCGCTTTGACGATGCTCGTCATCGGACTGCTATCGGGCGAACCGGATATGGCGATCCCGGCTTGCATCATCGGTGGGATTGGCGGTATCCTCTACCTGCAGACGATCGGGGTGCTCACGTGGCAAAGCTGGGCCTACATGTGGACGTTGATACCGGGCTTCGTTGGTGTGGGGATACTCATTGCCGGGCTGCTCAACTGGAAGCGCAAACAGATCGGTGAAGGGCTGGAAAGCATCCTCACCAGCGCGGTGCTGTTCACGATCTTCGGCTCGCTGTTCGGCGACATCTTCGGGTATTTCCCCCTCAAGTTTTACCTGCCGTTTGCGCTGATCGCCCTGGGCGTGTTCATGTTCATCCGCGCGCTGATTCGCCCGGTCAAGCGCACAGCGGGGGAATAAGTGAGGTTGCGATGAGACGTTCAAATCTGTGGTGGGGTATTATTCTGGTCTGTGCCGGCGCGCTGCTCTTGCTGGATAACCTGGGCGTGCTTGCGCCGCTGAACATCAAGATCGGGCCGTTGATTTTCTCGTTGACGTTGATCGGACTGGGGGCCTGGACGCTATGGGCTTCACAGCGCCGCGCCAATTTCACGACCGAGGAACTCAGCATCCCGCTCGAAGGCGAAGAGGTTCACGTCAACCTCAATTTCGGCGCAGGCGAATTGCGTGTGTCGGGCGCGGCGCTGGGTGAGATGCTGCTCAGCGGGACGTTCGAAGGCGTCGAGCACGACGTCAGCCATGAAAGCGGGCAACAGCGGGTGCGGCTGTCGTCGCCGCCGTTCGTAGGGCCGTACTGGGTCGTCGGGCCAGGGCAGCATCGCCGCTGGACGATGACGCTCAACAACGCCGTCCCGCTGTCAATCACTGTCAAGACCGGCGTCAGCGATGCCCGCCTCGACCTGACAGATGTGCAGGTCACCCGGCTCAAGCTGGAATCCGGAGCCAACGCCACGCACGTCATCGCGCCGGCCCACGCCGGATACACCGAGATTCGCGGTTCCAGTGGCGCAGCTTCGCTCAATGTCGAGATTCCCGCAGGCGTCGCCGCGCGCATCCGCACCAGCGGGGCGCTGGCGAGCATCTCCGTGGACCGCGAGCGTTTTCCTCACGTCGAGGGAGAATATCGCTCACCCGATTACGAAACTGCCGCCAACAAAGTGGACATCAAGCTCGAGATGGGCGTCGGCTCGATCAGCGTCAGGTAAACGAATGATCACCAAAATGCTTGCGTCGGATCATAATCCGGCGCTCCGAGAACGGCGGATTATGATCCGCCTTAAGCTTATGATCCTTAAGCTTATGATCCGCCTTAAGCTTATGATCCGCCTTAAGCGTTGAAGTAGGGCTTTTTTGGAGGGGTAAAGCCATGAAAGAAATCGAATCGAAAACGTTTTGGGGTATTGTGTTGATCGCGGGCGGGCTGTTGTTTCTGATGCAAAGCCTGGGGCTGTTGATGTTGGACAATCTCTGGCCGATCATCTTCGCTGCGCCGGGCGCGGTCTTTCTCTACGCATTTATCCGGCAGCGCGAAAACTGGTGGGCTGTGATGCCGGGCATGTCGCTATTGGGGATTGGCGCACTAATCGCCTTTGACCAAATCTTCCCCAGAGCCAACAACAATTGGGGCGGGGCGATCTTCTTGGGCAGCCTCGCGATGGCCTTCCTGGCCGTCTATCTACGCACCGGGACCCACGAGTGGTGGGCCATCATCCCTGCCGGGGTGCTGGGGACGTTGACCGCCACCATCCTGCTGGAGCCGCTCCTGGGCAGCGAGTTTACCGGCGGGCTGTTTATGCTCGGCCTGGCGGCGACATTCGCGTTGGTTTACCTGCTGCCGACGCCGTCCGGTCGGATGCGCTGGGCCATCTATCCGGCGGCTATCCTGGGAGGAATCGGCATACTCACATCGATCGCGGCAACGCAGATCATTCGCATTCTCGGTCCGTTGGCGATCATTGCGCTCGGCCTCTATCTGATTCTGCGCCGCCGAGATAAAGGGGAATAAGAAAATGGAAAGAGAAAATCGACACGTCAAATTGGTCGGGCCGACGATTTTGATCGGCATCGGCGTTATTTTGTTATTGAACAACCTGGGCTATCTCACCTGGAATTTTTGGGACATCCTGAATCTGTGGCCCATCCTGTTGGTCGCCGCCGGATTGGAGCTGCTCGTGGGGCGGCGGTCGCTGCTGGGGTCGCTCATTTCCGCGATCATCGTGCTTGGCTTGATTGCCGGCGGCGTATGGCTCGTGGGCGCGACCGACATCACCCGCACGACCGCGCAGACTATCGAGATCCGCGAGCCGCGCGGCGACATCACTGCCGCGCGCGTAACACTGTCACCGGCAGTGGCCCAAATCAATGTGGACGCGCTCAACGACTCCGGCAATTTCGTCGAGGCGACGGTGCAGCACCGCCCGAACGAGCGCGTGACGGACAGCTTCACGGGAGGGAATACAGCCCGGCTCAGCGTCAAGACAAGCGGAAGCACGGGCGTCGCCATGGGGCTGAGCAGCCGCTACGCCTGGGACTTCAGCTTCCATCCCGACGTTAAACTCGACCTCAGCATCGATGCCGGCATGGGTGACGTTAACCTCGATCTGCGCGCGCTCACCCTCGAATCGGTCAAGGTGAATGCCGGCATGGGCGCTGTTACGATCAAGCTGCCGGAAACGGGTAAGTTCGACGTGGACATCGACAGCGGCATGGGAACGGTCGTGATCGAAGTCCCGGCCAGTCTGGGTGTACGGCTTCAGACGGAGGCGGCCATCGTCGGGCGCAACCTCCCTGCTGGTTATACCCGGAACAACAACCGTTACACCTCTCCCAACTACAACAGCGCTGAAAACCGTGCAGATATCCAGGTGAATCTGGGTATCGGCAATATTACCATCCGCGAGGCAGGAAATTAAGGCCCAGCTCTGTTTTGACAAATCCAACAATCAGCCTATGATCGCACCCATAGCGTTGTTCCATTCACCATCATAGATCAGGAGGGATTCACGATGAAGACGATTGACGATTTGCATACCGCATTTGCCGGTGAATCGCAGGCCAACCGCAAGTACCTGGCGTTCGCCAAGAAAGCCGACCGTGAGGGCTATCCGCAGGTCGCCAAGCTGTTCCGCGCTGTCGCTGCCGCCGAGACCGTCCACGCGCACAACCACTTCCGCGTGCTCGGCGAGATCAAATCCACGGCGGAGAACTTGCAGGCCGCCATCGGTGGGGAGAACTACGAAGTCCAGGTGATGTATCCCGAATTCATCGCCGACGCGCAGGCCGAGGGCAACAAAGCGGCAGAGCGCACCTTCGACTGGGCCATGCAGGTGGAGAAGATTCACGAGAAGATGTATCAGAACGCGCTGGAGAATCTGGGCAAGGAAGGCGAGGAAGAGGTAGAGTATTGGGTTTGTGGGACATGCGGGCATACCCATGTCGGTCCGCATCCGCCCGATGAGTGTCCCGTGTGTGGCGCGAAGGCGTCGGGCTATAGTCACATCGAGTAAAAGGGTAACGGTTCATACCAAAATCGGGGCGCGTTGCGCCCCGATTTGCATTTTTTGCTAATTCACAAAGCCCCCTACCATTCCGGTAGGCGCCCACCGCTACGTCGTAAAAACCAGACGACCTTCCCGCGCGTCCACGCGAATCGTCTGCCCTTCGGTAAACCGGCCTTCCAGCACAGCCAGCGCCAACGGGTCTTGCACATTACGCTGGATCGCGCGTTTGAGCGGACGCGCGCCGTAGATCGGGTCATAGCCTTCGTCCGCCAGGTAAGCCTCGGCGGCGTCACTCACCGCGATGTCCAGGCCGCGCTCGCGCAGCAACTTTTGCAAACCGCGCACCTGGATGCCGACGATAGCTTTCAGGTCTTCGCGTGTCAGGCTGCCGAAGAGGATCGTGTCGTCGATGCGGTTCAGGAATTCGGGGCGGAAGGTGCGATCCAGTTCCGCCATCACCTGCGAACGCGCCGCCTCCAGCCCCAGTTCCTTGATCCAGCGGCTGCCGGTGTTGCTGGTCATGATGACGATGGTGTT
>DAOUAY010000698.1:0-13867 GCA_034432995.1 Anaerolineae bacterium | reverse complement strand
TCGCTGAGCGGCGGCGTCGGCAACGTCATCGGCACCCTGTTTGGCGTTTTGATCCACGGCACGATCGTGTCCATCCTGCAATTCAATGGCACATTGAGTTCATGGTGGACCAGAATCGGCGTCGGCGTATTGACCTTGATCGCGATTGGGATTCAGAGCATATTCTCGCTCAAGACGAAACGCTCATAAAAAAGTAGAATCGGGCAAGTACGGCTTTACGCAAACTACGCTATCGACGTCCAGTAGAGACGTGTCTTCTTCATCACCGCCAGCACGGGATAACCCGCGCTGGCGGCTTTTTTTTGCAGATATCGCTCTACCAGAACCGCAAAGCTCTATCCTCTGGCTCTAGTAATTCCGGAGCACCAGTGGTAAATAGATCGTCCAGGTTGGAGCGGCATTCACGGTCACTGCGCGCGTCACGGAATAGTCCGGAGTGCAAGGATTGGCGACCATCATCGTCAGCGTGAAGTTACCGGTTGCGTTGAAAGTGTGCGCGGTCGGATTTCCGGTCTGCACAATACTACCATCCCCAAAATCCCAGGTGTAGGTCAACGGGAGACTGCCTATCGCCGTCCCGATGAAGGTCGTGCTGTAAGTGGCAAAGATTTGGGTAGGTGTATACGTGAAGTTCGCGCCGATGATCGGCTCGCAGGCGACGGTTGTGGTGTCGCGGGCGACGGCAGTGAGCGCGCCGAGCGTCGCCGTGAGGGTGGTGACGTCCACCAGATAGGCATAGGTGTCCGTCGGGACAGTGACCCGAACGCGCACGGACGTGCTGTCACCCGACGCCAGCGTAAACGGGCCGCTATCGAGCAACACGCCCCATCCCCGGCTGCTGCTCAATGCCACGCTGAAGGTATCCGGGCCGTTGCCGGTATTCGTCAGATAGTGCGTGTAGATGACGGCGCTCCCGGCCGGTACGGTCTGGGCGAAGTCCGGCCCCAGCGCGACGCCCGGATTATAGCGAACCGTGGTCGTATCGGTCACAGTGGCCGACGGGCCGAAACCGCCCAACGTCTTCGCCGTCAAGCGCGATACATCGACCAGCCCGCCCGTCCCCAACGGCGCTGTCACGACGACGGATAGCGTGATGCTCTGTCCGGCGGCGAGCGTGTGCGGGCCGGGGTTATGCAGCACGGCCCAGCTCTGGCTGCTTTCCAGCGCCAGCGCGATGACGTCGGTAGTCGCGCCGGTGTTGCGCAACGTGTGCGCGTAGGTCACGACGTCGCCCGGATCGCGCAATTCGGCGTAGTCGGGGGTCAGCGTGATACTCGGCATGAAGGTCGCCGTCGTGTCGTAGACTGCGAGCGGGCCGGCGCCGCCCTCCGAAGTCGCGGTGACCACGCTGGTATCGAACTTCCCCGCGCCATCGGCGGGCACGTCCACTCGCACGCGGACGCTGGCAGCCTCACCCATCGCCAACACAAACGGGCCGGGGTCGAGCAAGGTTCCCCAACCCAGGCTGCTGTCGAAGGTCAGGTTGAACGTGTCGGTGTAGTTGCCGGTATTGGTGAGCCAGTGCGTGTAGTTATACTGCGCGCCGGGGGTCGCGTTGAGCGTCAGTCCGTTACCCGCGAACAATACGCCCGGCGCAAATCCCACCGTGGTCGTGTCGGTCGCAGCGGCGGAAAGCGTTGGCGAGAGCAGTGAGGCGGCTGTCAGCACGGCGATGTCGGATTGCGTACCGCTGATCAACCCGGTGGGCACACTCACACTCACGCGCACGTTCGCCGTCGCGCCGGCGACGAGCGCAAACGGGCCGCTATCCAGCAGCGTCGCCCAGCCGCGACTGCTGGTCAGATTCACCGCGAAGGTGTCCGGTCCATTGCCGGTGTTGCGCAGCACGTGGTTGTAGATCTGCGTACCGCCGGGCGGGACGCTCTGCGCATAATCGGGGAAGAGAGCGACGCCAAAGAGTTGCGTCACCGAGACGATGTTGGTCGCACGAGCCGAAACGCCGCCGGTTTGCGCGGTCGCCGTGAGGATGCTCGTTTCGACCAGGCCGCCGCTGCCTGCCGGGACGTCGATCTCGACGTGCAGGCTGATCCCTTCACCCGCGGCCAACGGCACCGGCCCGGACTCCAACAACGTCCCCCACCCCTGGCTGCTGTGGAATTCCAACGCGAATAGGTCGGCGCCGGTGCCGGTATTGGTGAGCCAGTGGGTATAAGCAAAGGAAGCCGGCGGCAGCGTCGTCGCCTGGTGGTTGGGTTCCAGGATGAGACCCGGCGTATAGAGGCTGGTGGTCGTGTCGGTCACACGCGCCGTCACCGTGCTGTCGCCGACCGAGACCGCGGTCAGACGCGCCACATCGACCAATCCACCGCTGCCCAGCGGCGCGTCCACGCGCACGGAAACCATGACCGCGCCGCTCGCCGGGAGGGTGTAGATGTTCGTGCTGGCAAGCGTCGCCCACCCGCGCGTCGACGTGAGCGCGATCTGGAAGGTATCGGTGGCATTGCCCGTGTTGGCAAGTTGGTGCGTGTACGTGTAAGACGTCCCCGGCGTGAGGGTCTGCGCGCCATCAGGCGTCAGTGAAACACCATATAAGCGCGGCACTGTCGTCGTGTCGGTCACGCTGGCCGTCGCCACGCCCGCGCGCGAGCTGGCGGTGAGCACGGTGGTTTCGACCAGACCGCCGCTGCTCGGCGGCGCCGTCACCCGCACGCGCACCGGCGTCGCAGCGCCGGACGGCAACGCGAACGGGCCGGGATCGAGCAAAGTCGCCCACCCCTGGCTGCTCAAGGCGAGGCCCACGTCTATCGTGTCGGGGCCAGCGCCAGTGTTGGTCAGCGTATGGATGTAAGTGATCGACTCACCCGGATCGAGCGTGCCGGTGTAGTTCGGCGCAAACGCCACGCCGGGCGGATAGACCGCCGTCGTATCGCGGACGGCGACCGGCGGCGCGCCCGCGAGCGAGGTCGCCGTCACGGTCGTCGTATCGGTCAGGCCGGCGCTGCCGGGCGGGACGGTCACTTGCACGCGCACCGTCGTCGCGCCGCCGCCGGGTAAGGTGAACGGACCCGGATCAAGCAGAGCGCCCCACCCCTGGCTGCTGAAGCTGGCGAGTGTGTAGGTATCCGCCGCCGTACTGGTATTGGTGAGCGTGTGCGTGTAGATGACGACGGTATCCGGCGAGACCTCGCGCGTGTAATCCGGCGCGAACGCCAGCCCCGGTGTGAAGGCCGAGGTCGTATCCTGCACGGTCACCGGCCCCGCGCCGCCCGCCGAGGTCGCCGTGACGACGCTGATGTCGCTCAGACCGCCGCCGCCAGCGGGCACAGTCACGCCGACGATCACGTTCGTCGTCTGTCCCGGGTTGAGCGTGAACGGGCCGGGCGTGAGCAAGCTACCCCACCCGCGACTGCTGCCAAAGGCCAGGGCGAACGAATCCTGGGCGTTGCCGGTGTTGGTCAGAATGTGGGTGTAGTTGTACGTATTCCCCACAATCGCGCCGACGGTCGTGTAACTCGGCGGTGTGAAGGCCAGACTTGGCGCGAAGCCAATGGTCGTCGTATCGGTCACAACCGCCGTCAACGTAGGATCGGTCTGCGACGTCGCCGTAACGCGCAGCGTGTCCACCGTCCCGCTGAGGATACCCGCCGGGACGTGCAACGTCACCGTGACCGGCGCGGCCTGTCCCACTCCCAGGGTGAGTGGCGCGGGCAACGTGAATCTCCAGCCCTGGCTCGACAGCCCTGTGAAGGTGAAGGTGTCGATCACCCCGCCGATATTGGTAAGCGTGTGCGTGTAGACCACAGCCTGGGCCGGATAGCCGACGCCGCTGCGGTTGGGGACGAACTTCATGCCGTAGGGATACTCGAACGCGCCCATATCGTAGGCCAGAATGGCCGGGCGCACGACGTTATCCAGGTCAGGGCTGAGGCCGGTCGCGCAGGCATCGATCGCGGGCGAGTTGCCGAGGAGGTGGAAATCGGCGTTGGCCGCATCCACGAAGCGCGGATTGACATTGAGGCCGGCGTTGCCGCCGTCGTCGATATTACAAGAGGCAATGAGAGGCGCTGACGCGAAACCAGGGTAGCCGGAGTTGCCCCAAGCAATGGTGTTGTAAGCCGCGCTGGCGATGCCAGAAAAGCCCGATCCACCGACGTTGTTGGCGAGCGTGGCATGGGTAACGGTGAACGCGCCGCTGCCGCTGCGGATCCCCGCCCCCAGAGCCACACGCGCCGTATTGCTATAGATCAGGGTGTTAGCAACATTGCCCACGGCATTCGAACCGGTCTGCAAGATCGCGCCGCCATAGTAGGCGGTATTGGAATAGAATTTGGTGTGATTGACGGTGAGTATCCCGTTGTCACTGTAAACAGCCCCGCCGAGACCTGTGTTATTGATATCACTGTCGGCGACGTTGTTGAACAGCGCGCTGCACAACTCCAGCCGCGGGTTGCAGGCCGTGGCGGCCGGCGCGAGGGGGGCGGCGGTTAGCACGGCGTCGCGCGCTTCGATCTCACCGGCGGCCAACCCCGCCAGCGCGCCATAGTTCGCGCGCACATTCAGCGTGGAGGTGTATGCGGCAATGGCGCCGCCGTGAATCGCCGCCTCATTATCCCGGAAAATGCAGTTTTCGGCGTTCAAGGTACTGCCGCTCAAGTACAACGCGCCGCCATCCACCGCCGCGTGATTGCCTTTAGTGGTTCGCCCGAATGTAGCGCCATCGCAGCGCACGTTGGGGCTGTTGGAGGCATAAATCGCGCCGCCGCTGCCGTAGTCCGCAAAGTTGTCCCACAGTTGCGGTTCGATGTTGACATAGTCATCCAGCCACACCCGCGAGCCATTGCCCAGGTAGATAGCGCCGCCGTGGTCGGCCCGATTGCGGTCGAAGTTCACCCGCCCGTAAATGTCGAAGTAGCCGCCATTGTTGGCGTACAGCGCGCCGCCGTTGTCGCTGGCATGGTTGGCGTAGATATACATCTCGGAACCGTAAATTGCATACAGTTGGGAGGTCGAATTGTTGCCCAGGTAGAGCATCCCGCCGTGGCCGCCCAACGCCCGGTTGAAGTAAACGAAGCTGTAGCCGCCCGCTCTGAAGTTCACGCTAGCCGCGCCCACCGCGGCAATCGCGCCGCCGTGGCCGCCGGTTGCCGTATTCTCCCGCAGCGTCCAGCCGCCGGTGAAGTCGAGCGCGCCATTATCGAGGTAGATCGCGCCGCCGTCGGTCGCCGCCGTGTTGTTGCGCAGCGTCGCGTTGTCGATGTTGATGTCCGGCGTTCCCCCAGCGGCGATAGCGCCGCCCACGCCATTGAGGCTTTGGTTATTCGCGATCACGCTGCCGTTGAGCACATTGAGCGTGCTGGTGATCCACATGCGCACGCCGCCGCCCACTGTCCCCGCCGTATTACTGATGATCCGGCTGTTGTCCAATGTGGCCGTGCTGTTGCTGAGGTATAGTCCCGCGCCGCGCCCATCGCCAACAGACGGCGCATAGTGCTGCTCGACGCGGCTATTGTACAATGTCAAGACGCTGTTGCCCAAATAAGCGCCGCCGCCATAGGTAAAACCGGTGGTCTGGAACGTGTTGCTGACCACCACGGTATTGCTCAACACACCGGTCGCCCCCCCGGTCAGATAAAGGCCGGCGCCCGTATTTCCATTCGTCCCCAGGCGGTTGCCGCGCGCCGCACCCGCCAGTCCGACCGTCGCATTGGTCAAGTTCAGGGCGCTGTTGTTGGCCGCGTAGACGCCGCCGCCGGCAAAGTTGGCGAGGTTCGTGGCAATGTTCCCGCTGAAATCCACCGCGCTGGCATCGACGTACAGACCGCCGCCATAGTTGGCCTGGTTGCCCCACTGTATCGTACCAATGAACCATATTGTGTGGCCCAGGTTCGTATTGACCGCTTGCAGCGAGCTGTTGTTGCCGAGGTACAGCCCACCCCCATTGCGCGTCGCGACGTTGCCACCCAGGTTGACGCCATCCAGCGCGACCGTGCTGTTGTCGGCGTAGATACCCGCGCCATCGTAGGCCGTCTGGTTCGGCATGAACAACGACGCCCCCACCGCAACGTTGTTGCGCAACGCGACGTTGCCGCCGTTGATGACGTAGATGCCGCCGCCCTTGCCATCCGTCGCCGCGGCCTGGTTGGAAAGCACATCGGCCTGCTCGATGGTCAACCGGCCGCCGGGCACGTAGAACCCGCCGCCGCTCGTCGCGCAGTTGTTGTAGATGTCGGAATCTTCCCCGTAGGCGAAGAACTGCCCCCACACCCGCGCGCCGCCCCCGGCATCCGCGGACGCGTTGTTGCCATAGAGCCGCGAGCCGTTGGTCAACGTGACCACACTGTTCGTACTGACATAGATGCCGGCAGCATACGAGGCGCTGTTGTTGAAAACACTTGCGTTATCTAACGTGATGCGCGAGTTACTGAGAGCGTCCACACCGCCGCCGATGCCGTTGCCCCAGGCAAGACCCAGATTGCGCACGGCAAGAACGCTGTTGCTGACGTCGAGGACGCTGCCGCTCGTGGCGCTGCCCTCGATGCGGGTCGTACCGGTAATGTAGGCGGTACACGTGCTGTTGTAACCGCCTGCCAGCGTGACATTTTTGCCGGTGATATCCACCGTCTCGAAGTACACGCCTTCGGCGATACGCACGGTATCCCCATCCTGCGCCGCATTCACCGCCTGCTGGAGCGTGCTGTATGCACACGCGCCGTTCACGCCAACGCGCGCCACACCGCTGACCTCGTCCGCGCCCATATCATAGGGCGTCGCCGCCGTGGTGCGCACAATCGGGCGAATCTCGTTCTCGAAGTCGGTGTTCATTCCGCTGAAGAAGGCGCAGCGGTCGATCAGCGGGCTGGTCGGTTGCAGGTGGTAATCGGAACTGCCCGACGCGACGAACTGGGGGTTCACGTTCAGATTGCCGACGCCGGCGTAACCGCCCTGAATGTCCGAATACGTCACGTTTTGGCCGGTGGCGTCGATACTGTTGGTATGCCCCCAGATGATCGAGCACTGCAGCAACAGGTTGGACGTCGTCAGGCCAATCGCCTGTCCGGTGGATGCGCCGCCGGCGTCGTTATAAGCCAGGGTGTTGCCCGCGCCGTTCATCGTGGCGTTGAGGTTCAGCCGGACGGCGTCGCCGACGCCGCTGACGGCGTCGTTGCGCGCGAAGAGGCTGTTGTAGGCGTAGACTGTGCTGCTGTTGTAAACATACACGCCGCCGCCGTAGTCGGCGCGGTTGCTTTCGACAAAGGTGTTGCGCAGATAAGCGGTGCTGTTGCCCAGGTACACGCCGCCGCCGTAATAGGTGGTCGCCGCGTTGTTGCTCAGACGGCTGCACCGCACGCCCAGGCATGTATAGCTGCCCAGGCCCATATCGAAGATCGAGCCATTGACGGCATAGACGCCGCCGCCGCGCAGGTTGGCCGTGTTGTAGCGGATCGACGCCTTGCGCCCGTACAGGCTGCTGCTATCCAGGTACGCCCCGCCGCCGGTTTGCGCGGTGTTGTTGTACAACTGCGCGTCGTCGTATAGATAAACCGTGCTGCCCTGCGCATACACGCCGCCGCCGTTGCTGGTGGCCGTGTTGTTGTAGGCCCACGAGCTCGCGCCGTCGAGGGTCAGCGTGCTGGTGACCAGATACGCTCCGCCGCCGTGGATGGCGTCGTTGGCGATGAGGTCCGAGTCGCTGAGCATCGACAGCGTGCCTTCGCGCAGATACACGCCGCCGCCCAGCCCGTCGCCGCTCAACGCCTGGTTGTAATACAGGTCGGACAGTGTCAAATTCACCGCAGGCGCATACCCGTCCTCCCGCGTGGCATACAGACCGCCGCCATATGGGGCGCTGTTATCGTGGATATAGCTGTTGGCAAGGGTCGCACGTCCGCCAAACAACCGCACGCCGCCGCCGAACATGGTTGCCGTGTTGTTGTAGATCTCGACATTCTCTCCGTTCACAACCGCATCCGGCCCCACCCACAGCCCGCCGCCCCATTGGGCCGTGTTGCCGTAGATGAAAATATTGCTCAAGTTCAGCGCGCCCGTGCCGCCGCCCCAGGCGAAGCGAATGCCGCCGCCCTCCCAGCCCGTGGCGCCGTTGGTGATGTTCAGGTTCTGCAAACTGACGGCAATCGCCCGGTTGACGATGACCACCGAACCGCTGGCATTGCCGTTCAGCGTCGTGCGAGTGGAGCTACCACTGGCGCAGCCATTGTACCCGCCTTGCAACGTCAGCGTGATCGGGATCGTGATGTTCTCGTTGAAGGTGCGCCCGCCTTCGATCAGCAGCGTGTCGCCGGGATTGGCAGCCGCAATCGCCGCCGCAATCGTCGCGTAGGTGCAGCCGTTGCCCACCGTCCGGTCGGCAACCGGGCCGATAGGAGAAGCGCCTGGAGATTGGAGATTGACGATTGACGATTGACCTTCGGCAGCATCGCCGAAGCCTGTCAACGCCAGCGCACGGTTGGCAGCTTCGACGGCCTCCTGAGCTTTCAGGACCGCCAGTTCTGCGGCCTCACTGACCGGGCTGCCTTCGGGCGGAGGCGGTTCGGCCAGCCGCTCGCGCGCTGCGACGATCTCGTTAATGACTGCATCCAACGCTACGGGCGACAGAGTTTCACCTAGGGCGCTCACAGCTTCGGGGCCTGCCGCGCGCGCCGCCTCCAGCGCATCCAGCGCGCCCTGCGCTGCGGCCTGGCGCACCGTCTGCACCGCGTCGGCCTCCAGAGAACGCTGCCACAGCTCACCGGCGCTCGGTTGCTCAGGCGCGAGCGCGGCCAGCACTTGGGCTTCGCTCATGCCGGCGGCAGCTAACACATCCGGGTCGGCATCCGCAGGAGAGGCCATCATCACGCCGCCGCTGACCTTATTCTGGCACACGCCGAGGTTCAACGGCTTGCAGCCCTCGCAAACCAGGGCGTAGTCCTGCGGCCCTTGGGGCACTGCGACGCCCCTCACCCGCACCAGCCACGTGCCGACTTCCGGTGTGGGGACTTGCACCTGTTCCTGGTTGTTACGATTGTCCACGCCGCGCGCGGCGTTGGTCGCCGGGTTGGCGGGATCGAGCACCCACGGACGCCAGAGCGTCCCGCTCGGCGAAACCAGCTCCAAATCCAGGTTATTGATCAATGCCGGGTTGGCATTGAAGGTCGCCTCGAAATCATCCCATGCCAGGCTGACGGTGGCCGACATCGCATTGGTGGGCACGATCAAGGTAAACACATCCACCTCGCCCTGCGCGACGTTGTCCTGGCGGAACGCCCGGCGTGAGATCAAGTCCACCGCCGCGTGGATATTCACCAAACCGTAACCCCACTGGTAATCCGGGCCGGGATTGCCCAGATCGGTCGCCGTCTGCATCAGAATGGCCTTCGCCGTCGAAGGCCAAAAGTTGCCAGAGGTATTGTACACAGCGCGGTAATGCTGGAGCATCAGCGCGATGCCGCCCGAGACGGCAGGGGTCGCCATCGAGGTGCCGCACATCACCGTGTAGGCGTTCACCGGACTGTTATCCGTCGATTTGATGCCAAGATCGCCAGTCGTCTGGCACGCGCCCGCCGTCACAATCGGCTTGAGCCTGCCATCCTCGGTCGGCCCCCACGAGGTGTGCGCGTACTGTGTGTTATTGTTCGTGTTCGCTCCGCCCACGTGGATCGGGTTTTTGGCCCCGGCTGGCGGCGCGACAAGCCCATACCCACCCCCCAGACCGGCGCATGAGCTAGCCCACCCGCGTTCGTTGCCTGCGGCCCACGAAGCGATGTACTTGTCGCCGATGCCCACGGCGCTGTTGCCGCCGCGCACGATCTGGTCGAGGAGGACCGAAGAAGCGCCGTATCTGCCCATAATCACGCAGCCAGAGGGCGCGTAGTTACTGTAGATGTTGGAACCCAGACTGGCGTTCCCCACATCGGCTCCATACGAGTTCTGCGCCTGCGCCCAGTCAGCTTCGATGTCCATGACATCGTTGTAAAACAAGTAACCGCTGCCAACAGGCGTAGCGCCATAAGAGATCAAATCGACGTTGGGCGCCATACCGCGCCACTGCAACGCCGTTCCGCCGTGATTGATGCTGTTTGCGCCGCTGCCGCCGACCGTCCCGGCGACGTGGGTGGCGTGTTCGCTGACCGATGTCGTATCGCCGGTGATGAGACGAGTACCGAAATCCACGTGCGCGCCAACCCGACCGCCATCGTAGACGAGGACGTCGATGTTGGTCCCATCCAAGTTGTATGGCGCGGCCTGCACCACGTTCACGCCGATCTGCTGGCGGATGCCGTCGTTGGCCTCCGTCAACGGCGGCGCGGCCGGCTCGATCCACTGCACCGCGTCCGCCGCCGCCAACGCCTCGATGTTGGCGCGGGGCATCTCGACGACCAACAGATTGATCCCCACCACCTCGCCCGCAACCTTACCGCCATGCTGCGCGACGAGCGCGCGCCCGGTGTCCAGCGACTCGTCGCGGTGCAGCGCGACGTACACGGCTGCCACCCCATCAGGCGTGAGATTGTACGGTCCCCATTGCTCTTTCGCAATCGCCGGATCAAGCTTATCTGGCGTCTGCAACTGTCCTATCCACATCACGCCAGGATGCGCCGCCGCTTCCGTCAAACGAGCAGTGGGCACGGATGCAATCCAGGTGTAGTCCGGAACATACGCCAGCAGCTCAATGCCTTCCGCGGCCAGCGCATCTTTGGCTGCCTGGCGCGGGATGAAATCCAGTTGGAGCAAGACGTGCATCCGCGCCTGCGCCGTCGCGGATGCCACCTGGCGCAGCGCGGTCAATTCGGAGTCGCCGGGCGTAAACTGCCGGGATTTGAGGTAGATCGTGTGCGCGGGCGCGCCCGCAGCCTCAATCAGCTCCGGCGCAGGGGATGCAGGGGCTTCAGGCGGCGGATTCTCCGCCTGAGGCGACTCGCTTTGTCGTAGCGGTGCGCCTGACACCGGCAAGGGGACGAACGCCAGCACCATGCACAGCAAAGTAAATCCTTGAAGAATCATAAACCAACGTCGTGGGTTATACATCGTACGCTCCTTTCGCAAAAATTAACAGGTCCGAGGAGGATTGGGCGATGAGTCGAAAAGATGCTATTAGCTTACCATTAGTATAAACCCAAAAGTGCAAGTTGTATAGTCAACAAAAAACCGGGGCTTTTGACAGCCCCGGGTTCAGATGTTTATCACCCGCGCGCGATGCGCGTAGCGGGTGAACCCGTTGGGCTTGACGAGCCGCAACACCTCGATGTCGCAGTAACCCGCCGCCCCCAACTGCGGGGTGATGTCGGTCCCGGCGACGTAGACGGCGAGCGGCGCCAGCCGCGCGCCCTGTTCCAGAATGGCAGGCAGGTCTTCGTCGGCAGATTCCAATTGCCGGCCATACGGCACATCGGTGACGAGCGCGTCTGCGGTCTGCGTCCACGTACAGGCGTCAGCGCAGACGACGCGCGGCGGATAACCAAAGTGAAGCAGGTTGCGCTGAGCCATGCGCGCCATTTTAGGATTGCGGTCCGCGCCATACGCCGTCAGGCCGAGCGCCGCCGCTTCCAGCAAGATTGAACCAGTGCCACAACACGGATCAATCAACGTCCGAGCAGGTGGTACGACGAGGTTGACCAATGCACGAGCAATGCGCGCTTCCAGCGAACTAGAGACGTGACAGGGCTTTCCGAGGTGCGGCGCGTAGCTCTGCGTCGCTTCTGTCAGGATTTCACCGAGCCAGAACGTTCCGCACTGCGCCACAAGCAGCAGCCGGTGGCGCGGCGCGGCGACATTGGCGCGATAGGGCAGCGCGTCCGCCACAAGCACGGCGGCCTCTTGGCGCGCCATCGGAAACCGGCCCGACAGATACAACGTATCCACGCGGAAGTCGTCCAAATCGAGCGCCGTCTGCCGGAGCATAGCGAGCAAGTCAGGGAAAGTGCTTGCCTGCGCGATGCGGTACAGGCCCGTGCGTACGTAGGCCGCGCGATGAACATGTTCCACCGTCTGACACACCGCCACGCCCTCCGCATCGGGGCGCCCGCCCGTCAACTGCTCGCACTCCGCCGCGATCAGATCGTTGATCTCGTTGCTGCGCGTACGCACGCAGATGGCGACAAGGGAAGAGGCAGGAGGCAAGAGGCAAGAAGTTGGAAGCTGGTTACTAGAAGCTAGATGCGCATCCGCAGATTCATTCATTCGCTGATTCTCGATTCGCTGATTCTCGATTCGCTGATTCTTGATTTATCGTCACCCCTGTATGCTCCAGGAATCCCGGCCACCAGGAAGCAGTAAAGTTAGCCCGCCATTCTGCGCCGGTCTGCTGGATCACAGGCGAGTTTTCGATACCGCTGAGTTCGTCGAGGAACTGTACCACATCCGTCAGCTTACCTTCGATGAGATTGACGCCTGCCGGGCGTGTAGGCAGGTCGGGCTGCGCGCGCAGGGAATAGTGGAAGGCGTGGATGACGCGGTCTATCGCCAGCATCCTGGCTTGCGAGGTGTGGGCCGCATCGAAGTCATGCACAAAGGCGGAAAACGCCTCGACCGCGCCGCCGGGATTGAGCTGTTCGCGCTTGAAAGTCTGGTGGTACTCGTACCAGGTGAGACGCCAACCACAAGTCGGGCACAGCAACACTTCTTCGCGCGCATGGGTTTGCCGGAGAATCAATGTGGTTTGCCGCGCCTGCGCGCAGCGCGGACATCTCACCGTCCCATTGAGCGCGTCGTGGATGATGAGAATGTCGCGGCAACGCAGGTAGAGCGTCCAGCCGACGTCATTGAGCAACTCGTCGTCGTAGATACCCTGCGCTTCCAGTTGGTAGAGCCGCCGCACCTTCCACTTAGGAACGCGCGGCGCCCAACGCACGTCAGCGCGCCCAGCAACATCTTCGGTCATGTGAGGTGTTCCACAAACATCGCCAGCGCCTCATCCAGCGTGGGAAAGGGCGACGTGTCTTCCGGCGTGCGGTCGGCGAGAGGGGTGCTGCCAATGAGATCATACACTTTCGCGGCACCGGCGAGCATATTGGGCGTGAGGCCGAGCGCGTCGTACATCTTCGCCATTTCCTCCATCTCGCCGACGAAACGCCGGGCCTTGACCGGTATGCGCGGCAAGCCACGTTCGATGCTGGCAAATTGAGCCGCGGCGCTTTGCTTGAATTCGGCGATGAGCGTTTCTTCCACGCCGAGCGCCTTCGCCGCGATCATCAACCCGGCGTAGAGCGCGGTCGCGCCTTTGGTCAGGGAGGCGTAGCACAGCTTGAGCGCCGAGGCGTGACCGATGACGCCGCAATTCCCATTGCGCCCCATCACGGTGATGTCGAGGCCGTAGTCTGCCAACGCCGCGAAGTCCGCCGCATCTGGCCCGGAGGCATAGATGCGCGGAGTGTATCCATCGCGCGGCGGCCCGCCGATGATGCTGGCATCCACGAAGCGCCCGCCGGCCCGCGAGATCATAGCGCCGACCGCTTGCACTGTCTGCGGCGCGATCGCGTTGCAATCGACGTAGAGCACATCGGCGTGAGTTTCGCGCAACGCCTGCGCCACCAATTCCGCCGCCGCCATCGCCTGCGCCGGGACAAGGATCGACAGGATGGCATCCGCCTCCTGCACGAGCGCCGGATACGATGGCACTTCTTCGATCTGCGCCTCCCGCGCCAACGCCCGCGTGCGCGCGCTGCGGTCGCCCAGATACGCAATGACGCGCAGTCCGTGCTCCCGCAGCACATTGCCGACGCTGTGCCCCATATCGCCGGGACTGAGGATGCCGATGGTGTTCAACATAGTTTTTTCTCTTGGGGTAACTGGTAGCTGGTAGCTGGTAACTGGTAACTGGTAGCTGGTAGCTGGTAACTGGTAACTGGTAAGATACCACTGGTAAAATCTCAATTGCGCACATTAACAAAAAGAATAAAATCAACTGAAATCC
>DAOUAY010000697.1:0-5594 GCA_034432995.1 Anaerolineae bacterium | reverse complement strand
ATGACAATGCCAACCACTGTTCCACGCCCAGAGTACCCGCGCCCGCAGTTCCGACGCGAACCGTGGCTCAACCTCAACGGCCCCTGGACGTACACGTTCGATTTCGGTAAATCGGGGGCGCAGCGCGGCTTCGCCAGCAGCGCCGGCTTCGACGGTGTGATCACGGTGCCGTTTTGCCCGGAGAGTCCGCTCTCCGGCGTCAATCACAAAGACTTCATCGAGATGATGTGGTACCAGCGGACGCTGGAGATTCCCGCCAACTGGACCGGCAAGCGCGTGCTGCTGCACTTCGGCGCAGTGGATTACGAGAGTGAGGTCTTCATCGACGGCGTGTCGGTGGGGCGGCATTGGGGCGGGACGGTCTCTTTCAGCCACGAGATCACCGCTTACGTAAAGCCGGGCGAGGCGCACAATCTCGTCGTCTACGTGCGCGACGACGTGCGCTCCGGCGAACAGCCCGGCGGCAAGCAGTGCCCGGATTTCAAATCGCGCGGCTGTCATTACACGCGCACGACCGGCATCTGGCAGACGGTGTGGCTGGAGGCTGTGCCGGATTGTGGATTGCGGGATTGTCAAATTGTGCCGGATGTGGACAATGCGCGGTTCGTCGTCACGCCGCGTTTTTATGCGCTCCAGACTGGCTTGCGTTTCCGCGCCACGCTCAAAGATGGCGATACCATCATCAGCCAGGGCGAAAGCGTCGCGACCAACGGAATACCGGTTACGCTACCGGTCACATCCCCCAAACTCTGGTCGCCTGCGTCACCCTTCTTGTACGACCTGGTTTTCGAAGTACTCGACGGTGACACGGTCATCGATACGGTGCAAAGCTACGCCGGGCTGCGCAAAATCCACGTCGAAGGCAATCGTGTCTTCCTGAACAACGAGCCGCTCTACCAGCGGCTGGTGCTCGACCAGGGTTTCTATCCCGACGGCATCTGGACCGCACCGACGGACGAAGCATTGAAACACGACATCGAGCTGTCGATGGCGGCGGGTTTCAACGGGGCACGCCTGCACCAGAAGGTCTTCGAGGAGCGGTTCCACTACTGGGCAGACAAATTCGGCTATCTCACCTGGGGCGAATCGTCCAGTTGGGGTCTCGACGTGAAGGACGTGGTGAGCGCGCGCAACTTCCTCGCGGAATGGCGCGAGATCGTCACCCGCGACCGCAACCATCCTTCGATCATCGCGTGGACGCCCTTCAACGAGACGCACGACACCGGCGACACGCGCCAGCACTATCGCCTGCACAGCGACGCCGCCAAACTCACCCGCGACCTCGATCCCACCCGCCCGGTCAACGATGCCAGCGGCTACGTCCACGTGGATACCGACCTCTGGACGGTGCATACCTACATCCAAGACCCGGACATCCTGCGCGACCAGCTCAAGCCGCACCCACAATATGGGCCATTCCGCAACTACCCCGACCGCGAGGTCGCTTACGCCGGCCAACCTTATCTCGTGGACGAGTACGGCGGCATCAAGTGGATTCCCCGCGAGGATTTGGTTTACGCCGACAACTCCTGGGGCTACGGTGACGCACCGCAGACATTGGAAGAATTCTACACCCGTCTGGAAGGGCTGACCGACGTCATCCTGAGCTACGATCACATCGTCGGCTACTGCTACACACAACTCACCGACATCGAGCAGGAACAGAACGGCATCTATAACTACGACCGTTCGGAAAAGTTCGACATGGCGCGCATCAAGTGTGTTTTCGAAAGGGGTAAGTGGTAATCGGTGATCGGTGATCGGTAATCGGTAATCAGTCTGCTTACCAATCACCAGTTACTCGTTACTCGTTACTTGTTACTCGTTACTCGTTACCAGTTACCAATCACCAGTTACCAAGAAAGGAGAAAAACCATGAACAGCGATCTGGCACTGATCATCGAGATTACCGAGCGGGAGTATCGCGGCATGTCGTTCAACGCGCCGCCGTTGCGGAAGATGCTCGACAAGTTGACGTTGGACGAGGTCACATCGACCGACACCTACGAAGGCTACTCGGTGTGGGGTATCGTGTTGCACGTGCTCTTTTGGAAATACCAGTTGGCAGCGTGGCTGGAAGCGCCGGGCTTGCCGGACTTTCCTTATCAAAAAGCGAACTGGCCCGCGCTCCCCGAAATTCGCTCTCAAGAAGCCTGGGAGAAAACGCTTGCCATGCTCGACGAATGCCACAACGCCTATGTAGCTGCATTACGTGCCCTCCCTGCCGGCAAGTTGAATGAGAAAATGCAATTCAACTGCTCCTGGGCCGACGCCGTCGCCTGGATGACGACCCACGACACCTACCACATCGCCCAAATCCGCAACATGGGCCTCAAGCATTTCAACGAAGGGGAATGAGCGAATCGGCGAATGAGCGAATCGGCGAATGAGCGAATCGGCGAATGAGCGAATCAGCGAATGAGCGAATCGGCGAATGAGCGAATCAGCGAATGAGGATTTTGGCTCTTGACTTTCGACTTTTGACTTTCGACTTTTGACTTTCGACTTTCGACTTTCGACTTTGGACTTTAGACCATGACCACAGGCTACATCTGCAACATCCAACGCTTCTCCGTCCACGACGGGCCGGGCATCCGCACGACCGTCTTCCTCGAAGGCTGCACGCTGCGCTGCTTTTGGTGCCACAACCCGGAAACCATCCGTCCCAAACCGGAAGTGCAGTTCTTCCCCAACCGCTGCATCGGCTGCGCGGCCTGCGTCGACGTGTGCCCGGAGGGCGCGCAGGGCTTCGACGAAAATGGGATGCGCGTCTTCGACCGCGAAAAATGCGTCGCGTGCGGTCAGTGTGTGGAAGTCTGCTACGCCGAGGCGCTCGTCTTCACCGCTAAAGCGATGACCGCTGAGGCAGTCGTTGCTGAAATCCTGCTCGACCGCGCGTTCTACGAAAACTCCGACGGCGGCGTGACGCTTTCGGGCGGCGAACCGGCCTTGCAGGTGGAGTTCTCGCGCGAAATTCTCGAACGCTGCCGCGCGGCGGGACTGCACACCGCTATCGAAACCGCCGCCAACGTCCCCTGGGAGAGTCTGGCGGCGCTCCTCCCCGTCACCGACCTGGTCATGATGGACATCAAGCATATGGATTCCGCCAAACACCGCGACGCCGTCGGCGCGCCCAATGCGTTGCTGCTCGCCAACGCCCGCCGCCTCGTCGAGAGCGGCAAGCCAATCCTCTTCCGCATTCCCGTCATCCCCACCGTCAACGACACGGCGGAGGAAGTCGCCGCCATCGCCGCCTTTGTCCACCAGCTGACCGAGCTGCGGGCCGTGCAGCGTAACGGCATGTCCGGTGAGCCAGCACCCATCACGCTGGAACTGCTCGCCTTCCATCGAATGGCAGGGGACAAGTACGCCAGCCTGGGATGGGACTACCGCGCCGCCGACCTGACCCCGCCCACGAAAGAACACATGGCGGTGCTGGCGGATGCGGCGAGGGCGCAAGGCGTCCCGGTGCTCGGAAACCGTTAGCATGGTCGATCTGCTCAAATTCGCCTTCATCCTCGGCGTGACAATTTTCCTGCTGACGCGCAAGTGGGACCTCGGCCTCATCCTGCTGTTGGATACGGGATTAGCGGGGGTGCTGTTCACCTATCCGTTCCTGGATTTGCTCCGCTCGATCTGGCGCGGATTTACCGGCGCGGATACGCGGAATCTGGCGGGGGCCGTCTTCTTGGTGCTGCTGCTGGCCGAATTGATGCGCCGCACCCAGGCGATGGAGCGCATGGTCGCCGCGCTGCAAGTCGTCGTGCCCGACAGCCGCATCGTGCTGGCGCTGATGCCGACCATGATCGGCCTGATGCCAATGCTCGGCGGGGCGATGTTCTCCGCGCCGATGGTCAACGAAATCGGCACGCGACTCGACCTGACGCCCAGCCGGAAAACGTACATCAACTACTGGTTCCGCCACTCGATGGAGTACGTTTTCCCGCTCTACTCGTCGCTGTTGATGGTGTCGGCGCTGCTTGGCGTGTCGGTCTACGCCTTTGTGCGCGCGTCGTGGCCGCTCACCGTCGCCGCGATGGCCGGGGGGGTGGTCTGGGGACTGGCAGGCATCCGCCAGGAAAAGCACGATACGAACGGGCAGAGCCAATGGGAAGCATGGGACGATCTGTTTGCCAGCATGTGGCCGATCCTGCTGGTAATCTTGGCCGTCGTGATTTTGCAACTCAACATGCTCATCAGCCTGGCCGTTATCTGCGCGCTTTTCGTCGTCGTCAAAGGCATTGGGCCCAGCCAGTGGCGTGAGGTGGTGGTACGCAGCTTTCCCATCCAAACCTTCTCGTCGATCTTCGGCGTGATGATCTTCAAGCAGGTGCTGCAGGATGTGGGCGCAGTGGAACAGATTCCGCAGGCGTTAGGCGCACTCGGCCTGCCGCCGCTGGTCGTCGCCTTCGTCGTGCCAATGCTGGTGGGGCTGGTGACGGGGACCGCTCCCGCGGCGATGGCGCTGAGCCTGCCGTTGGTCGCGCCGCTGCTCACCGGGCTGCCCATCGAAAGCCTGGCCGCCGGTGTGTGGATGTTCGTCGGCTGTTTTAGTGGTATTATGCTCTCACCGATGCACCTGTGCCTAGCGCTCACGCACAACTACTTCGGCGCGAGTTGGGGCGCGCTCTATAAGGCGCTGCTGCCATCCGTCAGCGTGATCATCGCCACTGCTGTAGGGATTTTGCTGCTGCGTTGAGCCGGTTTTGTCAACGGATCGAACGGATTCAGGTTTCGACTTCGACTTTGGGTTTTTGACTTTAGACTTTTGACTTTAGACTTTTGACTATCAGTAAGGAGATAACGATGCCAAACCATAAAATAGCCCTGATTACAGATAGTACGTGCGACTTGCCGAAGGCTTTGCGGGAACAGTACGCTATTCACGTTATACCGCTTTCGGTTATCTGGGGGAACGAACAGTTGCGCGACGGGGTGGATATCCAGCCGGAAGCATTTTACGAACGGTTGGTCAGTGATCCGGTCTACCCAACGACGTCGCAGCCAACACCGCAGGACTTTCTCAACGCTTACGAGAGAGCACAACAGCAGAGCGCGCAGGAAATTGTCGCCATTACCATCAGCAGCGCCATGAGTGGCACGTATGAGTCTGCAAAATTAGCGGCACCGATCATCGATATGCCTGTACACGTGGTCGATTCCAAGTCCAACTCGATGAGCCTGGGCTGGCAGGTGTTGGCAGCAGCGCGGGCAAGAGAAGCCGGTGGTGACGCCGCTGCGATGGTCGCTGCAGCCGACGCCGCCCGTAAAACGATGGCTTACATCATCACGCTCGACACATTGGAATACCTCCACAAAGGCGGGCGCATCGGCGGCGCGAGCGCGTTCATTGGCACGCTGCTGAATTTCAAGCCACAGATTATGGTGAACCACGAAACCGGTATGGTCGAAGCCGGACGGCGCTCGCGGACGCGCCAAAAGGCGCTTCAGGCGCTGTACGATGATTTTTTCGCCCGGCTCGATACCCGCAAGCCGATGCGCATCGCCGTGCTGCACAACGCCGCGCTGCCAGAAGCACAGGCGCTGGCGGCGCGCGTGCAGGTCGAATTTGCCCCGCGCGAGCTGCTCATCAG
>DAOUAY010000696.1:0-1604 GCA_034432995.1 Anaerolineae bacterium | reverse complement strand
CGCGTTGACCAAGCGCCTCGTTGAACGAAAAACGCGCCAAATGCACGTGTCCGCTGAGACTTTTGTAGTCTTTACCTCCAAATGCGATAGCCCTGTGGCTGACTCCGAGAAGTGGATAGCAGGCTACTCCCTCCCTGGCTACCGTCTGCCGTCTACCCTTTTTATAGGGTTGGTCTATAATAAGCGTAGACCTTCGAAAAGGACAGACGTCTTTGATGCTCACGGCGTATTTCATCTTCGCGGAAATCCCGCACAGGCCGTTATTCATTGCCAGCGGGTTATTGATCGTCAGCGCAGTCATCGCTATGCAGGAAGTCAAAAGCCCAACGTCACAAGTCGAAAGTCATCCTGACATTTGACTTCGGACTTTGAACTTCAGACTTTGAACGAACAATCAGGAGGTCATGATGCAATACCGAGAATTAGGGAGAACCGGGTGGAAAGTATCATCGATCAGCTTTGGGGCGTGGGCTATCGGAGGAACGTGGGGCGCAGTGCAGGATAACGAATCCCTGGCGGCGCTGCATCGCGCGGTCGATTTGGGCGTCAATTTCTTCGACACCGCCGACGTCTACGGCGATGGGCGCAGCGAGCGGTTGATCAGCCAACTGCGCAAACAACGCCGCGAGGAAATTTACATCGCTACGAAGGCCGGGCGCAGATTAGACCCCCATGTCGCCGCAGGGTACAATCGCAAGAATCTCACCGCGTTCGTCGAGCGCAGCCTCAAAAATCTGAATACCGACGCCATCGACCTGCTGCAACTCCACTGCCCGCCGACGCCGGTATTCTACATGCCGGAGGTCTTTGACGTGCTCGATGATCTGGTCGCCGCCGGGAAACTGCGGCACTACGGCGTGAGCGTCGAAAAGGTCGAAGAGGCGCTGAAGGCCATCGAGTATCCGAACGTGAAGACGGCGCAGATCATCTTCAACATGTTTCGCCACCGCCCCTCTGAACTGTTCTTCGAGCAGGCGCGGAAGCGCAACGTCGGCATCCTGGCGCGCGTGCCGCTGGCTTCCGGGATGCTCACCGGTAAGATGAAGCCCGACAGCCAGTTCTCGCCCGACGATCACCGGGCGTTCAACCGCGACGGCGAGGCCTTCGACAAAGGCGAAACCTTCTCCGGCGTGGAATACAACGTGGCGCTGCAAGCTGTGGACGAACTGAAGGCGATCTGCCCAGAAGGGATGAGCATGGTACAATTCGCCCTGCGTTGGATCCTGATGTTCGACGCGGTGACGTGCGCCATCCCTGGCGCAAAGCGCCCCTCGCAGGCCGAGGAAAACATCGCTGCCGCCGCTATGCCGCCGCTATCCAACGCGGTTATGGCAGCGGTACGCGCGATCTACGATAGATATATTCGAGCGTTAGTGCATCACTCTTGGTAAATCAACATCGCATGTAAATGATGCAAAGCATGTTTCCCACATTGCGTTTGAAGATTATCGGCAGCATTATCGCCGCAACGGCGATTATCGTGCTGCTGTTCTACATCCCCATGCGCCAGGTCTTGATGAAGAGCTACACCGACCTGGAAGAGCAGATCGTATCCCGCGATGTCCAGCGCGCAGTGAATCAGGCTTTAGAAACCGTCGAAGATA
>DAOUAY010000695.1:0-5733 GCA_034432995.1 Anaerolineae bacterium | reverse complement strand
GGCCCCCATTGCAGACCATTGTAGTACAAGGTTTCATTGCGGGGCAGAGCGCCTTCTTCGGCCTCAGGGGTCACCAAGACCTCAACGGTCTTCTCGACGATTTTCTCGACGGTCTTCACGACCTCGACTTCCTTAACCGTCTCGACCTCCACGGTTTCTTTGACCACGACGGTCTGGATGATCTTTTCTGGGGTCGGGGTTGCGCAGGCGGCCATCACCATGCTCAACACCACCATCACCCCAAGCATCGCCATCAACTTCTTGCGTGACATTTGTTTCCTCCTTCTAAGGTTTGAATTTGGGATTGAACTTATACAAAGCTGTACGATACGCTGGTTTTTGCTTTTCTGTTTTTGACCTCACCTCCTTTCGATCAGTGGATGAAAACGCTAGTTAGCCAAGTTGCTGTACACCGGCCTCATGCTTATGATTCGCACCTATCGATAAGTATAGCACCGATCCTGCCGTTTGCTAAGCTGTCGCAAAATAGCAACTTGGGGTCACCCAATGCATAATCGTAGGTGTGTTGAACAGCCATGCCATCGGGCTTTCCATGTTGGTAAAGCGTAATTGGAAGCGCTTCCAATGACATATATATAATATACCGCCATAATAAGGTTTGTCAAGAAGCTAATCTGCTGGAATCGTACGCACTGAATCCCTTTCTAGCAAGCGTGGCTGCATCACCGCGCGCACCAATCCCGACTCCGGATATTGAACTCGATTGATCAGCAATTGTACCGCCATCCGTCCCATACCCGCTTTATCAACCTGCATCGTCGTCAAAGGCGGGTAAACCCGGCTCGCCAAATCGATGTCATCAAACCCCACCACGGAGATGTCGTCGGGGATTTGGCGTCCCAGGGAACGCAGCGTCTCCATCACGGTGATAGCCGTCTCATCGTTTGCCGCGAAGATCGCGGTGATTTGAGGATTGGCCGCTAGCAGGGTCGTCGTGGCCTCAACGATTTCCTCGGTGTCGATGATATGGCAATCGGCGCAATACGACTCGGCAATATGGGCATCGCCCAAAGCCTTCTCATACCCGACTTTCCGTTCGCGGATACTGGGATAGGAGGACCCCAGATGACTGCCGACAAAAGCGATATGCCGGTGGCCCTGCTGGATTAGATGGGCGACGATCTGGCAGGCCCCGCCTACATTGTCCGATACGACGGCGTCGTACATCTCGGTCGCTGCATAAGCATCCACCAGGATCATGGGAACCGAGTGGCGGGCCACCACCTGGCGCAAAGGCTCGCTCAAAAAAGCGCCCAAGAGCAAGAACCCCTCGGTGGTGTCCTCTTCTAGCAGAATCCGCGGCAGTTCCAGCGGGTAATTATTGGCATCGACCGTCATTGTGGCATAAAACAGGTTGATGTTCCGGCGCCGGCAGGCCACCTCGATCCCGGCGACCACGTGGGAATAGAAACGATTCGCTTGAGGAATCAGGTGCGGTTCCTCTTTCAGGATCAGCCCCACATTGGTGAGAGGTACGGCAGGCGTTCCATTGGTGTTTTTGGGGAAGTATCCGAGGTCTTTGGCAACCTGTACCACCCGCTCGCGCGTTTCTGCACCGACGCCTGACTTTTCCCGGAGAACCAACGAGACCGTAGCGAGCGACACACCGCTCTTTTCGGCGATCTCGGTCATCGTGACTCTGTTGGGTGATGCCATGCCTCTCTGATTCCCACTGAAGATCTTAACTAGAAGTTTTAATAAAAATACCACGATTTTCGCGGTTTGTCAAGAAAGGGCAACCTTGGTGATTACCCACATGTTGCAACATGCGCGCGGATTCATTCATCGCAGAGGTCGCAAAGCGCGCAGAGAAAGCCTTTTTCATATCTCTCTGCGGCCTCAGCGTGCTCTGCGGTGAGATATGGGTAATCACCAGAGGTCCCCCCCTCGCAAGTGCCCATTGCTAGTACATCGCGGCAGAAGTCCCGCTCCGGTTAGCTATGCTTGAAGCCGATCGGCAGATCCGCGGTTCTTGCGAGCTACGCCGGGATCTGACGATCCCTGGCAAGCATAAACTGGAAAGGTATTCGTGCCACGCGATACTAGGGCGTACCATCCACCGGCAGCCGCACCGCCGGGTCGCCGATGATGGCGTAGCCGCGCGCGTCGTTGTTGGCCGTCCACAACCCCGCCAGCTCGAACGGATCGTAGACCCTCCCGAAGTCGATTTCCTCCAACTCGTCGCTCAGCATGACGGAGATGCTGGCGTAACGCTCGTTGAAGTACTCGATCGCCGAGCCGATGGGATGACCCTTGAGCAAACGCTCTAGTGTATTCTCGAAGACGACGGTCTGCGTGCCGGCCTTGCCCCAGTCGAAAGAGTAGCTCCAGGCCCGTTCCACATGGCCGACGACGGCCAGCGCGCCGCGCGGACGGCCCAGCATCTTCACCGGCAATTGCGCCAGGAAAGGGTAGGGGGCAATTTCGAGACGCGTGGGCGATGCGTCGTCCGGTCTGGCTTGTTTGACGAACTCGTCGTACTGGGGAGTGCCGCCGC
This sequence comes from Anaerolineae bacterium, assembly GCA_034432995.1. GTDB lineage: Bacteria > Chloroflexota > Anaerolineae > B4-G1 > SLSP01 > DSWT01. The sequence goes on along the minus strand of DAOUAY010000695.1, from coordinate 3,215 downwards.
CGTAGCAGGCGAAGAAGAAGGCGATCAGCCCGTGCAGGTCAGATGCCGTCGTCAGATCGTCGCCCGCGAAGTAGAAAGCCTGGGGGATGGCTTCTGTCCACGCCTCGCCGGGCCAGTCCTGGCACAGCAGCGCCCCCTGGTGGGGAAGCTGGCGCGGGCTGCCGTTGGCGAACTTCATCCCGTGGCTGGACGTGAAGAGGAAGTCCGGCGTCTCTGCCCCGCCCAGCAGGGAAGCCAGCGTCGCTTTGTGCGCCTGATCCGGCCCATACGACCGCACCGCCCACTCTGGATGAGCGGCGCGCATCTTGTCGGCGAGCGGCTGGGTGAGTTGGGTGGCGCTGAGTTGCGTGGCGGCGTCGCCGGGGTTGGCTACGCTGAAGAACGCGGCTTTCCGCCCCGGCTTCTGTGCTCCTGGTTGTTCGGCGGCGACAACGTTGGCCGCGTAGGCTGCGTACTCGTCCAACGTCTCGAAGTGGATGCGCCCGACCGCATAATCGACGTCGAGTTGCGACTGGAAGCGGTAGGGGATGTCCGCCGGACTGCCCGCGATCAGCAGGTAGTAGGGTACCTTGTCCGGGTCGGCGGCCCCGGGACCTATGCCGTGCCGCGCCAGGTATTTGTTCTTGGTGTCGGCGCCGACGCGAAAGCCTTTGCCCGCGCCCTGGCACCACGCCTCGAAGCGCGCGCCCGCCTGCGACTCGCGCCACCGGAGCAGCGGCTGGAGCGCCTCGCGGATCGCCTCCACCGCTTTCTGGCGTTCCGCCTCCGCGGCCGTATACTGGGGGAAGATCACACCCCAACCGGCCTCATCCAGTTTGTTGGGATTCACGCCCTCTTTGACGCCTAGATGTTTGGCCGTTCCCCGCTGGTGGCGGAAGCGCAGCTCGGCGAGATTGTCCGGCGTTGCCTCGCCGCGGACAAACTTCACAAGGTCTTCGGCCGTCATCGGCGGCAGATCGTAGCCGCCGGTGTCGCCGTCGATGCCGTTGAAGTGGAGCAGGGTTTCGCTCATGGGAATCGGATCTCCATTACTCCTCCGGTGGTTTGTTATCGCCGGGCAGGGTGGGGCGTTCCTTGGTCGCTTTGGCGTGGCGATTCACCAGCTTCTCCAGTTGTTTGAGCGCATCGGTCGTCGCTTTGTCCAGCTCGGCTTGCGCCGTGTCGCGCTGGGTGGCCCAGGCCAGGTGCGTCCAATAGCTGTTGTAGATCACGCCCAGCCAGGTGATGTAGAGCAGGTTTTCCTCGATGCTCTGGGTGGAACGGCTGATGAAGTAGGTGACGAACGCCGCGACGCCCACGCCCAGGAACACGCCCCCGGCCACTATGTTGCCCTGCGCGGCCAGCACAATCCCGGTGACCACCGTGGCGACGCCGACGGCGAACAGCAGCCAGTACATCACCACCGTGGAATTGTGCGAGCGCATAAACGCGCGCCGCACGTCGTCGAAGATGCGGCCGTTGTTTTTGTATCCCTCCTTGATGTGGTCCACGTATGCCTGGTAAAGGTCCGGGTGTTGCGCCTTGAGCTTGATTAGCTCCTCGGATTCAGGGGCCGGGCTGAAGGCGTGCGCGAAGCGGGGATCATTCGAATCTGGCGTTGACATTGTTTCCTCCTTTGTTGGGTGCGCCACATCGGCGCTGGATAAAGATTGGGGTGCTGACCCCGGTTTGTCCGGCTTGTCGCCGGGTTGATCTACAGTTGCTGTGGACATCAGCACAGGGCGCGGCGTGGCCTCCGCGGTCTTGACCACCGGCAGCCTGACCGCCGGATCGCCGATGATCGTGTACCACTGCGCATCATTGGCGGCCATCCACGTGTTGGCCAGTTGCACGCCCGCCTTGAATTCAGAGTATCCGGCATCTTCGAGCAGTTGCTTCAAGTCCGTGGCGAGTTCGGCGTAGCGCTGGTTGAGATATTCGACGGCTGCGCCGACCGGATACCCCTTCATCAGGCGTTTGAAGGTGCTCTCGAAGACCTCGGTCTGCGGCGGGATCGTGCCGTCCTCTTTTGCCAGCCACACGAACGAGCTGGGCCAGGCGCGCTCGACGTGCCCGATCACGGCCAGCGCGCCGCCTCCGGGCGCGCTCAACATCCGCTTCGGCAGGCCGGCGACGAAGGGGTGGGGCGTCAGTTCGATCGCCGGGCCAGGTTGTTGCCCGATTTGCATCCGGCGCAGGTTGGTGTAGGCGTCGCGTTGGGGCGTGCCGCCGCTGAAGCAGGCGAAGAAGAACGCGATGAGGCCCAGGAGGTTGGCATCCTTGCCCAGGTCTGCGCCGGCGAAGACGAAGTCCTGGTGCTCGAAGGGGCCTTGTCCGGGCCAGTCCGCGCAGATCAGCGCGCCCTGGTAATCCAGCGGCGACAGTCCCTTTTGGTTGTCTGCCCGGACTTGCAGGCCGTGACTGGCGGCAAAGAGCAGGGCCGGGGTTTCAGCGCCGCCCAACCACCGCCGCAGCGCCGCCTTTTTGGCGTCCAGGCCCAGGACGGCGTCGAAGCTCCAATCGGCGCTACTTTGACTGAGCGTCTGGCACAGCGGCTTGATCAGGTAATCGAGGCTCTGATTGGTCGCCGTGTCCGGGTTCTCGTGAGTGACGCCAAAGAATCCGGCCCGGCGCGGCAGCCTGACGGCCTTCGACTCCACCGCCATGACACTTTCGGCATACGTCCTGTACTCGGCGAACGTCTCGAAGTGCAGGCGACCGACCGCGTACTGCACGTCGAGCTGGCTCTGAAACTCGTACGGGATCTTCTCTGGACTGCCGACGATCAGCAGGTAGTAGGGCACTTTGTCCGGGTTGGCGGGGCCGGGGCCGGCGCCCTGCCGGGCCAGGAAGCTGCTCTTGGTGTCTTTCCCGACCCGGAAGACGTAGCGGTGGTAACGTTGACCGGCCTGCCCCTCGCGCAGCTTGAGCAGCGGCTGCAAAGCCTTTTCTACTTCCGGATCGGCGTCCTCGGCGAAGATGACGCCCCAGCCGGTTTGGTCCAGTTCCTTCATGTCCACGCCTTCTTTGACGTCGTAATCCTTGGGCTTGTGGGCGCGGGCTTTTAGCTCGTTGAAGTTCTCCGGTTCCTTTTCTTGCCGGATCAGCGCATCCAGTTCATCGACAGACAGCGGCGGGATAGCGTAGTCGCCGGTGTCGACGTCGATGCCGTTGGCATAAATCATAGTGTTCATAGGCACTCCTTCAAAAACAACCTTACTTCAACGCTTAAGGCG
>DAOUAY010000694.1:0-1642 GCA_034432995.1 Anaerolineae bacterium | reverse complement strand
CTCATCTGGTGGGGCCACATGGCGCATCACGAGGTCAAGGACGAGATCGTGGATAAGGTGCAGCAGCGCATCCTCAACGGGATGGGTTTGATTGTCCTGCACTCCGGCCACTTCTCCAAGATTTTCCGCCGGATGATGGGCACGAACTGCTCGCTCAAGTGGCGCGAGGTCGGCGAGCGCCATCGCCTGTGGGTAACGTCACCGGGTCACCCCATCGTCGAGGGCCTGGGCGAGTACTTCGAGATCCCCCACACCGAGATGTACGGCGAGTTCTTCGACATCCCGCAGCCCGACGAGCTGATCTTCATCAGTTGGTTCCAGGGCGGTGAAGTGTTCCGCAGTGGCTGTTGCTGGCATCGCGGGCGCGGCAAAATCTTCTACTTCCAGCCCGGCCACGAAACCTTCCCTATCTACTACCAGAAGGAAGTGCAGCAGGTCATCACCAACGCCGTCCGCTGGTGCGCCCCCGTCAGCGTCGTCGGCTTCCGCGATATGGCGAAGGCCCCGCATCACCCCCAGGCTTTGGAAAAGTTCGAGATCGAAGCATAAGGTAATCAGGGATTCGTAATCAGGGATTGGGGCTACCCAATCCCCGATCCCTGGTTACTGATTACCAAATTTCTTTGGAGGAGATAGGATTTATGTCTGATATTTTGGATACACTGCGCGTGGGCATCGTCGGCCTGGGGGTCGGACGGGCGCACTTGCGCGCTTACCAGCAAATCCCCGGCGTCGAGATCGTCGCCGTGGCGGACACCGACCCCGCGCGGCTCGAAGAATTCGGCGCGGTGAACAACATCCCCAACCTGTATACGGATTACAAGCCGCTCATCGCCCGCGATGACCTGGACGTCGTCAACGTTTGCACGCCTAACTTCCTGCACGCGCCCGTCGCCATCGCCGCGATGGAGAGCGGCAAGCACGTGCTCTGCGAGAAACCGCTCGCCAGCACACTCCCCGATGCTGAAGCGATGGTCGCGGCGGCGGCGCGCACCGGGCGCGCGCTCGACGTCACCTTCAACCACCGCCAGCGCGCCGATGTGCAGGCGCTCAAAGCCTACATCGACCAGGGCGGCTTGGGCAAGATTTATCACACCAAAGCCTGGTGGCTGCGGCGCAACGGCATCCCCGGCCTGGGCAGTTGGTTCACCAAGAAGGCCATGGCCGGCGGCGGCCCGCTCATCGATTTGGGCGTCCACATGCTCGATATGGCGCTCTACCTGATGGGCGAACCGCAGGCGTTGGCTGTCAGCGGCGCGGTCTACGCCGAACTCGGCCCGCGCGGGCGGGGCGGCAGCGGGATGCAGAAGCAATTGGTCGGCAGCGGCTACGAAGTCGAAGACCTGGCGAGCGCCTTCATCCGTCTGGAAGGGAACGCCGCGCTGCTCCTGGAGACGAGCTGGGCTACTTACCGCGCCAACAACGACGAATTCGGTGTAACGCTTTACGGGACGGAGGGCGGCGCGGAGATTCGCGTCGTCAACTACGTGCAGGGCGACACGCTGATGTTCTACACCGACGTCGCCGGCATCCCCAGCGACATTCAGCCGCATCTGGGCAAAGGCGAAGGTCACCTGGCCTCTATCCGCCGCTTCGTGGACATCCTCCGCAGCGGCGACTGGCGCAGCCTCGACGGGCGCGA
>DAOUAY010000693.1:0-7551 GCA_034432995.1 Anaerolineae bacterium | reverse complement strand
ATGGGCGGCATCGATGTGCGCGCGCTCTACACCAACGACCGCGCCATCATCGACGCCGAACTAGAGGCCAAAATCCCCACCGTGATGCAGAACTTCGGCTACGTCCTGCACAGCGATCACTCGATCCCCTACACGGTGTATTACGACACGTACCGGTATTTCATCGAGAAGGGGTTGGCGCTAGGGACGTATGTCTAGCGCCGTTCTCAACAGATTGTGTAGATAAGAACGGGGCTACCCTCGCTGAAAAGTCCCGGCGACGAACCGTGTGTTTCTCTTACAATCATACTGCTGCGTTATGAAAAACTGTAACCGTCGAGGTAGTATGCATTGCTAGTGACTGATTTGCACGATGTCCAACTCCAAGATACTGTTCTCTATGCTCTTGCCGCCAACAAGAATCGGCAATCGCTCCATAGAAGGCCACGTGTACATTCCTATACGAATTGTATAACGGCCTACCGGCGCATCCTGTGGTACTGCGACAGGATAAATATCTCGCAGTATTTGTCCTGCTTGCCAGGTTGATGTTGTGTCCATATTCCCACCCGCAGGGCGGTCATATTGTGCGAGCAATTTACCTTTATCATTCAGCAAATGAATAAAAACAGAGTAATCTGCTGCTGGTGGTTCCAGAACCTCCCAATACAGGCTGACGGCAAGAGTATCTCCTGGTCTGATAACATCAGATGAAGTCTGATGACCTAACAATCTCAGCGCCGGTGTAAAAGTCGCTTGCCAGTTGAGAGGCGCATCTTCAAATTTGACTTCGGTGATGCCCCCGGTTGTCATCAGCCGTCCTAAAAACACTCGTTGATTGTGCATTTGTTGCGATTCTTTTAAGAACGGTGTGATTGTCAGAAAAAGCTCTTCCGGCAGTTCCCTTTGCGGCAACCCTAACTTTGCTTGAGAGACATAGATAGCATTCGTCTCCCACACCGAGGGCGGCATACTTGGGACCGGCCACAAGGCATAAGAGGCGACAACGTTCTCGCTCTTATCTAGCATCTCTACGAGGACTTTGGGGCCCTGCCGCTCAGATGGCTCGCCAACAGCTCTCCAGTACAACTGGACAGGCACCCATTGTCCTGGGAAAACTCTATCACCATCTGTATAATACCCTACCAATTCTACTCCTGCTACGAATGGCTTGTTCAGGAGTTGCGCTTGCGTCAGTTCTTCCGTAGATGCCTTGTCAGGCGGAGCATACTTGGGTAACACAAAGTTCAAAGGTAGCCAGATAGCATAAATCACCATGCCGATGGCAAGCGTAACAGATACTAGACGTTGGTAGCGCCAATTGAAAAAACCATTCATCCCAGCAACGAACAATGCTCCAATGCTAACACCGGCTGGAAAGAGATAACGACCATGTCCGGCGCCAACAGTCGCAATGGAAAAGCGTACGAACGAGGCAAACAGCAGAAAAAGAATCGTCAGCACGACGAGCCAGGCAGACCAACGCACCCGGATATGAGAGCGATCTTGAATCATTCCCACAATCAAGCCGAATCCGGCTAGGCCACTTAACCACCACAGGTATTTCGTGATTTCAGGGAATGTGATATGCATGTAGCCGAAAGCCCCCCAAAACGTGCGACCTAACTGGCCGAGAAATTCTTGCGTGAACGCACTCCAGGTATATGCGCCTGGACGGATCATGTGGCTATGGATATTCAAGAACATTCGCCACCCGAGCGGATCCTCATAAAGCCACTGGTTACGCACAAACCACCAGCCAGCGAGCAAGGCTACGGCAATGCCAAATTGCGCCACTTGGCGCGGCAAACTCTGCCAATCCTGCTGACGCCAGGCCCTCAGGAATAGCGTCAGACCTATTGCCGCTGCCAGCGCAAACCCGCTCAACTTGGTCAACAAGGCAGCGCCGACCAGGATTCCACCCACCCAAACATCGAGTTTTCGCTTTGGGCACTCCAGGAAGCGCAGCGCCCACCAGGTCGCCACAGCAAAAATTGCCGCCTGTAAAGTGTCGTGGTGAATCGTACTACTCATAAAGACAAATGAAGGGTTGAAACCGAGCAAGGCCGTTGCGCCGAGTGGCGCCCACGGGTGCTCTGGAAACAGCAACTGGATTGCGTGATACACGGCCCATAGCGCCACAGCGCCGAGTCCCACCGTCATCAAGCGCAGCACGTGCAACGCGAGCAAGCTGCCCCTCCACGGGAACTGCTCCTGCCCAAAATGCAACATTACGTTCCACCCATTGCTGTCGATGTTCTCCATCCAGACAAAGTGGGGATTGGGCTGAAAGGTTTCGGCGAAATCTGAGGTGTCTATCCAGGAAATCGTCATTGCGCCCAGCACGTAATAAAGCGGGGGATGGTGCCCCATCCAAACTTTTGCTTCCTCGGTACCAGACATGGGCTGTACCGGCAGAGTACGCTGCTCTTTGACATACAGCACATAATGCAAATGTGGCGTTTCATCCACCCCCTCGCCCGGCGGAATGATCAGACTGTACCAGACAGCGACGACCACAAACGTCACAAGCAAAACAACTTTTAACAGGATATGGACATTGTTTTTTATTGTCATAATACTCCAGGCATCAAAGGTGTAATGACCTATCCACGTTCGACCTGCTGTCTCAGCCACTCGTTCAATCCCGGTATGTCCTCGCTCATCCGCCCGGCGGCGACGATGGGCCACCAGCGATGGTATTCGTCCCCGCCGCCGGGTAACAAAGTGAAATACTGACGCAGATAGATGCGGGTGAACCACCGCATGGCCGCCCTCTCGATCCACGCAGTCTTGTTGGTTTTGTTCCCCACCGCCCGATCAGCGGCCTCTTGCATAAGCACGGCAGTGCGCGCTACATCTGCGAGCGGATTGCCGCACGTTGCATCGATCCAATCGATCACCGCGGCGCGCCCCTCGTGCAGCAGCACGTTCATGGGATGAAAATCTCCATGACATAGCCGATCTCCATCCGGCATGTGCGCCAACGCCTGCAGACATGCTTCCTGCAAGGGAACCGGCAAGTCTTTAGCCGCACGGATCTTGTCTGCCAGCCGCTCACGCTGGGAGGGGATGCCGGCGACACCCGGAATCTTGTGGATAGCAACGTGCAATTCCGCGAGTTGGCGCGCGAAGCGCGGCAGCCTCCACGGCTTGACGGCCATCATCTCGCCCATAGGCTTGCCGTCGAGGCGCTCGTATTCCAATCCCAGGCGTCCCTCGATCTCTACGATCTCTCCCGGGCGCGGCACGGCCAATCCCGCCGCGTGGACCGCGCGAGCGATACGGGCCTCGTACTGCACGCTGTCTGCGGGAACCCAGGCGTGGAACAGCTTGAGCACAAGCCCGTCGTGCCACGGGTAGATTTCGGCTGTGCGCCCATAAGCGATGGGATGAGGCAATGTCATCTTCGGGAATCCTTCGCGCGCACCGCGATTTACGTGTTATTGATCAGGTCTGCCGCGCCAATCCCATATATAGCAATTGCAAGGATTGTCAATACCGGGTAACAGTATCAGCATCACCAGGATGTGCATAGAACCGAAATGTATGCTACAATAAGAACAACCTTAGTTCATCCACTCCATCGCTATCTTTTGGATTTGTAAAAATTTAACTTCCCGTGCCAACCTTCCCGGAAGCCAAGCTTGGACATGCGATGGCGCTTGGAAGACATCCTGTTGAGCTATGATCAGCTTCCGGGAAGGTCACGGCCACGAGAAGGTGAAGCACAAGTCCTGACACTACCATTGCTGTAACGCTCCCCTATATCCCGCCAGGTCCGCGCAGGAACACAGTTTTTTGCCAATCAACACATTGTCGATAGGAGGAAGAAATGAAACACAACATACGTCTCGTTTGGATATGCGTAAGTTTGGCGGCTGCAGTGGTCGTCATCGGCCTGGTCGCTGCCGCTTTACACCCGGGCTCGTCGGCCATCGCGCAGATCGGCGCCGCGCCACCCAGAGCAGGACTGCCCGCCGAACAGGAGCAACGTTTGCTTGCCCCTGCCGCCATCGCCGTGGGGCTGGTGACAAACGGCCCTGAAGTTTTTGACAAGAGCTTCAATGAATTGAGTTTCATGGGTGTTCTCCGCAGCGCAAGTGAGTTGAGCACCACCTACCAGGTGTACACGTCAACTTCGGAAGCGGATTATATGCCCAATTTGCAGCAATGCGCTCTGGATGGTAATGACCTCTGTATTGGGGTGACTTTCCTGATGGCGGATGCGATCTCGCAGACGGCGGCGCTGTATCCCGGAACGATGTTCGCCAGCGTTGACAATGCCTGGGAAACGACGACCCCGCCGAACTTGCGCGGGATGCTGTTTGCCGAAGACGAAGCCGGCTACCTGGCCGGGACGCTGGCCGCGCTGATGTCCGACAGTCACATAGTCGGCGCGGTCGGCGGCATTCCCTTCCCGCCGGTCGTGCGCTTCATTGACGGTTACCATAACGGCGCGCAGTGCGCCGCCCCTACCACCACCGTCCTCGTCACCTACACGAACACATTTGATGACCCCGACGTCGGCGCACGAGCGGCGCAGGAATTGCTTGGTCAGGGCGCGGACGTGATCTTTGGTGTGGCCGGCGCCACCAGCTACGGTTCGATCCTCACTGCAACGCAATCCGGCGCGTGGGCCATCGGCGTGGATACCGACCAGTACAACGCGGTATTTCAGGGCGGCGGCGTCCCTGGCTCCGACCGCCTCCTCAGCAGTGCGATGAAGCGGCTGGACAATGCCGTCTTCGACACGATCAGCGACGTGATCTCCGGTACGTTCACGGCGGGGACGATGTTGTACACCGTCGCCGAGGATGGCGTGGGCCTCGCCTCCTTCCACGAAACCGATCCGCTGATTCCCGTCAGCGTGCGCTCCAGGCTCTCCGGCGTGGAGCAAGGACTCCGCGAGGGGTGGCTGGACGTGTACGGCCCGTGCGTGGCGACGATTGGCGTCGCGGCGGTTTTGAGTGGTCCAGTGGCCCAATTTGGATGGCAAGAAGCCAACGCCGTGCAACTCGCGATTAATCAGACCAATGCAGCCGGCGGTCTCGATCTCGGCGGGACACAGTACACACTGCGCATGGTCGTCGCCGACGATGGCTGTGATGGCGGGCAAGCCGTGTCGGCCGCGCAAAGCCTGCTGGATGCGGGCGCATTGGCCGTCGTCGGCCACACGTGCAGCGTCGCCAGCATCCCGGCGCAGACTATCTATGCAGCAGCAGGCATCCCAATGGTCTCGCCCTCAGCCACATACCCCAATCTGACACAGCAAGGCTACACGACGACATTCCGCACCATTTCTCACGATGGTTCGCCTCCGACGACGTTGGCGACCTACTTGCGGCGGTGGCGCGGCTACACGCGCAGCGCATTCGTGGTGACAGAAGGTTATCACGCGGGGGTGGCTGGCTTCTATTCGAACACGTTCGCGGCGTTGGGCGGCACGATCACCGGCTACCACATCGTCACCGATACCGTCGACTTTGCCGCCGTGCTGGCGGACATCAAGCACAATGAGCAGCCGGACGTGATCTTCTACGCCGATAGCGTTCCCACCCGCGCCGGACTGTTCAGCAAAGCAGCGTATGAAGTGGGGATGAACAATGTGCCCATTGCGTGGAGTTCATGGGACAACGCAGCATCGTTGCTGAACGCTTACACGGAGGCCGCCGGCCCTGTCGCTGCTGAAGGCGACATTGCGATGATGCAATATCGCCCTTTCTGGGCCATGCCGGGCTGGGAGCCGTTCCGTGCGAACTATCAAGCCGCCGGTTTCCCCAACGCGCCGGACGATCCCGGCATCGTGGGCGCGTTTTCCTACGATGCCGCGCGCATTATCCTGAACGCGCTCGACCGCGCAGACACGCCGGGCGGCGCGCGGGACGCGGTCGCGGCGACGGCGAATTATCCCGGTGTCGTCGGCCTGTACCAGGGTTTCGACGGCTACGGCGACGTCATCCCGCAGTGGGGCTGGATTGAGCGGTATCGCGCCGGACAATGGACGCCTGTATACGCCCTCCCGGAGTTCGGCGCCGAGTTGCGCGTCTGCGCCGGTCATTGCGACTACGAAACGATCCAGGCTGCCGTAGACGCCGCCAACGACGGCGACATCATCAAGGTAGCTGCCGGGACGTACAGCGACCTACACAATCACGCCGCGCCGCCCGGTTACTTCGGGCCATCTGTCATCACGCAGGTGGTCTACATTGACAAGAACATCACGTTGCGCGGCGGCTATGCCCTGGAAGATTGGACGATGCCCGCGCCGCTGGCGAACCCCACGATCATCAACCCACAGGGGGGCGGGCGCGCGCTCGTCATCGCCGGGAGCGGGATTGCGCCGGTGGTCGAAGGCTTCCACATCACCGGCGGGGATGCCGAGGGACTCGGTGGGGTGGATTTCTTTCCTGGAGGCTCTCCGGCCGGCGGCGGCATCTATGTATCGGGGGCGGCGCCGCGCCTCTCGCGCAACTGGATCTACGGCAACTACGCGCGGGATTTCGGCGGCGGCATCTACCTTGATTTCAGCCCGGTCGGCGCAACGTTGAGCGACAACGAAATTACGGGCAATACTGCATCCTGGGGCGGCGGTCTTTCAGTATTGCGTTACCACCCGGCCACCATCGTCAATAATCTTTTCGCGGAAAATCATGCGATAGGCTGGCCTCCCGAGCGCGGCGGCGCGGTGGATATCCGCCAGGAGGACAAGCCGTATGCAATCACCTTCAGCGGCAATACGGTGATCTCTAACACGGCCGGTGACTATGCCGGCGGGATTGCGGTTTTCAGAGGACAGCACGTCTTCACCCAAAACGAGATCCGCAGCAACAGCGCCATCACCGGCGGTGGGCTATATTTGGACGAGAGCGCAGGGCAGATCACCGACAATGTGATTGCAGACAACACCGCCACGGGGTCCGGCGGTGGAATGTCGCTGCGGGATAGCCAAGACTGGATTCAATCCAACAACATCTCCTCCAACACGGCGCAAGGCAGCGGCGGCGGCGTCCATTCTTACAGCACACACCACGGATCTGCAGAGTATGGCGGTCCGGCGTTGGTCGGCAACCATATCCGCAACAACACCGCCTACGGCGGCGGCGGCGTGTTCCTGGAATTCAGCTATGCCATGGTCCTCGCCAACACGTTCGAGGGGAACGAGGCGACCGGCGGCGGCGCAGGGATAGCCGGCGGCGGCATATCTCTCTTGCTGAGTGACGCTAAGGTAGACCACAACACGTTCACGGGCAATAGCGCCCGGCAGGGTGGCGCGCTGGGCTTCCAGGGCGGCAACGCCACACTCTACAACAATCTCATCTTCGGCAACCAGGCCACCGAGCGTGGCAGCGCGATCTACACGTTTGGCGCGTCGCCCTATCTGGCGCACAACACCATCGCCCGCAATACCGGCGGCGACGGCAGCGCCATTTATTCCACCTACTGGGAGCCTTTCGATCAGACCTGGGATATGGCGAACACGATCATCGCCGATCACGCTGTCGGCATCAGCGCCAACGGCGCAATCACCGTCACCGTTGATCACGTGCTGTGGCACAACACGCCCGTCAC
>DAOUAY010000692.1:0-5171 GCA_034432995.1 Anaerolineae bacterium | reverse complement strand
AACACCCTCCGCGTCGTCGCCGACAATTCGCAACTACCGAACAGCCGTTGGTATTCGGGCAGCGGCATCTATCGCCCGGTGTATCTTTGGGTCGGGAACAAAACACACATCGAACCGGATGGTGTGAAGGTCTCCACCCTCTCTTACGCCCCTGCGAGAATCCTGGTCGAAACCACGACCAACGGCGGCGAAATCACCGTGGAGATCCTCGGTGACGCCCAGGTGATCGCTTCAGGCAACGGCGCATCCGCGGAATTCACCATCGCCAACGCCCGGCTGTGGTCGGCGGAGACGCCGCACCTGTACCGCTGCCGCGTGACCCTCAAGGAAAACGGTCAGTTCGTGGACGAAGTCATCGAGCATTTCGGTATCCGCAAGGTGGCATGGTCCAACAAGGGTCTGTTCATCAACGGCCAGGAAACGCTGCTGCGCGGCGGCTGCATCCACCACGACAACGGCATCCTGGGCGCCTGCGCTTATCACAAAGCGGAAGAACGCCGTGTCCGCATCCTCAAGGAATCGGGATTCAACGCCATCCGCAGCGCCCACAACCCCACCAGCAAAGCCTTACTGAACGCCTGTGACCGCTATGGTATGTATGTTATGGACGAGTTCGCTGATATGTGGTATATGCACAAGAACAAATACGACTACGCCAGCGATTTCGACGCATGGTATCGGGAAGACATCAAGTCAATGGTGGACAAGGACTTCAACCATCCCTCGGTCATCATGTACTCCATCGGAAACGAAGTGTCGGAGCCGTATCAGGAACGGGGAATACAACTGACCAGGAAGATGGTGGACTATCTGCACGACCTGGACCCCAACCGCGCGGTCACAGCCGGCATCAACCTGTTTCTCATTTACATGGCAAGCAAGGGCCGGGGCATTTACAAGGAGGAAGATAGTTCTTCTGAAGGCCAACCGGAAAGGAAGAAAAAGCCGGCTGTATCCGGCAGCCTGTTCTTCAATCTGGCTACCTCTCTCATAGGGCCAATCATGAGCAAAATACCCAATCTAAAGGCAGCCGATCAGGTCACAAGTCCGGGCCTGGATGCGTTAGATATCGCCGGCTACAACTACGCCATGGGACGTTATCCACTGGAGGGCAAAAAACACCCGGACCGGATCATCGTAGGCAGCGAGACCTTCCACCAAGACATCGCCGCGAACTGGGCCATGGTGGAGAAGTACCCCTACCTCATCGGCGATTTTATGTGGACCTCCTGGGATTACCTGGGCGAAGCAAGCATCGGCGCCTGGGCCTACGATAGGTCTCCAATCATGGACAAACCCTATCCCTGGCTCTCTTCAGAGTGCGGCGCGATTGACCTCCTGGGCCATCCTGGTGCTCCGGCCAAGTATGCCGCCGTGGTCTGGGGCTTCGCGGAAAAACCCTATATTGGAGTACGTCCGGTGAATCACCCTGGCATACGGCCGACCAAAGGGTTGTGGCGGGGTACGAACGCGCTGGACAGTTGGTCCTGGAAAAACTGCGAGGGCAACAAGGCGGAGATCGAAGTGTACGCGGATGCCCATTCGGTGGAACTGTTCCTCAACGGCAAATCGCTGGGCAAAAAGAAACTCAAAGCCTACAAAGCACTGTATAAGACGAAGTATGCGCCAGGCTCGGTCAAGGCCGTGGCTTATGATCAGAGCGGCAATCAGCTTTCCGCAAGTGAGCTGGTTTCCGCCACGGGCAAGACGCGCATCGCGCTGAACCCAGAAGACACAGCCATCCGGTCAGGTGAACTTGTCTACATCCACATTGATCTCGTCGGGGAAAACGGCGTTGTGGAGAGCAACGACGATCAAAGACTCTCCGTAACCGTGGAGGGTGGTGAATTATTGGGCTTCGGCAGCGCCAACCCCTGCACTGAGGAGCGGTTCGACAGTGGCAGCTACACCACCTATTATGGTCGGTCCCTGGCAATTGTGCGCGCGGATACAGCGGGAGCGTTAATCGTCCATGCCACCGGCGCTGGGCTGGAACCTGCCGAGATAAAAATCAACGTGACGGACTGAGAGCTGATAGAAATCAATTCAAAGGCAGATCCAGCAGTAAACCAGCGAGTTCGGTCAACACTTGCGTCGCTGATGGGCCGGATGGGACAAAAGGTCGCAATTGACGTTCCCATTCAGCCTGCGCGATCGCCTGTAACTCTGGAGCCAGGAAATCCGCAGGCGTATCAAAATGCACTTGACGTAATGCGCACTTGCGGCCCAGCAAATCAGGGAACAGCGTCAAGTTCAGCGTACTGTAACTCAGCACATACCACAAATCATAGTAGTCCCGGCAAACGCGGCTTGCACCCCATCCGCGCGCCTGAAGCCGGGCGCGACTTTGCAGCAATGCGCGCAGCTTCTCAGCCACGATTTCTTCTAGCGCATAACAACGCCACTCGATCAATGGCAGTGTAGTGTAACTATGGATCAAGGAACGGGTGGCCGGTGACAACAGGACTTCCTCGTCATAGCTAATCTCGACCTTGAGGCGGCACAGCGCTTCGCGGTGGGCTGGGAAACGCACTCGTACAGTGAAACCGTCTTGCCCGCCCGGATGGGAGTCACGCAATATCAGGCGTTCCATCGTCACCTCAAATGGCCCCTGTTCTAGTAACAACGTCTGAGTCGCAGCAATAGCAGCTTGGAGTGCTTCCTCTACATCCATTAAGGGTGCCATAGCTGAGAAATCCAAATCTTCAGAGAAGCGGTAGTCAGCAAAATAGAACTTACGCAGTGCTGTGCCGCCTTTCAAGACCAAAAATTCGGACAGCTTTGCTGTCTGGGCCATGCCAGCCAACAGATAACCAAGCGCATAGTCCTTTTCCAGCACCCAAAACGGAACAGCGGGATGCTTGCGTGCTATACCATGCAATTGTTGCTCAACGGTGGGCATTAGGCGCATCCGCACGGAGATTGTTACGTAATTGCCAGCGCGTCAGTGGTTTCCCACCAGATGGGCCGGTGGGATCCAATTGCGAATAAGCACTTTTCGGATAGATTTGCAGCGGTGTCGTGAGGTGCTCCGGCACCCCCAGTGTCTCCAACGCCCAACCTAGCCGCTTGATCACAGCTCCGACGTTGTACTGCAGCGCATAGTCCACCAACTGTTCCACATTTAGACGTGACAAGTACGCCTCTAGCGTTTCCAATCCTGTTTGCAGCGAGCCGAAAATCTGTGGCATAGCAAATAGATCCAATACAGTACGCTCTGGATCAGTGATGGCGACGCGATGCCATTGGCTGACCCAAATGTTCTGAAACCCAAAAAAACGGTCAGGCAGCACACGGATGAACTCAAACTCCCACTCCAGGGCACGCCACACCGCCCGTCCACGCGGACGATAAGCCGCACCCTGACGCATTTCTGGTGTAACCACATTTGTTGAAGTAGAAGCCTGGATCATGGGAGGAATCTGCGTGGTGAAACCGTGATGCGTCAGCGCCGACCAATGGCTGATAGCGACAGGTGAAACCAGCATAGCGGCTACGGCATAGGGGTGGAGTTCCGCACTGAAAAGTGGAGCGCGGACAGCATACGCCCCCTGTTTAATGCGTTCGATCCAGCCCGTGCCCGCCAGTTGGCTCAATAAGCCGCGCACGCGTCGTGGCGATAACGACAGTTCATCTCCCGCAGCCTGCGCTTGCTCGATTGTGAACAACGGGCCAACATCTGCTACCAACCGATTGAGTAGTAGCATCCCCTGTGATTGTGCATATCCGGTTTCGTTCATAAGTCTTACTGACCTGTTGTGTAAATTATACTACGCTAATACGCATAATACAAATTATCGTAGTACGTTATACACAGCGACGTGAAATAATCTGACATCTGATAAGCCACAAGTGAATTAGTATAATCTGCTCGTGGTCTATGAGACGACAATTCACAACGCTTCCCACCATCGTGACCTTGCGGCCTCAAGCAACGCGTAAACCCGCCCATCGTCATCCGCCTCGGTGCGCCCCAAGAGTCCTGCGCGCCAACGCTCTGGAAAGGCAGTGATGCCGTGCAACGCACCGACTGCCGCCCCTACAATCGCCGCGACCGTGTCATTGTCGCGCGTGTCATTGACGGCGCGGATCAGGGCTTCTTCGGGATCGCCGCCGTGCTGCATCAGGAGATACAGCACCGTCGGCACGGTTTCCAACAGATACGCCCCCGAATACCAGCGATTGGCCGCATCGAGCAGAGGTAGCCCCCGGTGATAGGCTGCCGGAACTTCTTCAGCAACGAAACGCCAGAGTGGTCCTGTGTAATCCTGGTAAGCTGGACTGCGCGAACGATATTGTGTCGCGCCTTCCACTTCGCGCGCGAGGGCCACGTAGGTCTCCGCCCACCACTGCGGTTCCGGTAGCGATGCCATGCCCAGCAATTCCCACAACATCCCCGTGAAGGCCAGACACGCCGAAATCGAGGCCGGGTCATTGTGCGTGATCATCGCCAACAGCGCCGTATCTACCCATAGATCAGGCGAAGGCTGGCGCAGATATGGAATCACGGCCGGCGCAATGCGCATCAGCGCGCCGTTACCGGCAGAATGTGAGCCACACGCATACCAGGGGTACCCGGCTTTGTAATTGGCGATAAATCCCTTCACCGCACTCCCAATGCCGAAAATCTGCTCGCGGCAGAAACGCGCTGCAATGTGCTCGGGGTGGATGCCGTCATCGGCTAACATCTGTTCTAGCGTCCAGAAAGCCAATTGTGTGTCATCCGAGGGCAGTCCCACGGCGCGTCCATCGGCGTAACGGTTGGGCTGATAGTCGCGGATTTCCCCATACTGTGCACGTCGCCGATCGGGGTTCTGTGACTCACTGGTGTTGCCCAACGCATCGCCAATTGCCAGACCAAACAGCATCCCCTCGATGCGTTCCCAGGCCGGCGCGGGCGGCAGGGGTACAGGTTGAGCGTCGAAGAGTGCGCTCCGCTGTACGCGGATACGGCCAGTGGTGAAAAGCTGGTCGAGCAAGTGTTGATTGCGTTCCTGTATCGGGCGGATTGTGATCATCCGGTTGGCCTTGCTAGAATCCAATCATCACCGTAACCACCTCTATCCGCCCCGTGGAATCAGGCAGATGAAAAGCCGCGCTGGTCGCCAGCAGCGCGCCGCCGGGCTGCGCGTACACCTGCCAGCGGAACGGCCCTGCGCCAAACAGGTCAG
>DAOUAY010000691.1:0-2085 GCA_034432995.1 Anaerolineae bacterium | reverse complement strand
CTTAAAACGCAGTGCGGTATTGAATGGGCCACATCCAAAACATATTGGCCGGTTGGAGACGTTGAATATCTTTGCCGTGCGCGCCAACTACATGGCCCAATTCCGCGATTATCTCGAACGCGAGGGGGTGGAAACCGAGCCGATCATCGAATTGCCGCTCTTCACCTGGATCAACGAACCGGCGCTCAAAAAAGACCTGGTCATTCCCCGCACGCCGGAAAGCCATGACTTTGTGGCTGAGCAACGTCTGATGCTCGAACATGACAAGGATATTCACGTGCGCGTGGATATGTCGGTCAGGGTACAGATGATGGTCAGCACAGCGCGGGGACTCCATCAAGTCGGCGCGCAGGCCGGAGCGGAGCGCAAAATCCCGGATGAGAATCTGGCGCTGGTGGATTGGGATCGGGTGTACCTGGATTTGCTGGATTACAAAACCCGCCAGGGCTGGCGCAACCTGATCATCCGCCCCGAGATCCCGCGTCAGCTCTTTGGGCAAATCGCCTATACCCTGATTGCCGATGGAGCGGTGGTGAATCCGCGAACCTTTGCCGAGCGCGAACTGCTCCAACAAGCCGTGAGCGCCATTCTGCGCAAGTACCTGGATACCTTCTATCGCTGCCGTCGCGAGCGCTGGGAGACGCAGGCGATGGAGTATCGTCCGTTGGACGAAAACGACCCGAACCTGGCCTTCAACCGCGACCAGGTGAAGGAAGGAAAAGCCGCATACATCGTCACGGTCAAGCGTTCGGACACAATGTTTGTTAAAGCCCTCCAGAAGTTGTTAGCGGAAGCCGAACGCCTTTACCGGCAAGAAGACAGGGACCTCCCTCGCATTCATTTTGACCGACACCTCTATCTGCCGCTCTTAATCCAGGATTCCGACAGGTTTCAAACCGTCCCTCCGGCGCTCAACGATAGCGAGGCGCGATTCGTGCGCGACTTGAAAGATTTCTGGCAAAAAGAGAAGGACGGGATAATGGCTGGCAAAGAGGTCTACGTGCTGCGCAACCTGAGCCGTGGCAAGGGGGTGGGCTTCTTTGAAGACAGCGACTTCTATCCTGACTTCATCCTGTGGGTGCTGGATACTCAGACGGGCTATCAGCGCATCATTTTCGTCGAACCCCACGGCATGCTACATGCCAAAGCCTACATCCACGATGACAAAGCGCACTTGCATGAGCGGCTGCCGCAACTGGCGCAAGACCTGGCCAAAAAGAGCAACCGGACAGGAATATCCCTCGATTCTTTCATCGTTTCTGCCACGCCCTATGATGAACTCTACCAACACTACGATGATGGCACCTGGGACCGGGCCAAATTCGCCGAAAAACACATTCTTTTTCAGGAGCGCAATGAGAACTATGATTACATTAAGCTGTTATTGGGGAGCAGCTAACCTGCGCTTCCACCTGACACCGCTGCGCTGTGCGGCGCAGGCGATGTTTTCGATTGTCAAATGGCCTTGTTTTCGGTTGACAAAAACACCTGATTGCACAGCCGTTACGTTAGCTGAGTACGAGAGAATGACCAATGCAAGCCAAAAGATTTGACGAGTTTGTCCAGCTGCTAACCCAGCTTCCACTAGAGGCGTGGAAGGCAATAGTGATGGCAGGACCTGGATGGAAATGGATGCAACCCCTGTCAGAGGCGTGGAAGTTTGGACATTTCGCTGCCCTGTTCGTTACTCTTGGGTTGAATGAGTACCAGACGAAGGGGAAAGCAGAGGTTGGCTATTGGCCGAAGGTGGTGCCTCGGATTCCCCTACAGTCCGATCCAACAGACCCACTGCAACTGATAGACATCCTAGAATCGTTTTTCAGTGAAGAACGATTTGCGCAAGCCAAGCTCCAGAGGCTTGAGCGATTTGTAAGAAGCGACCTTTGTCACAAAATCTGGGCAAGTAGTTCGGCATCGGTCGCGGCTGACTTTATTGATTTTCGTATTGCCATAGGAACGACTTCATGGTATGATATGCGGTATGAGAACCAAAGGCAGTGCAGAGGCATTGGAAATGCGCCGTATGATCGGCGGTAGGATGTTGCAGGAGGGTAAAGGCGTTCGGGAAGTAAGCCGCCTGCTTGG
>DAOUAY010000690.1:0-5315 GCA_034432995.1 Anaerolineae bacterium | reverse complement strand
GGATGAGACGCAGCGCAGCGCCACCCGCGAGCGCACCATCGGCGAGGTCACGTCGCGGGTGCGCGCCACGTTGGATATGAATACGATCTTACAAACCGCCGTCCGCGAAATCGCGCAGGCGCTGGACGCCCAGCAGGCCGAACTCCGGCTTGGAGCCGGCCCGTCATCAGAACAGTGAAAAGGTTAAGTCAGGAGGAAATTAGATGTTAGATCATAATCGTACTCAGAAAAAAGTGGAATGGACGATCCTCGTGGGGTTCATCGTGCTTAGCCTGCTTTTGAGTGGATGCGATGGCACTCAGAAGCCCAAGGTGTACCGGGTAGGGATTCTGTCTGGCGTAGATGCTTTTGCCAGTATAGCCGATGGTTTCAAGGCCGGAATGGCCGAGTTAGGCTACATCGAGGGTGAGAACATCGTCTACGACTTGCAGAAAGTGAATGCTGACCCGGTCAAGGAACAGCAAATCCTCGAGAAATTCGTAGCCGATAAGGTTGATCTGATGTTTGTGTTTCCCACTGACTCGGCTGTAGCGGCTAAGGCCGCCACCCAGGGAACCGACATCCCCGTAGTGTTTGCATTTGCCAATCTAGAAGGGGTTGACCTGGTCGAGAGTGTGCGCCAACCTGGTGGGAATATCACGGGAGTGCGCTACCCCGGCCCGGATTTGACTGTCAAACGATTTGAGTTCTTGCGCGAGTTGGCGCCACAGATCAAACGATTGTGGATAACCTTTGACGCAAATTACCCTGCTATAAAGAGCGCGCTCGACGCATTGCGCCCGGCGGCCTTGTCCTCGGGTGTGACATTGGTAGAAGTTCCCGTTGCCAGTGTGGCGGACATTCAGGCTGATCTACAGGCGCGAGCGCAATCGGGTGATATTGGTATGGATGCCATTTTGATCATGCCAGAGGTTCTTTCCCAGTCGCCAGACGGCTGGGCGGCGATCAGTCAGTTTGCGACAGAACACAAAGTGCCGATTGCCGGTAGTGCTGGCTTTGAGGCGGACACGGGGGCCGTCTTTAGCTACATTCCCGATACTGTCGAAACCGGCAGGCTGGCCGCGCCCTTGGCCGACAAAATCCTCAAAGGTACCCCCGCTGGCTCCATCCCAGTGGTCACACCCGAGTCACGTCTGCGGCTCAATTACAAAGTGGCTCAAGCACTGGGGTTGACGGTGCCTGAAGGCCTGTTGAGACAGGCGAGCGAAGTCATTCGCTAATATAGATGGCAAGGGCAAAGGCGGATTGGCATCTCGGTATAAACATGTGAGCGAGGTGAGAGGAATCATGAAGACTCGAATAAAACGACTCGCAGGCGCACGAAGCCTGACGGCTACGTTGGGTCTTGCCTTTTTGGCCCTGAGCGTGGTGGTGCTATTGGTCTCTGGCGGCCTGCAGATCTTTTTTAACCTGCGATTCCAACAGGCGACTCTCGCCAGCCAGCAACAAGTCCTTGCCCAAGACGCCGCTAAAACTGTCAGCAGCTATATCCAGGAAAGGTTTAGCGTACTCGACACGGTCGTCTGGCTCACCAGCCCTGGCACAGTCTCTCAGGAAGACCAACGGCAGGTCCTGGCTGGCCTGTTAGGTTTCCAGTCTGCCTTTCGCCAGTTGGCGGTATTGAATGCTCATGACCAGGAATTGGCCCTGGTCTCTCGCCTCTCGCAGTCTACCTCTGGGCGACTCGCCGATCAGATCACGAGTGCTCTGCTGAACCAGGTCCGGCAGGGGGGAAAATATATTGGCCCAGTCTACATTGACTCCGTCACCATGGAGCCATTGGTGGTCATGGCAGTTCCCGCGACCAGTGCCCTGGGGGATTTCCAGGGCACCTTGGTGGCTGAAGTGAACTTGAAGTTCATGTGGGATTTGGTGGACCAACTCGAAGTGGGCGAGACAGGCTGGGCTTATGTGGTGAATCGACAGGGCAATCTGATTGCTTTCGGCGATACCAGTCGGGTTCTGCGGGGCGAAAATGTACAGAATCTGGAAAAAGTGAGTGAATTCGTCAGCAATCCCTCTCCAGTGGACGCCACGCCTGCCAAGTTGACCACAGGAATTCGGGGGACGACCGTCGTTGGAACGTATGTCCCGCTTGGAACGCCGGATTGGGCCGTGATCATTGAGTTACCCTGGCAAGAGGCCTACCAGCAGGTTTTTCGCAACATACTAGCATCCGTCGGTATCACTTTGACGATGGCGGTCTTGGCAAGCCTGGTGGGAGTCTTTCTGGCACGCCGTTTGGCCGTGCCCCTGATCAACTTGACGGGTACTGCTACCCGCATCGCCGACGGCGAGATGAACTTGCAAGCAGCGGCCGGCGGCCCCCGCGAGGTTGCCAGTCTGGCGACCGCTTTCAACAACATGACCGAGCAACTGCGCAGCTTTATTGCTGGCCTGGAGCGGCGTGTAGCGGAACGCACAAGTGAGTTGGAAGTCAGGTCGCGCTACCTGCAGGCTTCGGCAGAGGTCAGCCAGGCAGCAAGTTCAATTCTAGAAACAGATCAGCTCATTCGACAGACCGTCGAGTTGATTCGTGAGCGGTTTGAACTTTACTACGTTGGTTTGTTTTTGGCAGATGAACTCGGTGAATGGGCTGTGTTGCGTGCTGGCACCGGTGAGGCTGGGCAGAGAATGTTAGCTCGCGGTCACAGGTTGCAGATCGGTGGCGGCTCCATGATTGGATGGAGTATTGCCAACGCCAAACCGCGCATTGCCCAGGTCGCTGAACAAGATGCGGTGCGGCTGGCGACGGCCGAGTTGCCCGATACGCGCTCAGAGGCGGCTTTGCCTTTACGCACACGCGGCAAAGTCATCGGCGCGCTGACGGTGCAAAGTGATCGTCCGGGCGTTTTTGATGAGGCTGCCCTCGCCGTGTTGCAGATTATGACTGATCAGGTTGCCAATGCGATCGAAAATGCACGCCTGTTTGCGGACGCTCAATCGGCTTTGGAAACGTCCCGTCGGGCCTATGGCGAGCTGACGCGCGAGGGTTGGTTAGCTATGCTGCAAGCAAATCGTGAATTGGGTTTCCGTTTTTCTCGTTCGGCCATCACGCCCGCAGAAGGCGAGTGGCAGCCAGAAATGCTCGAGGCGGTGAAAGCCGGACAAAGTGTGATCAGCAACGATCTAGCACAACCAACGTTGACTGTTCCCCTCAAGGTGCGTGATCAAGTGATAGGTGTGTTGGACTTGCAGCGAAACACCACCGGCCGCCCGTGGACCGAGACCGATCAGGTACTGCTCCAGACACTGACCGAGCAGTTGGGTGTGGCCCTGGAAAGCGCGCGCCTCTACCAGGATACGCAGCGCCGTGCGATGCAGGAACAGTTGATTGGTGAGGTGACCGGGCGCATCCGCGAGTCACTTGATCTTGACGCTGTTTTGCAGACTGCCGTGCAAGAGATCGGAGAGGCGCTGGCATTGCACGACGTGACGATTCAATTAGAGATGGAGACCGATCGGTAAAACCCATTCCAACGAGGAAGAGGAGCACAATGCTAGATAGACAAGGCATAAATCAGAAATCTACCATCCCTAGCTGGCAGGTGGCGTTGAATGCCGAGCGATTCCTGATTGCCACCAAAGTTCTGCCCATTATGATCGGTGGCGCGGCGGTACTGGGTGTGTTCTTTGTTGCGGTTTATTTCTGGCTCGGGCGGCCCTGGCAATGGCTAGGGATGATTGCCGAAGCTGTTGTGGCGATGGTACTCTTTGTACCGGCTTATGTCTTGGCGCGCCGGGGACGTTTGGTCGCTGCCGTATATCTGACGGTGGTGGCGCTCAGTCTCAGTGTGATTCTCGGGTCAGCTTTGGTTGAGGGAATGGTCGTGCCGGGTATTCCGGTCGGCGTGTTGATCATCGTGTTCGCTCGCCTGTTGGTCGGTCGAATGGAGAACCGAGTGGTCGTGCTCATTTCCGGCGTGGCCATGATGATAGGAGCGGTGCTTGCTGGTTTTCGAGTGTTTGAGATTTTGCCAATTCCTGCATGGGTCCAGGTTGTTATTACTGCGGGGGTGGTTGTTACTATAGTGTTTCTGACAGCGTTGATCCTAGACTTGCGCGATGTGCGGTACGAGAGTTCTCTGGCTGCGGCCGAGGCGTACGCCACCGAAGTGGACGCGCATCGGGTGTCGCTTGAAGAACGCGGCAGTGCATTGGAGCGGCGCGCCCGTTACTTGGAAGCAACCGCAGAGGTAGCCCGGGAGGTGACCTCTGTGTTGGATATGCCGGAGCTTCTCGCGCGGGTCGTCACCCTGATCAGTGAGCGCTTTGGGTTCTACCACATCGGTCTCTTCCTGTTGGACCCTGGTGGCGAGTGGGCTGTGTTGCAGGCTGCGTCGAGCGCAGGAGGACAACAGATGCTGGCGCGTGGGCACCGGCTCAAGATCGGCGAAGTGGGCATTGTGAGCTATGTGATCGGCCAGGGTGAGCAGCGCATTGCGTTGGATGTAGGCACCGATGCGATGTTTTTTAACAATCCCGACCTACCGGAAACGCGCTCGGAGATGGCGCTACCGTTGCGGGCGCGGGGCGAAGTCATTGGGGCGTTGGATGTGCAGAGTCGAGAACCGGCAGCATTCACCGAGGAAGATGCGGCCGTGTTGCAGACGCTGGCCGATCAAGTGGCGATGGCGATCGGCAACGCACGGTTGTTTGAGCAAGTGCAGCAGAGCATGGAGGCAGAACGGCGGGCTTATGGCGAGTTAAGTCGTCAGGCATGGAGCGAGGTGTCGCGTGCCCGACCTGGTCTGGGCTATCGTTATGAAAAAGGAAGTGCCATCCTCCCTGTTGAGCATCCTATGTCCCACAGCGAACGAGGAAAAGCGGCCAGTGAGCGGCGTTCTGAATCCACGGAAGCATTGCCTGAACTCACGCTTCCGGTCAAAGTACGCGAACACACGATCGCCACTGTCAATGCTCATAAGCCTGGTGGGGCCGGCAACTGGACATCGGAAGAAGTCGAGCTGATGAAGACGTTAACCGAGCAGTTGAGTGTGGCGCTGGAAAGCGCGCGCCTTTATCAGGATACGCAGCGCCGTGCGGCGCGCGAACGTACAATCGGCGAGGTGACCAGCCGCATCCGCGAGACGTTGGACATGGAGGCGATGCTGCGCACGGCCACCGAGCAGATTTGCCAGACGTTGGGTCTGGAGGACCTGGTCGTTCGTTTGATCGATCCTGAATCTGTAAAGGTAGATACTGAGCAGACATAAGTGTCGTGTCCGACGCCATTCTGGATAAGCTTATCTGAAATCATGTGTGCGGTCGAGAGGTGAAATAATGTCTATGCAGAAAGAAAAGCCCAAGATGAC
>DAOUAY010000689.1:0-5774 GCA_034432995.1 Anaerolineae bacterium | reverse complement strand
GGCTGCGCCCACCCACAAAAACACGAAAGAATTTCTTTGTCAAACTCCCTGTTTTTATATTAAAAACAGGGAATTTATTTCCCTGTTTTGACAACGCAAATAAGTACGTGTATAATGGATTTATGTATAAACGATACTATGAACCTCTGGATTCCCACCTGTTTCCCAACAAAGTGTTGGTGATTTATGGGCCGCGCCGAGTTGGAAAAACAACGTTGCTACAGAATTATCTGAAGCAGACGCCGCTAAAATTCAAACTGGATTCTGGGGACAATATCCGCACCCAGCAAATTCTCAGCTCACAAGATTTCGGTCAAATCCTGCCCTACGTAGAAGGATACGACCTGCTGGCAATTGATGAAGCCCAGGCTATCCCCAACATTGGCATGGGCCTGAAAATCATCGTTGACCAGACGCCCGGCATCCGGGTCATCGTAACCGGTTCGTCGTCTTTTGAACTGGCGGGGCAGGTGGGCGAGCCGTTGACCGGACGCAAACGAACGTTGAGCCTGTATCCGATGGCCCAATCGGAGTTGTTGTCGGTGTATAACCGTTTCGAGCTGCGCGAGAAATTGGCGGACTTCTTGATCTTCGGTGGGTATCCCGAAGTGCTGCAAGCCGCGACGCAACGCGCGCGAATAGAGGTATTGACGGAAATTGCCAACGCTTATTTGTTGAAAGACATCCTCGCTTTCGATCGCGTCAAAAATTCGCGCGTCCTTCTCGATTTGTTGAAGTTACTGGCTTTTCAGATTGGCAGTGAGGTGGCGCTCAACGAGTTGGCGACGCAATTGGGGGTAGATGTCAAAACGGTGAAGCGCTATCTCGATCTGCTGGAAAAAACCTTCGTGATCTATCGTTTGAATGGCTTCAGCCGCAATCTGCGCCAGGAAGTGACGAACAAATCCAAGTATTACTTTCTCGACAATGGCATTCGCAACGCCCTGATTGCGCAGTTCAATGGATTGGATCAGCGCAACGATCAGGACGCCTTGTGGGAAAATTTCATGGTGATCGAAAGGCTCAAATACCGCACTTACCACGCGCTGTATGCCAACGTCTATTTTTGGCGCACATATCAGCAGCAAGAAATTGATCTGATCGAGGAGCATAGCGGGAAGTTGCACGGCTATGAGTTCAAGTGGTCGCCTAAGAAAGCCGTCCAGCCCCCTGCAAAATGGGTGGAGACCTACCAAGATTCGAAATTCGAAGTGATCCACCCGGATCATTATTTGGATTTTGTGTTGCCGTAAGTTCAGGCACGTTGCAGTTGTTACTCCGCATGTTACAATATAAACAAACCCTATGCATGAAGAAAGGGCTATGGGAATGTGTTCGGATAAGTCGGGTGAAACAAACAATGTGGTAAAAGAGCCGGGAAATACTTATTCCACGCTGGCAGATACCCCACGCGATTCCTATATTCCCCTCAACGTTGCCGAAGTCGCACAGCAAATTGCCGCGCGCTTCCAGCCTGAACGTATCATACTGTTTGGTTCGCACGCTTATGGGCAGCCCCATCCCGGCAGCGATGTAGATATGTTAGTGGTTATGGAAACGCCGCTGAAAGAGGCCGAACAAGCGGCGCGTATATGCCAACGCATTGACTACCATTTTGGCCTTGACCTGATTGTGCGCACGCCGGCCACATTGCGCCGCCGATTGGCGTTAGGTGATTCGTTTTTGCGTGAGATCGTAGATCAAGGGATTGTGCTCTATGAACGATCTCACGATTGAGTGGATCGCCAAAGCTGAGGGCGACTTTGCCAGCGCCGGACGAGAGTATCGGGCGCGGCGTAACCCCAACTATGACGCTGCGTGCTTCCATGCCCAGCAAGTCGCCGAAAAGTCACTCAAGGCATGGTTGCAGGAACAAGGCGTGGTTTTTCCTCGCACGCATAGCCTGATTGTGCTGTTGGAACTATGCCTCTCTCTGAATACCAGCTTCGAATTCCTACGCGATGCATTGATTTTGTTGGAGCGATATGCCGTACAATATCGTTACCCAGGCGAGACGGCAGATAAGAGCGATGCGCGACTGGCATTTCAGGCCAGCCGCGCTGTGCGTGCTTTTATGCGCGACAAGTTTGGTGTGATTTAGAACAATCGGCCCATTCGTTCGCTCATTCGTTGTCGGCAACCGGTAAATTGGAAAATGTGGCACGGTAAATTCCACAAACATTCAACACAACCGGAAGGTAGTGCCTAGAATCAGGTATCGCTTTCACTCCCCCTCATTTCCTGGTTCCACACCGAAAGTTGAACTGATAATGTTTCGTGTCTCTTGACTCAGAGTGCTGGTTTCTTGAGTAGTGATAAGCTGCCCAGGAAAGTGCATCATACAGTCCTTGCTATCGCGCAGATGAATTTCGACATCGGGAAAGTCACGGTTTGGCATAGGTGGTCCTTCGCTTTCGTTGTGCTCACATCCCCCACACGATAATGGCGCGACCTTGATACACTTCCTCCCGCCGAAACAGCTTCTCTTCCCACAGCTTGCCCGGCGTCCGGTCGAAGATGACCAGATGGCCTTCCTCCGCGCCGCACTTGTCCATATAATCCCACGTCTGCGCCAGTCCCTCCGCCAGCGTCGCCTCCAGCGATTTATGCAATACCTTGAGTTCAATGACGATGCGTTGGACGAATGGCGAATGGCGAATGGCGCTGCCCGGTACTTCACTCTTCACTCTTAACTCTTCACTCTGCGTCAGCCAGATCACCAGCAAATCCGTGCGCTTGCGCCCCAAGCCATACTCGCGTTCGACGCGCCCGCCGCCGTTGACGATGCGCTGCAAGAATGCCTGGAGCAATAATTGCGGCCCGGCCTCTTTGTAGTCGAAGCGTTCCACCCAGGATTCCGAGTGCTCGCGGAAGAATTGTTGGAACGCCGCCAGCAGCCGGTCCATCGCTAACCGCCCGCCCGCGTCAATGTACCACGCGCCTTGAAATAGACTCTCGAAGTTAAGCTGTGTGATAAATGTTAGCTCGCGGGGAATCACTTCACGGTAAATGGCGTTCGCAATCTGTGGCCCGTGCGCCCCACGGCGAATCAGGCCCAAATCAGTGACATACTGCAAATCTTCCTGGCTCACGACATCGGTCAGCGTTGCGCCGCGTAGCATTGGGCTGATGACCCGTTGCACGCGCGGCTCCTTGAGCTTGTCCACCAACTGATCCAGGTGCGTTTCGCGGCGCAGGATGAGGTTTTCCTTCGCTTCAAGAATCTGCTCCGGCGTGATAATTCGCGTCCGGTCGCGGTTGGCCCGGATATTGAAGGTCACCTCGTAAGCCAGCGCGTTGACCAGCCAGGGCTGCCCATCGGTCAAGTCCCACACCTGTTCCATCACGCCCGGCGCGAAGAGTTGCCCGGTTTCCGCGGTGTGTTGTTGGTACAATTCGGCCACATCCGACTCCGTGAAGTTACCCAAGCGCAGCGAGACGGCCTTGATATTGAACGCGCTCCCGCCGGTGATAACATCCTTACCGTCTGCGCTGCGCATCCGGTAGTCGCGCACGTCGCGCACCCCGCACAACACCACGCTTTGCGGGAACGCGCCCGGGCGCTGCGTATATCCGGCGCGGAGTTGGCGCAGCACCGCAATGAGCGTATTGCCCACCAGTGAGTCAATTTCGTCAATCAGCAATACTAATGGCTGTGGGTTGTGCTTCGCCCACAAAGCCAGAACTTGATTTAGGGCTGCGCCAGGCCCCGCCTGAGCAAGTATTTCTTGAGCAATACTCTGCGGATAAGAATCGTTGAGCGTCCGCGCAGCCTGTGAAGCCAGTTCACCCAAGATTGCCCGCATCGCTAAAACAGCATCTTCTCGCGCAAATTGTCCCACCTCAACGTTGATGTACAGACAACGATACCGTCCCTCGCGGTTGAGATAGTCTTTCAGCGCCAACAAACTGGATGTCTTCCCCGTCTGCCGGGGCGCGTGCAGCACAAAGTATTTTTGCTGCCCAATCAACGTAAGGACTTCATCCAAATCAAAGCGGTGGAGCGGATCCAGACAATAGTGCATTTCACAATTGACCGGCCCGGCGGTATTGAAAAAGCGCATAGCGAACCTCCTCTTCACACAAACCAACGAACCCAGGCAGGGCACTTACTATGAGCATACTTAGATTTGCCAAAAAACACAAATGGAACCTTTCCCCACGCCAGCACGTCATCATGATAGCGGTCAGCCGTCAGCGTTCAGCCATCAGCAAGAAACGCGCGCGAAGGCGGATAGCTAATGGCTGATTGCTTACCGTACAGCCCTATCCAAATTTGGAGTACAATGGATAGAGTAAAACCAAGCACTAATAAAAGCGATGTGGCGATGCGCCATACGGCAACACGCCGCGACTATTCGACTAACGACTACCTGACTACAGGAGGAGCAAAATGAACCGTAAACCCTGGCTATTGATCCCACTGAGCCTCTTGCTGCTCACCGCCTTCGCGTGCAGCCTCATCCCGCAGCGGACGACGCCCGCGCCTGAACCGGTGGCCACAGCCACGCCGCGCCCTACGGCGACCCCGCTGCCGCCCAAACCAGTCGTCCCCTACACGCCCGTACCCGCCAACATGCTCTCGCCGATCATCATCCAGCGCAGTCCCAAACGCGGCGAAAGCCTCAAACCGGACGACGCTATCGAGATCATGTTCGACAAGCCGATGAACCAATCTGCCGTAGCGAGCGCGTTCACGCTGCAATTGGCGGGGGAGAACGCGGCGGTCAAGGGCGAGTTGTCATGGACCGACGCGCGCACGCTGCGCTTCCAACCCGCCGAGGCGCTGCCGCGCGACACCGTCTTCGACGTGATCCTCACGCAGAACGCCAGCGCCGCATCGGGCGAGCTGCTGCGCGAGCCGTACACCTTCCGTTTTGCGACGGCGGGCTACCTCGAAGTCGCCCAGGTGATCCCCGACCCGGATACCGTCGACGTGGAGACGGAGTCGACCATCACCGTGATGTTCAACCGCCCCGTTGTGCCCCTCACCACGCTGGCGCAAATGGAAAACCTGCCCGATCCCGTGACCTTCGAGCCGGAAATCAAGGGCCGCGGCGAATGGCTCAACACCTCCATTTACATTTTCACGCCCGCAGAACCGCTGGCAGGCGGCGTTACCTATCGCGCGACGGTGAGCGCCGGATTGCAGGACGTGGCGGGCGCGCTGCTGGCGGAGGATTACGTGTGGCATTTCTCCACGGTCCCGCCGCAGGTGGTGTGGGCGCAACCCCGCGCGGGCGAAACATTGGTGGACATCGAGACCGCTATCACCGTGCAGTTCAACCAACCGGTAGACCTGAAGTCCCTGGAGCGCGCTTTCACCCTGAGCGGCGGGCGCGGTCTGGCAGGCAATAATGTCAGAGGGACGTTCTCAGTGGTGGACAACACCGTCGTGTTCACGCCCACCCGCGCGCTAGACTTCGACACGACCTACACCGTGAAGCTGGATGCGGGCATCACGTCCGCGGCGGGCGGCCTGGGGATGAAGGAGGCGTACACCTGGCAATTCACCACCGTCCCCCTGCCCGAAATCGTCTCCACCAATCCCGCGAATTTGGAACGCAACGCGTCGCCGCATACCGCCTTCGAGATCGTGTTCAACACCCGCATCGATCCCGCCACGGTGATGCCCAACCTGACGATGACGCCGCCATTCTCACCGACGCAGGTCTACACTTACTTCGCGGACTATAACAACACGTTCGTTTTGCAGTTTGGCGCGCAACCTTCGACCGATTACACCGTCGTCATCGGCAACGGCATTGCCGATC
>DAOUAY010000688.1:0-3618 GCA_034432995.1 Anaerolineae bacterium | reverse complement strand
GGTGAGCAGGGTATTGTGGGTAATGTTGCTGCGCGCGGTGAGCCGCGTATCGCGCTCGATGTAGGTCGGGACGCAGTTTTTTTCGACAATCCAGACTTGCCCGATACCCGCTCGGAGATAGCGCTACCGCTGCGTTCTCGAGGCAATGTGATCGGTGTACTCGATGTGCAGACGACGGAGCGTGAGGCGTTCACGCAGGAGGATATCAGCGTATTGCAAACCCTGGCCGACCAGGTGACGTTGGCGATTAGCAATGCGCGACTGTTTAGTGAGGTGCAAGAGAGTTTGGTCGCTCAACAACGCGCCTATGGCGAGTTGACCGGCGAAGCCTGGCGCGCACTGCTGAGTGAACGGGGAGACTTGGGTTTTGTCAAGCACAAAGACCTCTTGCTGCCGGCTGAGGGCGCGTGGAGTCAAGAGGCTGTCCAGGCAGCAAAATCCGGCCAGTTGATGCAGAGTGATCGCACAGAAGGGCCACAAGCGGCGACCCTTGCCGTGCCAATCAAAAGCGGCGACCGGGTGATCGCGGTTCTTGATGCGCAACTGCCTGCCGGGAACCCCACGTGGACGCCGGATCAGGTCGCGCTGCTGAAATCCCTGTCCGAGCAGGTATCGCAGGCGATGGAACGCGCGCGACTTTACCAGGACACTCAACGCCGCGCCGCGCGCGAGCGCATGACCCGCGAAATCACCGACGCGATCCAGCGCGCGACGGATATGGAATCATTGATGCGTATTGCTACCGAAGAATTGGTCCGGGCGCTAGGCGGCGCGCAGGGCTATATGCGGTTGGGCGTCGAGTCGCTAACACCAGTCGGCGATCAGTATACGGGAGAACCGGAAGATGTCGAAGTCTAAAAAGACAGAGGCGCATCAAGGAACACAAGGAGAAACGAAGTATGCGCGCTAAACGTGCTAAGCCGCGACCCACCATCGGGTTACTCATCTCTGATATCGTTTCCAGTTGGGGGTACCTGCCCTGGCGCGGGGCCACCGACGCTGCCCGGAAGCACGACGTCAACCTGCTGTGCTTTTTGGGAGGGACCCTGCGGAGTCAGGCTGAATTTGGGGCACAGGCTAACGTGCTTTACGAATTGGCCGGCGCGGAGAACGCGGATGGCTTGATCGTGTGGGCCGGCGGACTGGATAATGTTGTCAGCCAACAGGAATTTCGTGATTTCTGCCGGCGTTACCAGACGGGCGACCGTCCGCTGCCCATTGTCTGCGGCGAGCATGAGATCGAAGGATTTCCCAGTGTGCTGATGGACGATGTTGGCTCGATACGTCAAGTAATGACCCATCTCATCGAGACGCACGGGTATCGGAAGATCGCGTTTTTGCAGGGTTCGCCGGGACATCTAGGTGCGCGAGAGCGCTATCGAGGGTATGTCGAAATCCTGGCTGAATACGGGTTGCCTCTCGATCCGCGCCTGGTCGTTCCTGAAATGGGCGATGGTATAGCGCGTTGGTTGTTGGACGACCAGCATTTGCGCCCTGGGGTTGATCTGGAAGCGATCGTAAGCTGGAATGATCTTGGAGCGCTCACTGCTCTCCGTGAATTTCAGGCGCGGGGCGTGCGCGTTCCCGACGATGTGGCGGTGGTGGGTTACGATGATCTGGCCGAATCGGCGGTGGTGACGCCGTCCCTGACGACCATCCACTTGCCTTTTTACGCGATGGCATATCAGGCCACGGAGATGTTGCTGGCGTTGATGGAGGGCAAAGCGGTTCCTGAGCAGCACGGTGTAGCCGGCTCTTTGACCGTGCGTGAATCCTGCGGGTGCGTATCCCCGGCCATCGCAGAGGTCGCTGTCTCCCAAGCGGCGCTGCTTATGGGCACGTCAGCGGGAGCGGATGGTTTCACACCGGAGTGGTATGCGGAAACTGAGTCAATGTTGGCGCAAACATCGGTGGGCGAGCAGATTGAGGGTTGGGCGGCGCTCCTGGTGGATAGCTGTATTGCGGATCTGGAAGAGGCCACAACCGGACGCTTTCTTGCCGCGCTGGAAGGCCTGCTGCGTCAAGCCTTCGCAGCTCAGGATAATCTTTTGGCGTGGCAGACTGTCATTTCCATCCTGCGCCGCCAGATGTTGCCCTACCTGGCGGCTGCAACCGTGAGCAAGGCTGAGGACCTGTGGGGGCAAGCGCGGGTGTTGATTGCCGGACGAGCGCAGCGTGCTGAGGCATACCGGGCATTCGAAGCGATGCAGCAAACTGCCGCCTTGCGTGCGCTTAGCCAATCGCTGGCGGTGATACAAGAAACGGCTGAAGTTGCAGAGATTTTATCCGCCCAATTGCCTGGCCTGGGGATTCCCGGGTTTTCCCTTGCCCTCTACGAAAATCCTGATTCCCCGACCGGCTGGGCCAGGTTGCTGACGGCTTACGATGGGGATAGTGCGGTGGCGCAGCAAACCTGGGGACGGCGCTTTGCGGCGCGGCGACTGCTTCCCGAAGGCGCGTGGCCACGGGACCGTCGTTACGAAATGATGGTACACGCTTTATATTTCCGGGACCGACAATTGGGCTTTGTGTTGTTCGATTCCGGCAAGAAGGATGGCAGCATTTATGAATCGCTGCGTGGACAGATTGCCAGCGCCCTGCACAGTGTTCTGCTTTCTGCTCAAGTGATCCGACGCGCCATCCAACTCCAGACCGCCGCCGAGGTCTCGCGCGCGGCCAGCGGCATCCTCGATCCCGACGATCTGATTCATCAGGTCGTGAACCTGGTCCGGGAGCGGTTCAACCTGTATTACGTTGGGTTGTTCCTCGTTGACCAGGCCGGTGAGTGGGCGGTGTTGCGGGCCGGCACCAGCGAAGCCGGGCAGCAAATGCTGGCGCGCGGGCACAAGCTCGAGGTCGGCGGCGAATCTATGATTGGTTGGTGCATCGCCAACAAGCAGGCGCGCATCGCGCTGGACATAGGTGAGGACGCCGTGCGTTTCGAGAACCCGTTCCTACCCGAGACGCGCTCGGAGTTGGCACTGCCGTTAGTCAGCCGGGGTGAGGCCATCGGTGCACTGACAATCCAATCCACCGAGCAGGCTGCGTTCAGCGACGAGGACGTCGCCGTGTTGCAGACGATGGCTGATCAGGTGGCCAATGCCATCGACAATGTGAGTCTGTTCAATCGCTCGCAGGCGGCCTTGCGCGAGATGGAAGCGACACAGCGCCGTTATCAGCAGCGCGCGTGGAGTGACTATGCACAGGTCGCCCCTGTCACCAGCTACGAGACGCATCCTCCCGATCGCGCGCCGTTGGGCGACAAAGTATTACCCGAAATCCAGGCTGCGTTGGAGCGTTCCGAACCGACCGTATTGCGCAAGCCGGGAGCCGGCGCGGCGCTGGTTGCGCCGATCACCCAGCGTGGCGCGGCAATTGGCGCCTTGGGCGTGCATCTGGAAGACGCTCAGCGCGAACTAACCGAGGACGAACTTGCTCTGGTGCAGGTCGTGGCCGAACGGGTTGGCCTGGTGGCTGAGACACTGCGCTTGTTGGATGAGACGCAGCGCAGCGCCACCCGCGAGCGCACCATCGGCGAGGTCACGTCGCGGGTGCGCGCCACGTTGGATATGAATACGATCTTACAAACCGCCGTCCGCGAAATCGCGCAGGCGCTGG
>DAOUAY010000687.1:0-4764 GCA_034432995.1 Anaerolineae bacterium | reverse complement strand
CGTCAAGTTTTCTGTCTCTCTCCCCCCCACTGGGGGGGACGTAAGGGGGGGAGGGAGAGCGACGTTAACCCGCAACGCCTCCAACCGCTTCGAGTGCCGCTGGGTGTGGCTGGAGCCGAACCCGGATAGCCCTTGCGTCTTCACGCGCGGATTGACGGAGCGCATCTACTGCCCGGTCGCCCACGGCGAAGGGCGTTTCGTCCCCCGCGACGAGGCGGTGCTGGCCGAGTTGCGCGCCAACGGGCAGATCGTCGTCACCTATACCGCCGCCGACGGCAACGGCCCGGTGGAGTATCCCGCCAATCCCAACGGCTCCACCGCCGACATCGCGGGCGTGTGCAATTCACAAGGTACCGTTTTCGGCCTGATGCCGCATCCTGAAGATCACATCTTCCCGGAGCAGCACCCGCGTTACGCGCGCGGCGAGCGCGGCAATCTGGGCCTGAGCCTGTTCACACAAGGACTGCGCTACGCTGCTGAGATTTAGCAGATTATGTGATAGTCAAGCATCCAAGAATTGTACGCGGATTTCACGGATTCTTTGGATTTTTAGGAAAACAATCCGTGTGTATCCGTGTACCGGAATTGCAGAATGATTCTCATGAGTCTACTGAAAAAACTAAGATTCTCACCACGGAGACACAGAGGGCACGGAGTTTTATTTAACTGCATTTTGATAAAATTGATATTGCTAACCGGAAAATCAATTTCATTCAAGATAAAAATAAAGATTTCTCTGTGTTCTCCGTGCCTCTGTGGTGAATTTTCCTTTTTGCAGTAGCGTCTTCTCATAAGCACAAAAAATCTGCTTAATCTGCTTAATCTGCTGACAATAAAGGTGAACTGATGCAAAGTATTTCTAAAATCACACTCTCGCACGACCAGATACAATCGCTGGTCAGTCATCATTTTGGCAGCGAGACCTGTGTCAAGACTACGGAGGAATTGACCGAGGGCTATTTCGCCACGGCCTATCGCCTGGATTTGGCGGACGGGCGCATCTGGGTGTTGAAGGTATCGCCGCCGTCGCACGTGCGCGTTCTGCGCTACGAGCACGACATCATGTCCGCCGAGGTCGCCGCGATGCGTCTGCTGCGTGAACGGACTTCGGCGCCGGTCGCGGAGATTTTCTGTTACGACGCTTCGCGGACGTTGCTGGATAACGAGTTTTTCATCATGCAACACCTGCCGGGCGCACCGCTGCACAAAGTCCGCGGCGAGCTGTCGCCCGATGCGCAGCAAAGCATCAACCGGCAGGTTGGCGCGTATCTGCGGGAGATCAACGCGATCGAGGGCGGGGCGTTCGGCTATGGCGCGGCGAGCGCGCTGCGGTTTGCGACGTGGCGCGAGGCGTTCGACGCGATGCTAATGACCGTACTGCAAGATGGCGAGGATATGGCCGTCGAACTACCGCTTTCATACGCCGATTATCACGACCTGGCCCGCAGCCACTACGCGGCGCTAGACGAAGTCGTCACCCCGCATCTCGTCCACTGGGATTTATGGGATGGCAACATCTTCTTCGACGCGGAAACGCAGACGATCACGGGCATCATCGACCACGAGCGCGCCTTGTGGGGCGATCCGTTGATGGAGGTCAATTTCACCGGCTACGATCCCGGCAGCGATTTCGCCGTTGGCTATGGGACGCCGGTGCTGGACACGCCGGCGCAGCGCACCCGCCGGGCGCTCTACAGCCTCTACCTTTTTTTGATTATGGTGATCGAGTGTTACTATCGCAAGTATCCGACCAACGGCCAGGAGCTATGGGCGCGCGAGCAGTTGGCGAAGACCGTGGATGCGTTGCGTAACGGGGCGCATCCCGGAATCAAGATGTTCAGCGTGCCCTGAGTGCGCAGAGTTAGCCTATTGACAATTTTATAGATGCCGTGTATAATCCAGACAGACTAGACAGGAGGTGTTGATGTGACTATACATACCTGGCAATTACAAGAAGCCAAGAATAAATTGAGTGAAGTCGTAAATAGCGCTTTGAGCGTTGGCCCACAAGTGATTACCAAGCATGGTGTAGAAGCTGTTGTCTTGGTATCTTATGAAGAATTCAAACGCCTAACGCTACCACAGCAGAGTCTGTCAGCTTTCTTCCGCGATTCACCGCTCGCTGAGGTAGATTTAGATTTAAGGCGTGACTCTGGTTTGGCGCGACAGGAGCCTGCCCTATGAATTATTTGCTGGATACATGTGTTATCTCTGAACTTGTTGCCAAACGACCAAATTCCCAGGTTATTGCCTGGGTTGACAGTATCGAAGAGCGACGTTTACATCTGAGTGTGATAACGCTGGGTGAAATTCAGAAGGGTATCGAAAAGTTGCAGGACTCAGAGCGGAAAGTGCGTCTGATGACGTGGCTCAATGAAGAATTACCTCGGCGTTTCGCTGACAGGATTGTGTCCGTAGATGCTAAGGTGATGCTTGAATGGGGCCGGCTCACTGGATCGCTTGAGAAAGAGGGGAAACCTATGTCTGTGATAGATTCTTTGATTGCGGCGATTGCGTTGCATAACAACTTCATCTTGGTCACGCGCAATGAAGCTGATTTCGAGAATGTCGGTATAGAAATTCTTAATCTCTGGCAGTAATATCTTCTATAGGAGTGATTGATATGATTGATATTGAAGCTTACATTTCCTTGGCTCTGAAGTCTGTAGACATCGCGTGGCCTTACGCCTACGCCAGCGGCAAAGTCCGCGAATCCTTCGCGCTGCCCGAGAAGCGCCGCCTGTTGGTGACGACGGATCGCCTCTCCGCCTTCGACCGCATCCTCACCGCCGTGCCGTTCAAGGGACAGGTGCTCAATCAACTGAGCGCGTTCTGGTTCGAGCAGACGCGCGACATCATCCCTAACCATGTCCTCGATGTGCCCGATCCCAATGTGCTGCTGGCGACGGAGTGCGAGCCGTTCCCTATCGAGGTGATCGTGCGCGGCTACATCAGCGGCGTGACGAAGACCGCGCTGTGGTATCGCTATGCCCTCGGCGAGCGCCACATCTACGGCTACGATTTCCCCGACGGCTTGCAGAAGAACGACGCGCTCCCCACACCGATCATCACGCCGACGACGAAGGGTGAAACCGATGAACGCATCACCTGCGCCGAGGTGGTGGAGCACGGTCTGCTGGATGCCGAGACGTGGGAGCAGGTGCAGGCGGCGGCGCTGGCGATCTTCATGCGCGGGCAGGCGATTGCGCGCCAGGGCGGCCTCATCCTGGTGGATACGAAGTACGAGTTCGGGCGCGCGCCAGATGGCCGGGTGATGCTCATCGATGAAGTTCACACGCCTGATAGCAGCCGTTTTTGGGTCGCCGACACTTACGCGGCACGTCTCGCTGCTGGCGAAGAACCGGACAACTTCGACAAGGAATTTCTGCGTCTCTGGTACGCCGAGCGCGGCTATCGCGGCGACGGCGAACCGCCCGCGGCGACGGACGACCTTATCGCGCAGGTCAGCCAGCGCTACATCGCCTGCTACGAGAAATTGACGGGCACGACATTCGAACCAAGCGCTTATCCGGCGGAAGAGCGGGTTCTTGTCACCCTCACGAGCTTTCTGTAATGGCGATCATCTACATCACCGGCGGTACGGAGCTATTGGATGCAGGCGTTACATCGGCTATTGCGGAGGAGACCATGACTTTCAATGATTTCATGCCCTATTTGCCGCTCATCATCCCTCTCGTTCTGATCGACCTGGGATTGAAAATCGCGGCGCTGGTGGATATTCTCAAAAAACAGCCAAAGCTGCGTGGGCCGAAATGGCTGTGGATTGTGATCGCCGCCGGCGTCAACATCATCGGCCCGATTCTCTACTTCACGCTAGGCCGCGAGGAAGCATGACCGAGGCCGCTATTCGCTGTGAGGAACTGACCCGTCATTACGGCGAGGTCATCGCCTTGCAAGACCTGAACCTGTCTGTGCCTTACGGCTCGATCTTTGGCTTTCTGGGGCGCAACGGCGCCGGGAAGACGACCACGATGCGCCTGTTGGTGGGATTGGGCCACCCGACCGCCGGTCGCGCCTGGATCGCCGGTGTGGAGACGACCAATGCGGACAGCCGCGCCCGCGAGAAGTTTGGCTATCTGCCGCAGGACCCGGCCTTTTATTCGTGGATGACGCCGCGCGAGTATCTGGATTACGCGGGACGGCTGTTCGAGATGCCTGCCGCCGACCGCAAAGCCCGCATCGAGGAGATGCTGGAACTGGTAGGCTTGCAGGACGCCGCGCGCCGCAAGATCGGCGGTTTCTCCGGCGGGATGCACCAGCGGTTGGGGATCGCGCAGGCGCTCTTGCACCGCCCGCCCGTGCTGCTGCTCGACGAGCCGACCAGCTCGCTCGATCCGGCAGGGCGCTACGAGGTGCTCGATCTGCTGGACAGGCTGCGCGGCGACGTTACCGTCTTCTTCTCCACCCACATCCTCGCCGACGTGGAGCGCATCTGCGATACGATCGCCATTATCCACAAAGGCCAACTGCTGCTCGTCGCCGGGCGCGACGAATTGCGCGAACGCTATCCCCTGAACACCGCCATCCTGGAACTCGACGCCGCCAGCCCGCCGTGGGCCGAAGCCTTCGTCGCCGCGCTGCAAGCGCAGCCCTGGATTACCGGTGTGACGCAAGAAGAGGCCGTCCTGCGCGTCGTCGTCAACGATGTGGCGCACGGCAAACAAGCGTTGCTGCCACTCGTCTTGCAACAGAGCGTCATCCTGACCCGTTACGAGTGGGTGCGCCCGACGTTGGAAGAGATTT
>DAOUAY010000686.1:0-6680 GCA_034432995.1 Anaerolineae bacterium | reverse complement strand
GCTGCGGGCGGTTAGCTCAGTCGGTTAGAGCGCCTCCCTTACACGGAGGAGGCCGTAGGTTCGAGTCCTATACCGCCCACTTCCCCGCTTTTGTCACCTTATAGTACTCGCTTTGCTATTTTCCGACAGGATTGACAGGATTTTCAGGATTGGATAAGGCTTTCGACTTCGACTGCGGCCCGGCGGTCAGCGCCAGGTAACACACGAACATCAGCGCCGCGAACATCAACGTCACGCCGTAGGTGCTCAGATGGCCGAAGGGATAGCGCAAGCGCACCGCAATATCGTAGAGAATGGCTCTGGGTTGCAAAACCAGATCCCAACTGTTCCAGCGCAGAAAGCGGCCCAGATAGATGCCCATGCCGCTCATCCCCAGAACGACCAGCACGAAGACCCAACTCAGCCAGCGTCCCACCCAAGCCCTGACGATTTCCTGCATCAGCTTGAGCGCGTAGACGCCCAGGACGATGCCGGTCCAGGCGAAGGTCGCCAACATACCAATGTCGAACCAGAGCGGAATGGTAGGGCGTGCGCCCAGGTGCAGAAAGTCGGTCACGATGTACGGGGCGTTGGGGAAAAAAGCCAGCGTGATGACAAAGGGGATCACCAACGTCCACCAGCGGCGGGGATGCTTTTCATAGAGATGCATGGCCCAAACGCTGCTCAGGTAAGGAATCCACGCCAGGAACAAGTTCCACAGCATCGAGTAGAAGTCCCACGTGCGTCCGATAAAAACCCGCGTGACGTAGAGTCCGGCGCAGAGCGCTGAGGAGATGACGACTGGGTAAAAGCCCTGCCGCTTGAGAAAGGCGTGCAGATGCAATAATCGCTCGTTCAGGAGTGCATCGATCTTGTGTTCCATACCGGGCTATTTCAGGTTGCGCAAACCTTCGTTGATATAGTCCAGATCGAATGCATCAGGGTCGATCTCATCATCGCCGTACCATTCGACGTACATCGCGTGCTCGGGATGGTTGGGGTCTTTCAGCGCTTCGAGGAACTCGTAATAGCCCCACATCCCGCCGATGTCCTCAATCGGCGCAGCCAGCCGGCCTTTGATGCACACAGGATAGGTTTGCGCCGGATCGGGCAACAGCACCTTTTCTACCTCGACGATGTGCTCCCAACTGTCGCCGAAGTCGTACTCGTAAACGAATTTGAAACCCTCACCAGGGGCAATATCCTTCAATGTGAACTTGCGTTCATCCAGCATGTCATAATCCCCGTAATCCGGGTGAGGTTCGCCGTAGTAGACGTCACCGACGATGAACTGGTGCAAATGCGAATTTGTCCAATCGAAGGCTGTTTGGAGAATGTAGTGCAGCTTGTTCAGACGAACATTGCTGGGCACCAGGAGTCGCCGCCAAATCGGCGGCTTGCTATACTTGAGCGTGACCTTGAGTTGATAAACCTCAGCCGGTTGTGTTTTTCGAGCCATTGTCTGCCTCCTCAAAGATGATCAGAAATTACGAATTGCGAATTACGAATTGCGAATTGCGAATTATGAAACAGGCAAAGTAAACCAGAACGTGCTCCCCTGCCCCACGTCACTCTCGACACCCACCTCACCGCCAAGCTTTTCGATGATGTTACGGGCGATGGAAAGCCCCAGACCGTGACCCGGTTCGGCATCACGCAAGCGGGTGAATTTGGTGAAAAGTTGCGCTTGCTGCTCTGCGGTGAGGCCGAGACCGTTATCACGTACCCAGAATCGAATTTGGGATTGTGGATTGTGGATTTCGGATTGTACCTCGTGGTCTGCACCAGCCATCGACAAGCGAAAATCGAACATCGAACATCCCAATTCAATCTGAGGGGGCGTACCGCCGTACTTGATGGCATTGCTGACATAGTTAGCCCACACTTCTTCGATCCAAGGGCCATAGCCGTAAACTGAGGGCCAGGTTTCAGGCACGACAAAGGTGGCCTGCCGTTCAGCAATCAGCACGGACAGCCGCTTTTGCACGTTGGAGATCAGCACAGACATATCCAGAGGTTCTGCATTAACGCCTTCGAGTTGGCGCACGCTCGCCAACAGCAGCAGCGCATCCACGATACCCGCCAACCGGATCGTGTTCTGCGTGATTGCATCCAAGTATTCCGCAATCGCAGTGGGCGACAGTTCTTCGAAACACTCCCTGAGCAACGTGGAAAGCGCAACCACGCCTGTCAATGGATCTTTGATGTCATGGGCAACGGTATGCGCAAAGGCGTCCAACTGCTCATTCAAAGTCTCGAGTTCCGCCGTGCGCTCGCGCAGAGCAAGCTCAGTCGCTTTGCGATCTGTGATATCCCGCACGACGATCAAACGCCCGGTGATATGATTCCAGCGATCACGAAGTGGCAGGATCCGCAAATCATAATGCCGTTCCTGCTGTCTATATTCCGCGACGATGTCAGTTTGCACTTCAAGCGCGTCCTTGAACTGCTCAACCATATCATGCCACGGCAAAAATGCCTTTACGGCGGATTGGCCCAGGATATCATCAGCCGGCAGTTCAATCAACTGCAAAGCCGTCGGGTTTAGGTCCACAATGCGATTGTGTGTATCCAGAGCAAACATGGCATCACTCATGCTGTCGATGACGGCATCGCGGGCGATGGGATGCAAATCGAACAATTGATGACGGGTCATTCCGATGATAAAAGCAACAGCCGCGATCGCAAATGTAACCGATGTATAGTCCTGGACCAGGCCAGGAATAAGCCTGAAAACGTAAAGTACATTGCCGACAATTGGAATCAATGCACCCGCGACCAGCCAAACCGATTGCTGGCGATACAGGGTATAGGACTTGAAAGCCTGGCGAACAATCAAAGTCGCACCAATGAAGACCAAAAGATATTCGTATAAAACATTGACCCAAAACCAGGCGCCATAACCCAGAATGTGAATGGCGAGTACGTTGCCCACAGGGTAAAAGGTATAAGAAGTCCACATCAAATGGTGCATTTCGTTGGTAAAAACGATGAGGATTGTAAGCAGCGGGACAATACAAAACCAGGCAAAACGCGCCGCCTTGAGCCATTTATGCCGGTCGGTGTAGAATAGGGCAAACTGCAACCAGATCAAAGTGGTACTCATAATGAAAACATAACCCATTTTTGCCCAGAACACAGTTCCGGCCTCTGTGGAGGTCGCCAAATCGAAGATATTGCATGTCAACCATCCTAGCACACTGAACGTCAGCCAGATCAGGGCCGGCATTTGGCGCGAAGCGCGGTAGCGCCATGCATAGAACAGCACACCAACAGAAATGATGGCAGCAAGTGGCGCTAGAAACAAGTAGGCAGTGTATTGTAACACGTCGTAGCCTTTTGCCTATGGGCCGTCAAATATTCCTGTCATCCTCTGTCAGACTGAACGCCGGGAGCCAGACCGAGAACGTCGAACCGGCGCCTTATCGAGGCCGGGTAATTCAAGCGGCACAGG
Organism: Anaerolineae bacterium; assembly: GCA_034432995.1. GTDB lineage: Bacteria > Chloroflexota > Anaerolineae > B4-G1 > SLSP01 > DSWT01. The sequence goes on along the minus strand of DAOUAY010000686.1, from coordinate 3,247 downwards.
CACTACACGCTGCTTTTCAGCCATGTATTGCCGATCGCCAGCAATTCTGCTTTGGGACGTCCAGCCATCTCGGCATAACGATCATTACAGACAATCAAATGGCGTTCAACGACGCCAGGGAATTCCTCATGAAGACCAACTCCGTCGTAGGCGTAGTCGAAAATCAACTGCATGTCATGTTAGACCAATGCCTGCTGCGCTTCGACTTGCGCGGTCATATCGATGATGGCGAGAATGGCTCTGCGCCAGGTGGCGACGTGGCCCGAAGCTATGCAGAGTTTCGGCACCACATACCTTTTTACCCCGCCGATCTCACTGGAAACGATGCGATCTTGTCGGTGCGCAGAAAATGGCGCGACAGCGATGACTTGTTGAGCCAGCATTTCGCGGATCATGGGATCGGTCTTCGCGTTCCAGGCGGCGAGGAACTCCGCCTTGTCCTGAGCGCCATGCAGGTCCAGCGTGGCCTGGTTGACATTCACAATTCTAACCCGGTCCACACACTGCTGCAAAACATCGGGACACGCGCTAAAGTAGGCTGGAAAATCTGTTACGCCGCGCTCGCGCAGCGCATCAATGACGGTCTTGACCCCTGCCAGGTCCTCTTCCCAGAGAGAAAGAGGAATGTCTTCGAAAAGGCTCGCATAGTGCATATCATCTTCCATACGCATCGCAAGCTGGTGTCGCAGCAGGTTCAGTTCTTCGAGCAGTTGTGAAATGGATCAAGAACGGGATGCGTAAGCATCCATAACGGTGTTGACCAGGTCATCCAGGTTAAACGGTTTGGTGATATACCACTCTACTCCCAGCGCTTTAGCACGCGCTGTGTGTTGCGCAGTGGCCCAGGCGGAAAGCACGACCACCGGCGTATCGGCGATTTCGGGAATTTCGCGGATCCGTTCGATCGTCTCGAACCCGTTCAGCCCCGGCATACGGATGTCCATCAGCACCACATCCGGAATCCATTCCTTGGCCTTTTCGACCCCTTCAAGACCATTTTCTGCCAACTGGATCTCGATACCTGCTAACTGAAGCAGTTGATTCACCAACTCCCGCTGCAATGGCTCATCTTCGACATAAAGGACTTTGACCATGCCTCAAGCCTCCTACAGATTAGTCCATAGGTTTCTGCGCCACGATGGCGCATAACCAATTCGTAGATTCATCCGCCTCTCCTTGCAGAGAGAGGTAGAATCGCCCGTCACGATACCCACAATCCATCAATAAGGCCCGATAGTGCGCGTCTGTATATGCCTGCACACTGGACGCGTAGCGCGTCACATCGCCGGTCGACGCATCAATGATAAAGTAGCGTTCGGTGGCAATGCCGCGTTCGGCATCCCAGAAATTCTCGGTCAAACAGAAGTGCGCGCGCTCCGAGAAAAGCCCACCGGCTGTAGTATACCAGGAATTGCCAACTTTTCCTAATGACTCAACAGCAGCGAAGGTGTGCGGCTCCAACAGCAGCCACCCCCCCGGTTTTAGCGCCCGATACGCTTTCTCAAGAATACTGCGCGCCTCCGACGATTTGAACACGTTGAACTCGCCGTAAATAAACATCACCAGATCGTAGCCCGTGCCATATTCGACGACACGCACATCGCCCTCGATGTACGTGAGTGGCAGCCCGGCGCCATCGGCCTGTGCTTTGGCATAGGCAATAGAGGCCGGTGAAAAGTCGATCCCGACGCAGGTATGGCCCAGCAGTGCCAGCCGGTGCGCATAGAAGCCCGGACCGCAGCCAAGGTCGAGCACGCAGGCGGACTTGCCGCCCAGGATAAGACTATGTATCCAGGCTACGTGCGCATCAATGATGGCAAAGCGCCGGCTCGCCGCATCGTGCTCCTGCGAGAGATGCTCGCGGAGCATCCGCGCACTAAAAGCAGGGTCGTTCCAGGGGATCTTCTCCCCCTCAGCCCACGGCTCAGGAATGGGTGTACGATTCACAATGTCGATCAAGTTCATATTTGTATTATATGTCAGCTAAGGGAGACTTCAACAATAGATTTTCTGGTCTATAATCGGTAGCGTAGCACTCACTGGCGTAGACGGCGTCGGTCGCATTCAGGTTGGCGCTCCGCAAGTGTGACGCTAACGCATGAACACTTCCATTATATCATCTTGTGGGATAATCGAGGAGGAAAGATGATCAACGGGCAAACGATTATCGAGGTCATTCAGGCGCGATCTTCGTGCCGCACCTATCAGGAGACACCCATTGCGCTGCCGGTGCAACAGCAATTGGTGGAGTTCATGAACGCGCATACGGTCGGTCCGCTGGGAACGCCCGCGCGATTGTCGCTCATCGCCGCAACGGAGGAAGATCGGCAGACGCTCAAGGGATTGAGCACGTATGGCTTCATCAAGGGTGCGACCGGCTTCATCCTCGGGGCAGTCCCACACGGGGATTTCAACCAGGAGGATTTCGGTTACGTCGTGGAGCACGCGATCCTCTACGCCACCAGCCTGGGGCTGGGGACATGCTGGCTGGGGGGCACGTTTGCCAAGAGTCGTTTTGCTGCCAGACTGGGACTACGCGAAGATGAGTTGCTGCCCGCCGTGATCGCCACGGGCTACTGCGCTGCCAAACGCCGCGCAGTGGAATCGGTCATCCGCCGCCAGGCCGGCGCCGACCAACGTATGCCCTGGGAGCGCCTGTTTTTCGACGGCGCGTTCGGCGTGCCGCTCTCGCGGGACGCTACCGGTCCCTTCGCCACCGTGCTGGACATGGTGCGGATCGGGCCATCGGCATCGAACAAACAGCCGTGGCGCATCATCAAGGACAGGGCGTCATCGGATGGCGCAGTGTGGCACCTCTTCATGCAGCGGACACCGGGATATGCCAAACGCAACCAGACGCTCCTGGGCATCGCCGATATGCAGCGCCTCGATATGGGGATTGCGATGTGTCACTGCGCGCTCACCGCCGAAGAACTAGGATTGCGCGGGGCCTGGGTCGTGCGCGATCCGGCTATCGAGAAGCCGGACGCGCTGACAGAGTACATCGCCAGTTGGGTGATGGAGTCACCAGGTTTGATTCGAGACCGGTCACAACGAACAATCGTCTGACAGCCGCCTCTGCCACAGAAAGACATCAGCTTAGCACCAGGGGGCCAATCTGCGTGATACTTTCGCCGCCTGCGCCGGCCCCGAAAACAGCGCAGGCCAGGCGAAATGCCGTCTCTGCATCCAGCGACTGCAACGGATGTACCATCACGTGCATCGGCAATGGCGGCTGGTGTGGCCC
>DAOUAY010000685.1:0-3441 GCA_034432995.1 Anaerolineae bacterium | reverse complement strand
AAGCCGTGCTGTGTTCCGCTGCTACCCAGGGGAACATAGAAAACACGCCCCAAGTCGAAGGCGGCAAATTGCTCCTGCGCTTCAAACGGCAAAGTCACGCCGCCTAACAGTGGAAGCACCGGGCCTAACTCCGCGCGATTCAGACCACGGAGGAAGGTGAAATGCTCATCGGAAAGCGTGAGGACTTCTGCCGGGAACGGCAGCCTCTGCCCGGCGGAATCGAGGACGGCGTGGGGCTGAACACGCGGCACGTTCGGTACAGGAAAGGTATAGACGCCCGCTGCCATGCCAAGGGCCTGCGCAAGGATGTGGGCAATTTCGGTCAACACCTCCTCAAAACTCAGATCGGGATTGGATGCCACCTGCAAGACGTTGCTGATGAGGGTTTGCTGGCGCTGGCTCTGCTGCGACTCTTCGAAAAGTCGCGCGTTCTCCAACGCCAACGCGATCTGCTCGCTGACACTCTCGACCAGCGAGAGTTCCTCGGCGGACCAGGTGCGCTGCGAATCGGCGAGCCCCAGGTACCCCAACACCCGGTCGCCAGCGCGCAGGGTTTCCATCACCACCGGCACGCCCCCGTCTATCAATTGCGCCCGCGTGGCCCGTCCATCGCGCAATTCGGCGGGCACGGGCAGCGGCGGAACGGGGTTCACGTCCACGCGATCGTACTCGTAGGCCAGGGGACGCGATTGCGCGGCGATGCGCGCCCAACCCTGACGGCTGTAGTCGATCTGGATGTCGCGGACTTCGGCCAGCGCGCTTTCCATCATCTCCAGAGCGCGCGCGTTGTTGAGGGCCACGGCCAACTGATCGGCCAACAACTGCAACGTGCTGATGTCCTCAGCAGTGAACGCTTCGGTGGCATCGCTTTGCGCGTCCAGTACGCCGATAACCTCATCTTCCACTTTCAGTGGCAGGGCCATCTCCGAGCGGGTCTCTGGCAGGTCGGGATTGTTGAACCAGACTGCGTCCTGGCCCACGTTGAAGACGATGCGCGGTTTGCCGGAACCGGCGACAGAGCCGACGATACCCGTCTGCCCCACCTGCAAACGATGGCCGCGCGCCAGCATACGTTGTCCACCTGCGGAGGAAGCAGCGCGCAGGATGGCCCACATCTTGGCATCGTCAAGGATAAAAATCCCCACGTGGTAGAAGCCGAAGCGATCCGAGATGGCGTGCGCCGTTGTCTCCAGCAGCATGACAACGTTGCGGACCTGCGCGGCCTCTTTGCTCACCAGGCTGACGGTCTCCAATTGGAGCGTCCGGCGCTCCAACGCGGCGGTGCGCTCGGCGATCCGCTGCTCCAAACCGCTGATCACTTCGCGCAAGCGGGCAGCCACATCGTTGAACGAGCGCGCCAGTGTACCGATCTCGTCCTCGCGCTCGATGGGGATGGCGTGCGCCAGGTCTCCGGCGCCGATGATACGGGTGCCTTCGACCAGACGGCTCAGGGGATTCAGCACGAGACCCCGCGTCGAAAAGTACAGCAATAGAATCAAACCCACCGCCCCCAACACACCAACCAGGATCAGAGCCGTCATCGGCGGATCAACGATGCTGGCCCGTTCGCCAACCACGATATAGAGCAAACGGCTCGTGTCACCCGGCATGGGCACGGCGCGCGAAATGAGGTAGATAGAACCAAACACTGGCATTTCGCGCAACTCTGGAGCAGTCACATCCAGCCCAGCCAATTCAGCAATCCGCGTCCCTTTGTAGCCAGGCGCGGAATGTTCGATCACCAGGCCCGTGTCGTCGACCAAAGCCAGGAAGTCAAACTCGCGGTTGTTCGCCACAATCTGCTGTAGAAACGGCGCCAATCCAGGCGCATCCTGGATCGTCTCCACGTACGGCGCAACAGTTTGTATCGTCTGCTGCAACTGGATGGTGATCAGATCTCCCTTGCCCCAGTAAACCTGCCGATAGGCATTCCGGTATTGGTTGGCAACGTAGATGAACACCGGAATGAGCAACAACAAAGGGATACCCGCGATAATCAGGATCATACGCCAGCGCAGGCTCAAGCCCTTAGATGACATTATTGACCTCCTTGTGCCGCCGGCAGGGCGCCGTAAATGCGCGCCGCAATCGGAAATGTGATGGGAATCCGTAATTTCCAGCGGCGTGTGGACGCTAGATTGACCGCGAGCAAGTTGCGCTCCGGTCCACGGATAGGAATATCCGCCGGCGTTTCACCCGCGGCAAGTCTAAGGACAACGTTCCCCACAGAAACACCCTCTTCATAACCATAAGAAACCAATCCGCCCACAGCGCCATTGACGACGGCGTGGTTGGATAAAGCAAAGACCGGTATAGGGGAATAAGCGAACATCCAGGCCATGACTTCCCGTTCATCAAGAAGACGTCCGGTATCATCGATAATACCCTGGTAGCCTGCCAGCAAAATGAAATCCGCCTCTTCGCCTGCCGTCAACACCGTCCTTCGCCAATCCGACCATTCTCGTACCGTCTTGAGTGAAAGCGTCGATACACCATACTCGCTCTGTCCTAAAGCCAGATAAGTCGATAAAGCCCGTGCCCTGCCCGAAACCGAACCATCACTAAGGAGCAGAAAGCGCTGCGCATCTTCGACAAAACCGTAAGCCATGGCAACGGTCTGCACGGGATGTAACGCCTCTACAACACCGGTCACATTCGGCAGATCCAGTCCATACGAGGCCGGATCACCGACAAATCCGCAAAAAACAAACGGCAAGGTAGGATCGAAATACAACGGAATGATGGTACGGGTTGATTCTTCACCAGACACAATCACGATATCAGGCACAAAATTGACGAGTTGCTCAATGGCCCGGAGTGCGACCGGCCTCACATCCTCAATTGTCGAGACATGCCGCATATCCATGTAGAAGGTTTCCAACTCCAGTGTGCCATCGACGGTAGTATATCCTGCACGCGCTAACGTCTCCAAGATTCCAGTGCGCACCTGCTGCGACCAGAAATCATCTTCGGTGTAGCTGTCGACCAGAAAAAGACGCAGCGTGGCGCGCACCGGCACAGCTTGTGGCGACGGCGTTGGCGACGGCGTCGGACCACAGGCAACCATTAACGCCAGGATGACCATCAGTTCCAATAGACTCAAATGTCGTTTCATGCCGACTCTATTCACTCCTGCGGTTGACTTTCCCCACGCCCTTCGCCGGGCGGCAGCAGTTGGATGCGGCTGCGCTCGACCTGTAGCGCCAGACCCAACTCGCGCGCGGCATTGCGCAAGATGGCGTCGGTGCTGGTCATCGCGCGCACCCGGCCCACGATATCGCTGCGGGCGCGCTCTTGCGTGGCGCGCAGCCGGGTTTCTTCCAGCAGCCGGGCGTTGTCCAAGGCCAGGTCCAACTGCGCCACCACAAAGCGCGCCAACTGGATTTGCTCTTCGGCCCAGGGGGCGGACTTCTCGAAGGAGAGCACACCCACGTTGCGGTT
>DAOUAY010000684.1:0-3355 GCA_034432995.1 Anaerolineae bacterium | reverse complement strand
TCACGGCGCGATCTGCGCCATCTTCCCACAGCAGCCACACTTCACGCCCCGGTAGCGGGAGCCATTCTACCTCCTCGCGGCGGCGGACCGTGATCGTATGTGACAGCACCAGCGAGACCGCGATGTGCGGCGTATTGGTGCAGGTCAGCGTTTGCGAGATGATGTGAAATTCGCTCAGGGCAGGGGCAATGGGCGTCGCGCCGGTGAGAGTGGGGATAGGGAGCGGTGTGTTGGTCGGTTGGACGGCAGTTGGCGTCGGCGCGGACGTGGGGGAAATGGTCTGGGATGTGGTTGTGGGGGCAGTGGTGGGAGCGTTGCCAAGCTCTCCGGTGTAGATGTGGACGGCAGGCGTATCGATGCCGTAGAACGCCGCCAGTTTCGCCATCCGCTGCAACGTCACGAGCGGGCGTCCGGCGGCGACCGCTTGATCGAGCGCTGCCGCAGCGATGGGGCGGATTTCTGCTTCGGGCAGTCCCTGCAATCGCAGTTGTGCGCGGTTCCAGTTGCCTTCAGCGCCGTAGGCTAACACCGTCATCTGGATCCAGTCGGTGCGATAGGGTTTGTCCAGCAGCGGCGGGTAGGTATCGTAATATTCCGGCGGGGAGATGACCCATGTGTAGAGCAAGCCTGCTGCGAGACCGAGGATCAAGCCGACGATGAGCACGCCCCAGGCTTTCATGGCGCACCTCGTTCGAGGTAGGGTCGCATGGCCGGGGTACTCACCCCCAGGTCGCGGGCCAACTGCGCCAGGGGCATCAGAATGGCGTCGGATTTACCCTGGGCGATCCAGCGTTCCATCACGCTGACAAGGCTATCGGGCGGCAGTTCTACCAGGCGTCGCTGCGCCAGGGTCAGATCACCATCCACTTGATAGGCGGCGGCAATCAAACGTAGGTATTCCTCCTGATAATCACGGCGCAGCATCGCTGGAGATGAATCGGCGCGCTGCACCGGCAGCAACTGCCAGCCAATGAGCAGCGCCAGCCCAATCCCGAGGGCTATACCGACGATGAACCAGAGCAGACGTTTCATGCCTCATTCCTCACGAATCACGCATCACGCATCACGAATCACGAATCATGATTCATGATTCTGGATGCATCATACATCGGAAATGGCGGAGCGCAAAACCAAATTGATTCAGATGTTCTATTGACGCGCGCCAAAATCACCCCTATAATAGAGTCAATGGTTGATCCTCTCAGGATTTGGGAGAAGAGGCAGGTCACCGAGCGGTGAACACTGCAAAGCCAAGCGGGGTACCCGCGTACGACAAATCCTGAGAGGTTTTTATGTCGCGCCGCCGACACATCCTTGTGCCGGCGGCGCGGTGTTTTTCAATACCTGGCAAGAAGAAGGGGCGGGCGTGCGCACGCCCTCCCCTGTTAATGCAGTGACAAAATTCAAATAGTAAAGTTTTTCGCCTCTCAGGATGATGATAGTGCGTCTTACAGGGGAAATTACATTGGTTGTCGTAGGGAAACTGCACGGCGCTTACTGGCGTGCGGCGCAACAAGAGTACCTCGCGCGCCTGCGTCGCTACACGGACGTGACGTTGATCGAAGTGAAGGACTTTGTGGGGCAGGGGATGTCCGACGGGGTGGCGATGCAGCGCGAAGGCGAAGCGCTGCTTGCCGCGGCCAAAGACGCGCGGCGTTTGATCGCATTGACCGTGACCGGCAGGCAGATGGACAGCCCTGGCCTGGCGAATTTTCTGCGCAAGCAGATTGAGGTGTACGGCAGCCTGGCCTTTCTGATCGGCGGGCCGATAGGGCTGTCGCCCGAAGTTCTCGCGGCCTGTGACGATACGTTGTCGCTGTCGTTACTCACATTTCCGCACGAACTGGCCCGCGTTGTTCTGCTGGAGCAATTGTACCGCGCAGCGACGATCATCGGCGGGGAAAAGTACCATAAATAAAAAAACCGAGGTTTTCTTAAAACCCCGGTTCCCGTGTTTCAGTGTCTTACTCTGTCTTGACGGTAATCTTTTGGCGGCACTGCTCTCCGCTGGATTTCGGTAGGACGACGCTCAGGACTCCGTTCTTGAACGTAGCCTCGATGTCCTCGGTCTTGACCTCGCAGGGAATCGGGATCGCGCGCTTGAAAGAGCCGTAAGAGCGCTCCATACGATAGTAGTTCTTGCCCTTGTCCTCTTTCTCCTGCCGCTTCTCGCCGCTGATGGTCAACGTGTCGCGGGAGAGGCTCACGTCGATGTCCTTCTCGTCCAATCCGGGAAGCTCCACCGAGACTTTGATTTCCTTCTCGTTATCGACGATGTCGACCTGCGGGCTGAAGGCGCTCCACCCGGTGTCCCAGAACTCCGATGACGCCAGCCCAAACCCGCCGAAGAAGTCGTCGAACATGCGGTTCATGTCCCGTTCCAGGGTCGCCAGCGGATGGTCTTCCTCTCGATTGACGGTTACGTTCTCACGCTTGCGTAGAGCTGGTTCTTTGCGCCGCCATGGCATTAGATTTGTGATTGACATAGTCCACCTCCTTCAATAATCCGATGTCGGTAGTCGTTAGTCAGATAGTCCAATAGTCAGATGGTCCGGTATTCCGATTTACAGCTATCGAGACTGATTCACAGGATTCACAGGATGAGAACTGTGAACCCTGTAAATCCTGTCTAAAAACCTTTAACCTGCCGTCACCGCGATCTTGCGCATCGATGGTTCGGCCTTCGGCAAGTGCAGGCGCAGGACGCCGTCCTTGACCGTCGCTTCGATCTTGTTGCGGTCCACTTTGTTGGATAGTGTGAAGCTGCGCTCGTAATCGCCTACGCGATACTCGCCGTATGCCAACCCGTACCCTTCGGGATAAGCCATCTCGACGTAGCCGTTGATGGTGAGCACATCGTTTTCCAGGGTAATGTCGAGCGTGCTCTCGTCCACGCCGGGCATATCCGTCACCAGGACAATGGCCTCGTTGGTTTCGTAGATGTCGGTGCGGGGCACGAAGGCCAACCGCGAGCGGGTGCGCTCGGCGCCGGTCTCGGCGATCTCTTGCTTTTCCGTTTCCTGAATGTGGAGTTCATTTTCGTTAGCCATAAGTGACCTCCTCAAATAGTCGCTTAGTCTTTAGTCGCGTAGTCAAAGCGCTGCGCGTGCTATGCAGCCCTGACCACGATCTTCCGCGGTTTATCGGCTTCGGCGCGCGGCAGGGTGATGTGCAACACGCCCTTCTCATAGATGGCTTGCACGTTGTTGGCTTCCACGTTGAACGGCAATTGGAAGGAGCGGGTAAATTTGCCGTAGCCGCGTTCGCGGCGGTGATAGACGTCGCCTTCCGCGAGTTCGAGCGGGGTGCGCTCGCCGCTCAGCGTGAGCGTATTCTCCACCACGGCGATGTCCAG
>DAOUAY010000683.1:0-1829 GCA_034432995.1 Anaerolineae bacterium | reverse complement strand
GGGCGCACGCCGTGCGGCTTCTTCGGGACGCGCGCCACGCTCGAACCGGGGCAAAGCCTCACGCTCCACGCCATCATCGGACACGTCCGCGACATCACTTACATCCACCAGCAGCAAGCGCGCCTCACGCAGAGCGCGTACCTGCGCGAAAAGCGCGCCGAGGCGCAACAGCTCGTCACGCAATTGACCGACGTCGTCGCCACACACACCGCCGACCCCACCTTCGACGCCTACTGTCGCCAGACCTTCCTCGACAACGTGATGCGCGGCGGCTGGCCCGTGCTCCTGGGCAACGCGGAAAAGCCCTTCGTCTACCACATCTACTCGCGCAAGCACGGCGACCTGGAACGCGACTACAACGCCTTCTACCTGGCCGCCGAGCGTTACTCGCAGGGCAACGGCAACTACCGCGACGTGAACCAGAATCGCCGCTGCGACGTGCTGTTCGACCCGCAGGTCGGCGATTTCAACGCGCTGTCGTTCCTCGAACTCATCCAGATCGACGGCTACAACCCGCTCGTAGTCAACGGCAGTCGCTTCACCCTGCCGCCCGACGCCCGCGACGCCGTCCTCGCGCTGGCGGATGACCCGACGAAGCTGGAATCGCTCCTGGCGCGCCCCTTCACGCCGGGCGGCCTGCTCAAAGCCATCGCGGATCACGGCATCGCTCTCACCGTCGCGCCGGAAGCCTTCATCGCGGCGGCGCTCACCCATGCCGAACAGCACTTCGAGGCCACGTTCGGCGAAGGCTACTGGATCGACCACTGGTTCTACAATCTTGATCTTATCGAAACTTATCTGGCCGTTTATCCCGACAAAAAGCACGCGCTCCTGTTCGGCACCAGCCTCCCCTACTTCGACAGCCCTGTTTTCGTCCAACCGCGCAGCAAGAAATACGTGCTGGCAGGCGAAAACAAAGTCCGTCAATACGGCGCGATTTTGGAGGACGAGGAGAAGGCGGCGTTGGTTGCCTCTCGCACGAACTCCCCCAACCTGCTGCGGACAGCGCACGGCCACGGCGACGTGTACCGGGCGACGGTTTTCGAGAAGCTGCTGACGCTGGCGCTGACCAAATTCGCCACACTCGACCCGTTGGGCATGGGCGTCGAAATGGAAGCCGGCAAGCCGGGGTGGTGCGACGCGCTCAACGGCCTGCCGGGGCTGTTCGGCTCGTCGCTGTGCGAGACGCTCGAGCTGATGCGACTGTTGGGTTTTCTGCTTCAGGCTATGTCGGAATTCCCCACTGAAAAAGTCGCCATCCCGCGCGAGCAGTCGGCGTTGCTGGACGCGCTCTTGCAGGCATACCGGCAATGGGCGTCCCCGCCGACGGGGGCACAATCCAAAGACGCCGACCGCGACTACGCCTACTGGGACGCTGTCGCAACCGCCCGCGAAACCTACCGCGAGCAGGTGCGATTCGGCATTGACGGCGAAACGGTCACGGTAGCCTTCAGCGCGCTATTCCCCACCCTCGTCGCTTTTGGTAGCAAAATAGAGGCCGGCATCCACCGCGCTCTGGCGCTGAACGACGGCCTGCCGCCCACCTACTTCGCCTACACCGCGACAGACTACAAACTGCTCGACGCCGCCGACCCACAAGGCCGCCCCTACGTCGCAGTGACGCGCTTCGAGCCGCGCGCTCTGCCGCTGTACCTGGAAGGCATCGTCCACGCGCTCAAGCTGACGTCTGATCCGGCGCAAGCCCGCGCCCTGCACAAGCGCGTCAAAGCTGGCGATCTCTACGACCGCAAACTCGGTATGTATAAAGTCAACGCCTCGCTGGCGGTCGAAACCCACGAAATCGGGCGCGCCCGCGCCTTCACCCCCGG
>DAOUAY010000682.1:0-4849 GCA_034432995.1 Anaerolineae bacterium | reverse complement strand
ACTCGTCCCTATGGGACGGCGGCAGGCCATGAATGACCCGCCTATCATTCACACGTCCCTAAGGGACGGCGGCAGGACATGAATGACCCGCCTATCATTCACTCGTCCCTATGGGACGCAGGACGCAGCAGAGGTTCGCCGCGTAGCGGCGTCTGAATGTAAGCAGGTCGTTTACGGCCTGCGAAAGTGTCCTCTCTCCCTCTTCCCCGTCCCGTAGGGACGGCTGAGTGTCGGCAGGTGCTTCAGCGCCTGCCACGCCTGCCACGCCTGCCACGCCTGCCACGCCTGCCGCTGCCTGCCCGATGCTCAGCCCCACACATACTGTTCATCATACTCAACCCCATGTCTTTGCAAGAAGTCTCGATATTCTTCCTGGAAATTCCTTTGCTGATGATGTTCGCGTTGTCTCTGAATATACTTGACCACCGCATCCAGCCCCGATTTGCTGACGGTGAATGCGCCGTAGCCTTGTTGCCAGGCAAATGTTTGCTGCAATTCCGGGAATGTCTCGTGAATCCATTTGGAGGAATCACCTTTGAGGTATTGAGCGATTTGACTAGGTGACAGTGTCGGCGGGGCCGACACCAGCGCGTGGATGTGATCGTCGAATCCTCCGACTTGCAGCGCAATCATCCCATGTTTTCGCGCGACGCCGCCGGTGTACGCCCACACGCGCTGCTCAATGTCTTGCGTTAAATAGGGCGCGCGGTGCTTGGTGCTATAGACAAAATGGTAATGGAGCGCAGTATAGGTATTTGCCATGGGCTTCCCTCCTTGGATGAAATTCAACCACCACTACGTGGCGCGGCAGGCTGTGAACAACCTGCCTCCGGGTCAACTGTCCCTACGGGACGGGCAATCATCTCATCGGCTCTGGCAGGCCATCAATAGCCTGCCTCCATTCAATCCGCCGCTACGCGGCGCGGCCTCGCGTCCCATCGGGACGCTTGAATGTTGGCAGGTGCTTTAGCGCCTGCCAACCGTCCCGTAGGGACGCCTGAATGCGCAAGCAATTGCCCGACTTGAGGCTTAATCTCCATCATCCCGCGTCGCCATGCGACCAACTACCAACACGGATTGCCGCCCTGCCAGGCCCAGGGAGCCTCCTGCTCGTTGTAGATCTTGCGCTTGCTGAATAGCCATTCGCTATTCACCTTGACCAGCTCATCCTCGTAGTGCCCATACGAATTGAGCACAGCACGGCGTTCCGGGTTCCGGTTCCCCACGTGAAGCCAGTATGCCCTGCCCCAGGCCCTGTCCCCCTCGATCTTCAGCACGATATTTGTGATGTTGTGCCGTCCGCTGGCCGGCCGCAAGGGCAGGGCATCCGGGGATGTCGCCGGTTCTTCCTGTTTCGGGATGGCCAACAGACGCTGTTTGATCGTCTCACGCCCACGCCATTCGCCCGCACCGATATCGAGTACGCCATCTTCCGTAAAGGTGGCGACGTACTTGTCGATATCGCCGAAATCGAGCGCAAACATATAGCGCGCTTGCAGGTCCTCGATCAAGGCCCGCTCTTCCGCGTAAGCCCTATCTTGTTGATTCATAAGATAACACCTCCATAAAACGGTTGGTTGAGCCTGGCGCCAGACTTGCGCTCAGAGCGATTTCGTCATCTGAACAATGAAGCGTGGCACAAATGGAAATGCGGTTTCCTTCGATACGACAGCCATTCCGTGACGCTCATAGAATCTAAGTGCGCCCTTATTCCTGGCGGAGGCATCAAGGACGAGCCGGGTTGCTCCACTAGCCCGCGCCCGAGCCTCAATACCGTCCAGCAAAGCCGATCCAATACCCTGACCGCGAAACGCTTCTTTAGTTGCAATAGCCTGGAGATAGAAATCACCGTCCGTATGAGTGCCCAGAAATCGAAGGCGTAAACAGAGCAGGGTCACACCCACTTTTCCCAAAGCATGGTGACTGGCCGCCTGTTTCAATGGCTGATTCGACCAACGGCGATGCTGTTCAGTCGTGTAGCCTGTTGCCATGCCAACGATGGTCTCGTCACATTCGGCGAAGATTGTGTTCTGGTTGGAGAAGGCGTGATCAGGTTGAGTGTACGCTGTAGCGACGATATCTTCAGCGCGTGGCCCCAGCATCAAACGGAAGAGACCCTCGAATGCCTGATCGAGGTAACAGGCAAACGCCAGACCTTCATCGAAGGTAGGATTGGCAGATCGAAGCATGATCGAACCTGGCTTTTGCTGCTTGATAGTGAAATTCATCGATAAGGCTCTGCTTTCATTTAAAAGAATAAGTGCCTGACCGCGACGTTCCCGGAAGCTGGCCATAGCTCAATCAAGGCATTTTTCAAGTGCCGCCGCATGTTCAAGCGCAGCTTCCGGGAAAGTGGACTCGGGAAGTTATATTTTTACAAACCTTAAGTATAAAGGGAACGAGTGAAGGGTCAAGCGCATTTGACGCGCCGAAGTGTTGCAAAGCCTCGTTTATGCGGTAGAATGAAAAACGATGAACACACACACCCATCCGCTCTTGCAGGCACTCAACGCGCAACAACAGGCCGCCGTCGCTGCACCCAACGGCCCCGTGTTGGTGCTCGCCGGGCCGGGGTCCGGCAAGACGCGCGTGCTCACCCACCGCATCGCCTGGATGCTGGCGGAGACGCGCGTCGCGCCGTGGCACGTCCTCGCCGTCACCTTCACCAACAAGGCCGCCCGCGAGATGCGCGCCCGCCTCGATAAGATGCTCGGCGACGACTCCGCCAAGTCACTCACCATCGGCACGTTCCACGCTGCCTGCGCGCGCATCCTGCGCCGCGAGGCCGAGGCCGCCGGCCTTTCCAGCAACTATCTGATCTTCGACACCGACGATCAGCTCAGCGTGATGAAGCAGGTGGTCAAAGACTTGAGCTTGGACGACAAACGCTATCGTCCCCCCGCCCTGCTCAACGCCATCTCCGCCGCCAAGAACGAGTTGATCCCGCCCGGCGCCTATCCCGTGCAAACCTACTACGACGAGGTCGTCAAGCGGGCTTACCTGCGCTATCAAGACACATTGCGCAAAAACGACGGCCTCGATTTCGACGACCTGCTCATGGAGACGGCAAAATTGCTACGGAACGACGACATGGTGCGCGACAAATACCGCGGACGCTACCGCTACCTGCTGGTGGACGAATTCCAGGACACCAACATGGCCCAGTACGTCATCCTCCAATTGCTGGCGCAGGAACACCGCAGCCTCTACGTCGTCGCCGACGAAGACCAGTCCATCTACTCGTGGCGCGGGGCCGACTACCGCAATATCCAGCGGCTGCGCCAGGATTTCCCCGAATTGCAACAACACCTGCTGGAGGAGAACTACCGCTCCACGCAGGTGATCCTCGACGGAGCGCAGGCGGTCATCGCCCACAACGCCGACCGCACGCCCAAGCGCCTCTTCACGCGCGGGCGCGGCGGCGACCGGATTACGCTCCACGAAGCCTACGACGAGCGCGAAGAGGCCGACTACGTCGTCCGCGAGATTATGACGCTGGCGCGCTCCGGCTACGCCTACAGCGACATCGCCGTGATGTACCGCACCAACGCCCAATCCCGCGCGCTGGAAGAGACCTGCGTGCGCTACGGCATCCCCTACCGCCTCATCGGCGCGACGCGCTTCTACGCCCGCAAGGAAATCAAGGACGTGCTGGCCTACTTGCGCCTGGCGCAGACGCCAGATGACGACGTCAGCTTCGCGCGCGTGGTCAACGTCCCGCCGCGTGGACTCGGCGCGCGCACGTTGGAAGTCGTGGGCGAGGCCGCGAACGCCATTGCCGGCAGCCGCTATGCAGGCGCGCTGCACGTACTGGAGCAAGGCGCGCTCGCCAACCGCGCCGCGCAAGCCTTGAAGGGCTTCGTCGGGCTGGTGATGCGCTGGCAGCAGCTCCGCACCGAGGTAAGCGTGGCGCAACTGCTGGATGCCATCCTCGCGGATACCGGCTACGAAGGCCACGTCCGCGATGGCTCCGATGACGGCGAATCGCGCTGGGAGAACATCCAGGCGCTGCGCGCCGTCGTCGCCGACGCGCCGGGCATCACCCTGCCCGAATTCCTCACCGACGTGGCGCTGGTCGCCGACATCGACGAACTCGGCGAAGAGGTCCGCGCGGTCACGCTGCTCACCCTGCACAGCGCCAAGGGGCTGGAATACCCGGTTGTCTTTCTCACGGGGCTGGAAGAAGGGCTGCTGCCGCACAGCCGTTCGCTGGATTCACCGCAGCAGGTGGCCGAGGAACGGCGTTTGCTCTACGTGGGGATGACGCGCGCCGAAAAGCGTCTCTACCTCAGCTATGCCTTCCGCCGGAGCTGGGGACAGTACGGCAACAGCGGCGACCCTTCCGCGCCCTCACGGTTTTTGAGCGATCTGCCGGACACCGTCCTCGACCGCCCGCGCCGCGCGCAGAAGAAGGCAACCGTCACGACAGGTTCAGGCGCGCGCAGTTGGGGCGTGAGTTGGCAGGATTCAGCCGTGCAGACGCCGGGCGCGCGCAAGACTGAGCGCACGCCGGCCCCCGCGCCGCAGTTGCAATATCGCCAGGGCCAGCGCGTGCGACACACGCACTACGGCGAAGGCATTGTTTTGGAAAGCCAGTTGGACGGGCGCAGTGAAATGGTCACCGTCCTCTTTACCAATGGGATCGGGGCGAAACGATTGTTGGCGAGTATGGCCCCGATGGAGCCGATTTCAGCGCACTAGCTTTCAGCCGTCAGCCGTCAGCGGTCAGCTTTCAAATGCTGAGAGCTGATAGCTGAGAGCTGATAGCTGATCGCTCGTGGAGGAATAGGAATGAACGCACAAGTGAAACGATGGACGACCGGATTGGCGACGCTGGTGCTCGTGCTCA